>CANJLI010000004.1 GCA_947475005.1 Deltaproteobacteria bacterium | reverse complement strand
ATCCCAAGGTCCCAAAGGGACCGTATGGGATCCCTGTGTTTTTATCGAGATCCCATACGGCTGCTACGCAGCCTTGGGATGACGGATGGGTTGCCATCTTGAACGTAAGCAAAAGATGATAATTATATCCTTAAGGAAGCGCCATTCTCTGGTGTCCCCACTTGACTCATGCGTGTCCCCCTTCCTCTTTTATTTTGCAACATCTGCTGCTCGTGCTGAGAGTACGGCATCCAGTTTGGTTTGAAGCCCAGCCCACTCTTGTTTGGACTGGTTATATGCAGCGCCGACGGTACCGATTGCAGCTTGGAACTCTTGGTCGGGTGTGGAAGCGAGGAATACCCCAGCCTCTGCAAGGGCTCCGAATAGAATTACGGCAATGGCACCAATGGTCGCGCCCCAGCCTACAGCTTTGAGCCTACCGCTAGGGGCTTTGACTTCGGCTTTGGCTTTTAGCTTGGCGAGCTCTTCGGGTTTGGCTGTTCCTCCGGCCCTCGCTACTTCTAGCTCGGTGTGCGTGGCTGCAACTACAACTCCCTCTCCAGCTGCTGCTGCTGTGCTTGCAGTCGTGGCCTTTGCAGGCCTTTTGTCTCCCCCGGTAAACCTGCTCCCGATCCCCACAATGAGCAGTGTTAATAGCCCCCCTGCAATCAGCCCGGTTCCGATTTTTTGCTGCAGGGAGAGCCCTCCTCCTCCTGAATCATCGGAAGAAGAGGTAGTGTCAGTTGAGGTAGTGTCAGTTGTCGAGGTTGGAGAAGCAGCGACAGGATCTGTGGGAGAGGGAGCGATAGGCGGTGTAGAGCCAGAATCTTCTGCTGTTGTCTTAGTAGAGCTGATAGCTGGCGCATCGGAGGTAGGCGGACAATCGGGTGATGTCGTGCCAGCAAGTGCAAGGCTGGTAGCAGAGGCCGAGCTTTGGGTCGCGTCTTGCAGAGCTTCGAGTATTCCCTCTTTCAGTAAGCCGCCCATCCTTTCTTGACCGACGATAGCATTGTTTGCTAGCAGTTGGAGGTTGATGTTTCCTGAAGGCTCTGAGCCTGTTCCAGCAAGAAAAAGCGCGGTGGAAGGGGTTGAAGGGGAGACAGTATTGAGGTACGCGGCTGCTGCACTGGCAAGATCTGCAGAGAGGGCTTGTCGGTTGAGCTCGCTTTGGTGGATTTGCATGATCAATGCTTCGAGCTGTGGATCTCCATTCTGAGCATGTTGCACGATATTGTGGGTCCATGCTCCACACTCGGGGTTGTCTGCGCCTGTGGGAGCTCCCGGTGTATTGCTGGCCATACGTCGAGAGGCGTTCACACAAGAGGTGGTGTACACACTAAAAACTTCTCGTCGTTGCGTCATCACCGTATCTGGAATGGGGACCTCCTCTACCCAGCTGACAGTAACCACTTCCTCCGTGCAGGTGCCATTGACACAACTTTTTAGGCACGTCCCATCGTCCCCACAGATTTTGTATTTGCCGTAGTCAGCTGTGGTTGCGTCTTCCGATCCAGGGATTGGAAGATTTTTAAATGAAATCAACAAAGTGCGGTACTTTACATCATAGATCAGCTCTGCCAGCTGGGGGGTAGAAGTTTGTAAGAGTGGCGCATAGACCGGGGGGCTTGAAGGTGTAAAGAGCGCCAAGGGCACTCCGCAAGTTGTAGTGGTTTTGAATGCCGATTCGCTCGGTGCATTGTTTGTGACGGCATCCGAGCTGGATTTTTTTTTACAAGCAACACTTGTGAGCAACAAAAAAGTGATAAAAAATGTACGCAACCCTTACCTCATTGTTTTGTCCTACTGAAGATATGGGTATTGTACCATTTCTAGATCACGGGATAGAAGGTCTTGAAAATGATGGACGCCGCGTTCGGCGCCCATCAACCACCCGGTTTTATAAAAACCTGACTTGAGCCCTCGAAGAACAGATTCACAAATGATGACATCTTCCAGTTGTACCTGATGCACCAGGGCAATGTTTTCTTCGATTTCTTTCGGCCCCATGGTTGGATCCAAAAAGAATTCATAGGTTACTAAGGTTTCTTCTGCGCTGATGGGTTCGATGATGTTGATCGAGGCATTGCCTTTTCCGGGATAGGTATTCACCATGAACAAAGGATAGATGTAGTTGTAGATTCCATAATGGCTATTCTGGGGACACTCCCCATTCGTAAGCGTTTCCGCTCGCAAATATCCATATTGAGTGGAGTGTCTGTCATAGGTCTTCACTTCATAATCTGCCATATTGATGAGATCGCAAAAGCTAGGATGACTGATGGGGCAGTGATAGCATTCCAAAAAATTCTCCACCACGGTCTTCCAGTTGCATTTCATCGAATAGGATTTTTTTCCATAGTAAGTCAGTTGTGCATAGTCAATCCCCCGCGTTGAAATGGCTTCTAACAAGATTTTAAATTGTGAGGCAAAGGGGGCAGGGTTTTTCTCAAAGTGAATAAATACAAAAGGAGACAGCTCACCTACAGCAAGCTCCGTCAATGGATAGTTGCATTTTTCAAAATTCTCTTCGAGTCTTTCTCCGGGGACTCGTTTGAGACTGCCTGCTTGGTCCCAGGTCCAACCGTGATAATGGCAACTGAGGGCGTGAGCACATCCAGTTGTTTCCAATTTCAGTTGTGCCCCTCGATGGGGGCACACATTTACAAATGCTTTTAATCCCGATTTTGTGAGCCAAACGAGAATAGGAATTCCCAATACCTCTACTGTATAAAAATCACCTTCTTTTTGTAAGTCGGTTCGTTTACCGGCATAAACCCAGTTTTTTTTGAAAATCTGTTCTCGTTCTTTGGCAAAAATATCTTCTCGGCAATAAAAATCAGCTGGCACAATCGTTTTATGTGAACCGAATGGATTTATGTTCATTTCCGCTACCCTTTTGGTATGTTACCGTCGAGTCCTCACTTTGCAAAAAGGAGCCAAAATGAGCAAGTGGCTATTTTCCCCCCTCAGAATTAGTATCTGTTTACTTTGGGCGAGTGTAGGAAGTGCACTTTTTTCTCAACACTCGGAATTTGCCATTATTGGAGATGGCGGTGCGATTACGCAGGCAAGTGCGATGGTGAGACAATCGATTCATAGGGCTAATGTTCAACAATTAATTTTACCGGGAGACAATCTCTACGACCATAAAAAGACCACATATGAAAAGGTATGGGAGCCGTGGACTTCGCTGGGGATGCGATTTTCAATGGTTGCGATTGGTAATCATAGGGACAATTATACAAAAGAGATGAAATTTTTCTCTATGCCAGAAGAATTTTACACATACAAAATAGGGACGGCTCGGTTTATTGTATTGAATTCAGACAATGAAGATAGAGCGATGGAGCAAGCGGAATTTTTAGATAAAAAACTGCAAGAGACACGGTCTTCCTATGTATTTTTGATTTATCATCACCCTTCTTATACGGTTTCTACTTTTCACGAGTGGACAGAAAAGAAAAAATTCCAACTTGCCATTCGGCCGATTATTTGGAAATACAGGCACAAAATTACAGCGATTCTAGTGGGGCATGATCATCTGGCGAGTTTGATTCATTTTAACGATTTGCCAGTGATTCTTTCCGGGGCTGTACAAGAGGTGCGAACCGATAAAATGGTGGCATATACGGATACAATCGATTCTCACAACGGCGTGGTAGTCCAAAGTTCCTGGTATTTCGACCATGAACCGTATTGGGCGAAGCTATCTGTGCCGGACGAAAATGCAAGAAAGGATTCTCCCGCCTTTGTGCAATTCATTCGAGCACAAGATAGTTATATCGCTTGTACAGCGCAGCTAAGAACGGGACAAGCTGCACAGCTGGGGCCCAACTGTGCTACGAGACCCCCATCTCTTCAGTGATCATGGATTTCCAGCAGTAGGTGCCGTGTACGGGATACTGAACGGAGGGACAGTAGTTTTCGATTTCTTTTTGGACTCTTTCAGCGGCTTCTTTCAGCCGTAGTTTTTCTTCTTCGCTGGGGTGGCCTGCTTCGTGGCCTGGCATTTTTCGAAGCAGGGGCGCTTGCATCTGCATCCTCAACTCCTTGTAACATTCCGTTGTTGTTTAACATTCTGTTTAAAGATGTATTTAGATCGATTTTATTCGATCTTACAAAAAAACGAAAGGATATTTTCTGGTATTTGGATGAGGGAGATCGGGGACACCTACGAATGGCGCATCCTTAAGGGTACTATTTGCCTAAATCCTTGGAAATCCGTCATCCCAAGGTCCCGAAGGGACCGTGTGGGATCCCTGCGTTTTTATCGAGATCCCATACGGCTGCTATGCAGCCTTGGGATGACGGATGGGTTGCCATCTTGAACGTAAGCAAAAGATGACAATTATATTCTTAAGGAAGCGGCATTCGGGACACCTACCGAATCAGGGTAGCTGGGGATTCCCCCAGCTACCCTGATTCGGTAGGTGTCCCCGATCTCCCGATCTTAGTCTTGATAGGATCTAAAACAGCCTTGTAATAAGCCTCGCTCTCGAAGAGCAACTCATGGCGCGCCCCATTCACCCAGGTACTCACAGGTTTGGAAGGGGCATATTGCTGTGCCAGCGCAACCCACCGCAAGCTTTCCGTATTCTCCACCACCCGATCGTCACCAGCGACAAAAAGATGCACCGGAATCGACAAACGAGAAAGCATCGCTGGTTGAAAGACTTTTTTTAGTGCTTGTTGAGTCGCCAAAAGCCAGCCAAATGTCATGGCTTCACTCGGGAATGGGGTGGCCAGAAAAGTGGCATACCGTTCAGGGCTGTGGGTGAAGGGGTTGTCCTCAAAAGGTCGTTTCTTTCTTCCATAGGGAAGCCAGCGTTTGGTTTGCCAAGAAACTCGATTGGCAATGGTCAAAAATTGAGTCGCAGCCCACTGAGCCGTAGGCGAGACTGGAAATCCCAGCAAGGGTGCACTTAAAAATACGGCTTGTGGTAGCAACTTTCCTTCTAGAACTCCCTGCAAAACAATCAAACTTCCCATGGAGTGAGCCACGATCGAATAAGGGCATTGCCCCACAACTTCTCCCACAATCTTCTGCACATCCCCTATAAATTGATCATAGCTATCGATATGAAATCGAATACCTCCCGAGGCCCCCTGCCCTCGATGGTCCCAGGTTAAAAATGCAGTGTCTGCATCCAGGTGAATATCTTCGGGGAGGTAGGCGTATTTTTCAATGTATTCCCCTCTTCCATTCGAGAGTAGTACGTAGCGACTTGGTGTAGGTGTTTGGGTCCAGAGCCCACACCGCAAGGCCGTTCCATCAGAGGCTTGTACCCAAAAAATGCGCCATCTGGGACCTAAAGCGTGGATCTCGTCTTGCATACGTGCCTCGCATGAAATGAAATCAGTGTTCAAGCCATTGTCGCATGGCAATCGGAAAATTGGTGCACAATCCCTCCACGCCGAGGGCTCGCAAGCGCTCCCAACTTGCAGTGGGATTTTTAGCTTCCTCCGCTTTTCCAATCCAAGGGAAGACTTTCCAATTTTGTTGTCGAGCGTGGTCCATAAAAGTGTCGGTAATCCAATTGGCTTCTGGATGAATGATGGATGTATCGACCTCTTTCATTAAACCTTGAGGTCCCAGAGGGGTCGCAATATCGTTGTCACACAACACCGCTCGCAGCAAGGCTGGATATCGCCCTCGAAGGGCAACCAACGGTTCTGTATAGAAAGAGGAAATGATCATCAAATGAGGATCTCGTCTCTCACATAACAGAGCACCGACCTGATGGGCATGGTCGGCTCGTATGCTTTTGAGTTCGATGTTTAGCGAGATTTTCGGTGCAAAATAATCGAGTACGTCTTCGAATCTGGGAATTTTTTCCCCATTGAGCAAGGTGATTTTTTCTACTTCTTGGGTGGTGAGAGCATCTAGATTTTTATCGACCCCTGTAAGACGAAGCAAATTTTCATCGTGGATCACGAAGGGGTGGTTGTCTTTCGAAAATAAAACATCGAACTCGATGCGGTCACATTTGTGGGCCACAGCTTGTAAAAATGCGGTCCAACTATTTTCCAATCCACATTCGAGATTGCCTCGATGGGCAATAACCAGCATATTTGGCCCCCTTTTGCATCATACGGTTGCGGCTTGAACTCTTGCGCTTAACTGGGTCTGTCGCTTGCGACTGTCTTGGTTTTGAATGGCACAGGCCAATGCTTTTGGCTCTCCAATAAAGATCGCTAGTTTCTTACCTCGGGTCAATGCTGTGTAAAATAAATTTCGTTGCAGCATAATGTAATGTTGCATGCTCACGGGAATGATCACCACCGGAAACTCACTGCCTTGGGATTTGTGAATGCTTACGGCATACGCAAGCAGCAGTTCCTGAATGCCCTCCCCTTCATATTGTACATTGCGCCCTTGAAAAGAAACGATGACTTTACCACCCTCTACTCTCGTATGCTCCACAAATCCAATATCCCCGTTGAACACATTTTGCTCGTAATTGTTTACGGTTTGAATCACCTTATCCCCTTGGCGCAAAACAAACCCATTGCGAGGGATATCCGACTCACGCGCACTTGTGGGTTTTGGATTGAGGAGGGTTTGCATCTCTTGATTCAGTGCCAGACTTCCCAAGGGTCCTCGATTCATTGGAGTAAGGATTTGCACCTCGCGTACAGGATCAAACCCTCGTTCCTTTAGGGTTTTCCCCATCAGCAATCGAATCATCTCCAAGATGTCTTGGGGAGAATGAGCCGGTAAAAAGAGGCAGTCGCTATCGCTCTGCGGCTCAAAGGCAGGTACTTGCCCTCGATTGATGGCATGTGCAATTTGCACAATTTGCGAGGAAGCGGCTTGTCTGAAAATCTCCGTCAGTTGTAAGCATGGTACTTTCTTGCTTTGCAGAAGATCGGACAAAAAGTTACCCGGTCCTACAGCTGGTAACTGATCCACGTCTCCGATGAGGATCAATCGAGTGGTAGAAGGAATAGCCTGCAACAGTTGGCTTGCAAGATGAATATCCAACATCGAGGCTTCGTCGATTACTACCACATCGGCTCGTAGGGGATTTGTGGCATCTTTCAGAAACTGATTCTCGTGGGCTGACCACTCGAGGAGTCGATGAATGGTTTTTGCAGGTACTGGGGAAATTTCTGATAGGCGCTGTGCCGCTCGCCCTGTAGGTGCTGCTAGCAACACCTGACATTGCTGAGATTGAAAATATAAAATGAGGGCACGTACCGTAGTGGTTTTTCCGACCCCAGGGCCCCCTGTTAAAATAAAGACTTTCTCTTGAGCAGCTTGCAAAATAGCATCACTTTGGCGCGCGCTCACTTGCACGGCATTCGTCTGTTGGTAGGCCTCTACCCATTGCGTAGCTTTTTGTCGAATGACATCTGGAGTTCCCATATGGGCAGGTAGTGGGGTACTCAAAATGCGGGAGATGTGCATCGCCGCAGAGAACTCGGAGAGATAGAGGTCTTTGGTGTAGTAACCTCCATCGCTTTCTACCACCGCCCTCTTTTTCTGCAGCTCTTCCAATGCAGGGTACGTGCACGTTGCGATTTGCTCAGGTGTGAGTTGAAGCAGAGTTTGCAGATCACCTTGAATCTGTGCGGGGGTTAGGTAGCAGTGTCCACGTTCGGATCCTTGCTGCAGGAGATGCAAAACTCCTGCTTGGAGACGGAAGAGAGAATCTACAGCACACCCCAAAGAGCGTGCAATTTTATCTGCAGTTAGGAATCCGATGCCGCGAAAATCATCAATAAGCTGATAGGGGTTGCGGGAAATGATTTCAATGGTTTTGTCGCCGTAGGTCTTGGCGATTTTTTGGCCGAGATTGCTCGACATGCCGTGCTCGGACAAAAAGAGCAGGGTGTCCGCCGATAGCTGTTTTTCTTTCCATGCTTGCGCGACTTTTTTTGCTAGCCGAGCCGTCATTTTGGGTATATCTAGCAATTTTTCGGGATGATGGTGCAAAATATCTAGGGTTTTCACGCCAAAATGGGAAACGATCCGTTCTGCGATTTTGGGCCCAATGCCTTTGTAGACGCCAGAAGAAAGATAGCGGATGAGCCCGCTTTCTGTATGAGGCAGTATTTCTGTAAATCTTTGAATTTTAAACTGTTTCCCAAAACTCGGGTGGGTGGTCCATAATCCAGAAAGGCGATAGGATTCCCCTGCATGAATGGTGGAAAAAACCCCGACCGCAGTCTCTCGTTCTAAGGACTGTAAATCACGGATTTTGAGTACAGACCATCCATTTTCTTGATTGTGATAGGTAACATGAAGAACCTCCACGCTCATATGTATCGGTTCGATGATGATTCCTTTCCTTGCGAAATCAACCGGTTGTTCCACTAAGCGTGCGCGTGATTGAGTTGACCCACAAACTTTCTAGTTCTGCACGTTTTCCCATTGCTTGTCTACCCAAACAAATGTCTTTTCCTTTTACCACCTTTCATAGATTTTTAAAGCATGGACGTGTAAAGTCTAAAGTGTGTGCCCGTTGTCTCTATTTTTGGAGGTCATTCCATGCAGTGCCGCTTTTCATTCAAGCACATGAAAACATCCCAGGCTCTTATCGATTATGCAGAAGCAAAAATCGTACAGAAAATCGAAAAATTCTCCACCAAGCCCATCGATGCTCTCATTACCTTCTCAACAGAAGGTTATAATCAGACAGCCCATTGCAGTGTGAAGGGGGGAGATGGATTTAGTTTTGAGGTGGAAAGTTCGTGTAAGGACATGTACGGGTCCATAGACTTGTTGGTGGACAAATTGGTCGGGCAGCTTAAAAAACAAAAGGACAAGCTCAAAAACCACAAGCAATTGGCGGCAGATGAGCTTCCCCTTGAAGAAGTGCTAGATCCGGAAGAATGTGACAACGTTCCCGTGGATGCTGAAGATTTACTTAAGTTCACCCAAGCGAAAGGCTAGACTTTCGTCTTAGCGAGACCGTCGAAACCCACCGCTGCTGCTAGGGGCAGAGTCTCGACGATAGCCTTCTCCGCTTCCACTTGATTTGCCGTAAAACCCACGACCACCACCGTTATCAGAAGATCCTTCTCGTCTCGGCTCACGCCCACGAGAAAAAGGTCGTCTTTGTCGAGAGTAGGAAGATTGAAATGCAATGTCCTTGCGAGCGATCTGCATTTTTTCCATTTCTTCCACTTGAATGGTACGGATGCGACGCATCAAAATTGCTTTGAGCAATTCTCTGCATCTTTCAGGCTCTAGGCCTGTCAAGAGTTGGTCAACTTGTTGGGCCTTTGTTGCTTCTGAAGGATTTGGAGTAGCTGCATCGGGTTGCAGTTGTTCCATTTCTTGCTGAATGACGGTTTGCAAGTAAATCGCTTGGGTCGGAAGGGTAATCTCTTCTGCCTTGCGCTTGACTTGGATCAACAGACGCTCGTAGCTGCTGACTTCATCAGGAGACAATAGGGTCCAAGCTTTTCCTGACAATCCTGCGCGTCCGGTACGACCTACACGGTGGGTGTAGCTATCTACTTTGCGAGGTACAGAGAAGTTGATGATCAAAGGAAGACCTTGTACATCGATTCCACGGGCTGCCACATCGGTGGCAACCAAGAACTGCAATCCACCACCCTTAAACTGGTTCATGGTGGATTGACGGTCATAGTGGCCCAAGTCACTGTTCAATGGAGCGGCTTGTAGGCCTTTCTTGCGAAGGGCTTGAGAAATCTCGTTACATTCCTTCTTGGTTTCACAAAAGATAATCCCTTGTGAAGGACGGAAGTAAGTAAGCAAGCAATACAAAGCTTGGATCTTCAAGCCAGAACGGATTACTGCATAACCGTGCTCAATGTGAGACGTTTGCTCATCGATTCGATTCATACGAATCTGGATCGGGGTGCGGAGCAAAGAGTTTGCCAATCGTGTGGCCATTGGATTCAAGGTAGCAGAGAAGAAAAGAGTTTGGATCTTCTTTGGCAACAATTTGCGGATGGATTCCAATTCCTTGGCAAATCCGATGTCCAGCATTTGGTCCACTTCATCCAATACATAGGTTTGGATGGACTGAAGGTTCAAAGAACCACGCTCGAGAAGGTCCACCAATCGACCGGGAGTTCCCACGACGATGTCCACGCCGCTGTGCAGGGCATCTTCTTGTTTGCGATAAGAGGCGCCTCCGACGATGCAAAGGGTACGCATGCCACAGGGACGCAACAAGGTGTCGAATACTTTGGCTACTTGCTCTGCCAACTCTCGGGTTGGGGTCAAGATCAGGGCGCGAGGCTCTGATTTTGCAGAGGCATGCATCTTCTTTACTTCTTCGATGGTAATGGCAAGGGGCAAAGCAAAAGCGAGGGTCTTGCCGGATCCTGTCATGGATTGTGCCAAGACATCATAACCATCTCGGATGGCTTTAAAGCTCAAGGCTTGGATTGGAGTTGGGCTTGCGATGCCTGCTTTTTGCAGAGCCAGCATCATTTTTTCTGGCAACTGGCTAAACTCAAGTGGAGTTTCTGCATAATGGGCATGATCGGGGCTGGTGATTTCCACATTGTAGTTGGCAGCAGTTGATAGTTCTGGAGTAGGCAGACTGCTCGCCTGGGAGATTGATTCACTCATGGGTTTTCATTCCTGACATAAAAAAACAGATTGTTATAGACTGGTGTGTGTAACCAAAAAGAAGAGAGGATACAAATCGGTGACGTTTTTGTCTTGATTCACAAGGGGATAGAGACAAACATTGTGGGGAGTCACTCTGCGCGTTGCGCTTTTTCTCGTCTAATAATTCCAGCCTAGGCATTCAAATATGAATGATGGGGGAACTATAGCAGGATAGGGGCTGAAAAGATAGCCTTTTCGGGCGAAAACGGGGCTGGGTGGGGTTAAAATGAGGCTAACTGGCTTGAACTCCAGAGCTTATTTAGAAAGGTTTGCCAGGGCCAAATCCGGATTCCATCTTCTGTCACCCGTTCATTGGGGTCCAAGCTGACCACCGCATACGTACGTACCAATCCCTCTTCTTTGAGGGCTCGTAGGCCTTTCAGATGTTTCTCCGTTACCAAATCGGTGCCTTTCACTTCGATGGCAAGGTCGGTGCCCAGGATAAAGTCGACCTCATGTTGGGAGGTTGAACGCCAATACTGCAATGCAATATCCACTCGTTGATAGGAGATCCAGGCTCGTAACTCAAGTGCAATAAAGTGTTCAAAGGCGCGTCCAAAGAGTTCGGACTTGTATTCAATTTTTCCCCGCTTGGCTAAGGTATTAACCACTCCCACATCGAACAGAAAATGCTTGGAGCGAGTGATCGCTTTTCGTTTCTTGGTGAGAACAAAGGGGGGCACTGAAAAGCCTAGAAGGGTATCTTTGAGGATGTCAAAGTAGCCTTCTAAGGTTCGAACGGCAATCCCCGTATCGCTTGCAATGCCTGCATACGTAAGCTCTTCTCCATTGTTGAAGCCTACCACGTCCAAAAATCGGCTAAACCCTTGTAGATTCCGAGTGAGAGATTCTGCCTGGATCTCCTCCTGCAGATAGGTCCCTACGTAGGCACGAAGGAATTCATAGGCAAGAGGTTGCCCCTGGTATTCAGGCAGTCCCGTGGTGTTTAAGTAGGCGAGAAGATCAAAATTTACGATCTCTTGGGAAGTCAGGGGAAACAGCTCTGCTTGAAAGGCGCGTCCTGCCAAGAGGTTCACACCCCCTTTGCGTAACTTTCGAGCGCTGCTCCCTGTGAGAAGAAAGGTCTGTTTCCTTGTGGAAATGAGGCGGTGCACTTCATCTAGTAGGAGCGGCAATTTTTGGATCTCATCGATGACAACCAACTTGGAGCTGTCCGTCTCTTGAGCGATAAGCTTGGGCTCTCGAAGAAGCCGTCGAAACACCTCGGCATCGAGCAAATCATAGACATGTGCATGGGGGAGGGTTTCCCGGAGCAAGGTGCTTTTGCCTGTGCCGCGTGGCCCAAGGAGAAAAAAACTTCTCATTTCTAGCAGCTTGGGTAAATCCAGGGTTCTTTTATACACGAAACCTCCTAATCAGCGAGTGAGTTGCCGATTATCATCATAATCGGCAACTCACTCGCTGACAAGAGAGGGAAGGTAAATTTGTATATAAAAATATGGCTTGTAAGCCAAGCGGGGACACTCGCATCGAGTGTCCCCAATCCCCTTCGGGCCGAAGACTCCCTCCGTCATCCCAAGGTCCCGAAGGGACCGTATGGGATCCCTGCGTTTTTATCGAGATCCCATACGGCTGCTACGCAGCCTTGGGATGACGGAGGGGACGGGGACGTCCCCTTTCCGGGCTCTCGTCGGGAACACTCGCATCGGGTGTCCCCACTTGGCTTAGGGTCTCCCCCCTACGGTTATGGGGACACTCGCATCGGGTGTCCCCACTTGGCTTAGGGTCTCCCCCCGTGCTTAAGGATTGCGCATGTGCCAGGCTTTGGGTTGGACAAAGGCTTGAATCCCCAATCGGGAGGCTGTGGAGCCCAGACCCGAGTCCTTGCGCCCGGACCAGGGCAGGTTGACGCTCACCCGGTCGCAGCAGTTCCAGTAGACGGTGCCTGCGTTGATGTTGCGCAATAGTTTGCGGGCTCGCTCTTCGCTTTTCGTAAACATCCCTGCGGTGAGGCCGTAGCGGGTTTCGCTCATCAGATCGAGAGCCTCTCGGTCATCTTGCACCCTTTGAATGCCCACGATGGGGCCAAAGGACTCCTCCTGCATGATGAGCATCGTATGATCCACATCCACCAATACAGTGGGAGGATAGAACCATCCTTTTTCGGGAATGTTTTCTTGCTTCACCAAAATACGAGCCCCTTTGCTCAAGGCATCGTCCACTTGGTTTTGTAAGAACGCGATTTGCTCTTTTCTTGTCAAAGGTCCGAGGTATGTATCCTTAGCAAGAGGATCTCCCACTTGCATTTTATTTACAAAGTTTGTCACTTGCTCAAGAAATTCTTTGTAAATAGCCGCATGCACATAAATTCTCTCCACCGCACAACAACTTTGTCCCGCATTGTAGAAGGCTCCGTCTGCCACAGAGGCAGCTGCCTTTTCCACATTTACATCTTCACACACATAGACAGGATCTTTTCCTCCCAGCTCGAGCCCTACGCGAGAAAGGCGCTTGGAGACCTTCTGATTCACATGTAATCCAACTCGATGGGATCCTGTGAAGAACATACCGGCTAGAGGCAACTCGAGCATGGCCTCTCCGACTTCTTTGCCTCCGACGAGGGTAACCCACAGTCCCTCGGGAATACCCGCATCTTGCATCAGCTCAGTAATCTTAAGGCCCGTGAGAGTCGTGTACTCGGAGGGTTTGTACATCACCGCATTCCCCGCAAGTAACGCAGGAATAAATACATTGGTGCCTACAAAGTAGGGATAGTTCCACGCAGAAATATTTCCGATGACTCCCAGTGGTTCGTAAGAAATTTCCTCCGAGATGGAATTGTCACTCCACATGGTTTCCGATTGGATCCAATTTTCTGTATGTTCGATAAACCATCGCACACGTGTTACTGTGGAGCTTACTTCACTGAGTGCTTGGGCATAGGGCTTTCCCATTTCCATGGTGAGTGTGCGTGCACAGGATTCCTTGTTTTCTTCCAAGAGAGTAGCAAATCGATCGATGACTTGGGCGCGTTTGTCGTATGTAAGGCGCTCCCATTGTTTTTGTGCCTTTTGGGCTACGAGAAATTGCGTACGCATTTCTTCTGGATTGGAGGCCAAGAGTTCTTTTTGCACTTCACCGGTGGTGGGATTATAAATGGGGAACTTCATACGGATTTCCTTTTTCGACAAGCAGATAAAAATTCTTGGAGAATCGGTTGTGCAGGCAACAAGGTCGTGTCAGCTTCCGTTTGAAACTCGGGGTGCCACTGCACGGCAAAGCAATAGTGGTCCTCTCGAGGGTTCTGATATCGGATCGCTTCGATGATGCCATCGTCTGTAGATCGAGCTTCTACGGAAAGTCCTTTGCCTACGGTGCAAATGCCCTGGTGATGCACGCTGTTAATTCGTGCATTTTTCACGCCTGGATAGAGATGAGAAAGCCCCGTATCATTTGCGATCTCAATGTCATGTTGATTCTTCTCATACAACTGTGCATTTCGATGCTGTAGCGCATTTGGGTTTTCATGCTGAATATCTTGATACAGTGTACCTCCGAGGGCAACATTGATTAATTGGGCCCCTCGACAAATTCCCAGAGTTGGTAGTTTCTTAGCAAAGGCCTCTCGAAATAATGTGAGTTCATAGGCATCTCGCAGAGGATCTCCTTTCCACTCTGGACGAATGGGTTCGCTTCCGTAGGAAGTGGGGCTCATGTCGACACCTCCATGAAACACGATCCCATCGAATTGATCCACGATTTCAGTAATCGATAATCCGTTGGGGCTTGGAGGTGGCACGATAGAGGCATATACCCCCGGTTGTGCCACATAATCGAGCAACGAGCGCTCGATGTATATCAATGGGCGTCCATTGAAAATGCTGCGCGTAGGATCTTGATGCCACAAGCAGGCACTCACTCCGATGCGTAGCGGTTGCGACATTTTCTATCCTTCTACTTGGGCAAAGATGCGTTGGAAGTCTTCTTTGTGACAAGGCTTTGGATTGTTGGCATGGCAAGAATCGTGAAAAGCAACTTCCACCAGAGATTCTGTAAGATGAGCCCCAGCTTCTTTCAAAGTTTTAGGAATACCCACCTCGCGACACAGGGTCTCAACTTTTTGCAAGAAGGCGTCAGCCAATGCTTCCGTACTGTTGCCTGTTGCGCCCAGAACACGAGCGAGATGTGCAAATTTAGTAAGGCTCACGTCTCGATTGAATTGTAAACAGGCAGGTAGCATCACTGCATTGGCAAAGCCGTGGTGCCAATCAAAGCAGGTAGACAACGCATGAGCGCAAGAATGGGTAACACCCAGCCCCTTTTGGAATGCCGTAGCTCCCATCATGGAAGACATAAGCATACCTTTTCGAGCTTCTAAATCTCGGGGCATTTCCACTGCACGAGGCAAGAACTCAAAAGCCAACCGCACGCCTTCTACTGCAACACCTTCGCACAGGGGATGGTAGTTCTTTGCAAGGTACGCTTCGATGTTGTGCGTGAGGGCATCCATGCCGGTGTAAGCGGTGATAGCCGCTGGTAGTTCAAAGGTAAGCTCAGGATCTGCAAGTACTACCTTCGGTACCATGGCAGTGCCCCAAATAATGAATTTACGATGGGTGGTGTCGTCGGAGATCACGCTGCTACCACCGACTTCACTGCCGGTTCCGGCTGTAGTGGGAATAGCGACCATAAAGGGCAGGTGCGGTTCGATCACTCGTGCGCCCGGTTTGTCATCCTCGTAATCGAAGAGGTCTCCTTCGTGGGTAGCCATTAATCCGATGGCTTTCCCCACATCCAGTGCACAGCCACCACCCAAGATGATGAGTCCATCGGCATCATGGCTATGGAAAATTTCCACTCCACGGTCCACAAATTTCTTCGTGGGGTTGCCGCCAAAATCTGCGTAGAGGGCGTGGGCAAAGCCTTCTTTTGTGAGCATTGCCCCGATAGCGGGAAAGAAAGCACAGTTTAAAACACCGCGATCTGTAACCAGCAAAGGTCGCTTGACGTTGCGTTCTCGCAAAATGCGCGGTAAGAGGGCGAGGGCGCCGGCACCAAATCGAATGTCAGTAGGAAAACGAAAACTAGAAATAGACATGGGTATCATTCCTTACTTAAATAATTTCAAAATATCTTTTTAGTTCCCAATCGGTCACAGCCTGTTGCGATTGTCGCCATTCCCACAGTCGGCTTTCGGCGAAGTGTTGCACAAAGGCCTCGGGGAAAAGGGCGTGAGCAATTTTAGACTCCTTAAACCGTGTCGCTGCTTCGTGCAAATTTTTGGGAAACGCAGCGCTCGTTTTATTCTCATACCCGTTGCCAGAAACCGGAGCATCGAGCAAGGGAAGTTCATTTTCAATTCCATAAAGGCCTGCGGCCAAAGTAGCGGCGACAGCCAGATAGGGATTCATATCCGCTCCTGGCACGCGAAATTCAAGACGCGTAGCAGCGGCAGAGGCAGGGATCACGCGTAGGGCACAAGTCCGGTTGTCGATCCCCCACGTTGCGCGCGTCGGCGCCCAAAATCCCTCGACCAAGCGTTTATAGCTATTCACTGTGGGAGCGCAGAGAGCCAATATATCAGGGAGGCAGTGAAGGACGCCTGCGACATAATTTTTAAAAAGAGGGCTCATGGAGTGGGGATCGTTTCCAGAGAAAAAAACAGGATTGCCTTTTGAGTCCCACAAACTTTGGTGGATGTGTCCACTACACCCAGGGAGTGCCATATTCCATTTCGCCATAAAACTCGCCAAAATCCCAAATTGAGATGCAATTTCCTTTACACCCGATTTAAACAAGATGGCACGATCGGCAGCCTCGAGGGCATCAGAGTACAAAATAGCCGCTTCATATACCCCAGGGCCTGTTTCGGGGTGAAGCCCTTCGATCGGTACGCGAAATCGATCCATGTGTTCCATAATCGCAGTGAAAAAATCATGGTTCTGACTCATGCGCAACAGGGAGTAGCCAAACATTCCTGGTGTTAAGGGGGTTGGATTTACAAATCCTTTTTGTGCCATGGAGGCACCAGATTCTTGAAAATTAAACCATTCAAATTCACAGCCCACCTTGCTGGAAAATCCCATGGCCGCAGCTTTGGCAATTACTCGCTTGAGTGCTTGTCGGGGGCAAACTTCCAGGCCTGCACCTTTCGAATCTACAAAATCCCCAAGAAAAAAGGGAATATTATCGTGCCACGGAATTTGTCGATAGGTCGAGAGATCTACAGCAACCGCTGCATCTGGATACCCCGTATGCCAGCCTGTGTATTGGGAGTTATCATACAATTGATCCCAAGAATCCCATCCCAAAATGACACTGCAAAACCCAAAGGTGGAATTTGCGATGGAGCGAAATTTATCGATGTGTAAAAATTTGCCTCGCAGCACACCGTCGATATCCGAAACGGCGACTTTTATTTTGCGAGAGGGGGACTCTTGCCATGTTGGAAGAGGAGCGGGTAGAACCATGAGAAGACTCCGGGTTGAAGACGAGAAATCCTCTTACCACGGAATCTTATGGACAAAAATAGCCAGATGCTGTGCGGGGAATCTCTCAACCCACGTTCTATCTCCGTCATCCCAAGGTCCCGAAGGGACCGTTCCGTCATCCCAAGGTCCCGAAGGGACCGTTCCGTCATCCCAAGGTCCCGAAGGGACCGTATGGGATCCCTGCATTTTTATCGAGATCCCATACGGCTGCTACGCAGCCTTGGGATGACGGAACGGTCCCTTCGGGACCTTGGGATGACGGAACGGTCCCTTCGGGACCTTGGGATGACGGAACGGTCCCTTCGGGACCTTGGGATGACGGAACGGTCCCTTCGGGACCTTGGGATGACATTTTCTAATCAAGTTCCAAATTGGTCATAGCCCCTTTTTCCACTGGACCATGGGGGCCATCGTTAAGCTGGCATTGTCCACTCAGTCGTTCATAGATGCCACAGCCGTCCTTGGGGTTGCCCCACCGGCCTTTAAAATTCATCCACTGGTCTTTTCCCTCATAGGCTTTTGCCGGCTTAAATAAAATTACATCCAAATTTTCCCAACTGCGCCATGCTTTTCCTTTGCTTGTGAAATCGGTGAGTTCATCCCCATTGAATAATTTTTTGTAGCCAAATTTTCCCGGTTTTGGATAAAGCCCATGGGAGCCTATGGCGCTATAGACGATGGGATGAGTGCCTTCATATGTAATTTTTTTGGTATCTCCATAGGTAAACAACGATCCTGAATTGTGCCAGGACATATAGATGTGAGTGGGTTTTAAATTGAGGGTACGTACGGTGATGTGTTCCCAATCTCCTACGTGATCCCCAAATTCTTTTTTACACCCAACACAAGAGCCCCCTGCAAGAAATCCAACGCACACGGTTTTTCCTTGGTTATACGGATAAAAAAACCAGTACGTCAAATCTACAATTTCCTCTGTCTTGCGTGTCACGATGGCATAAACGGGGGCATCAGTTCCTGTGCCTCGGAAAAAAGGAAGGTGGTTGCAAGTGGGACAACCGAGTGGCTCTTTTGTTACCAAAAAACCATTTTGCTCCTGCACGTGGGGTAGAAAAAAATTCACAGAAGAAGGTTCAAATTTTTCATTTTCAGCAAGGTACACCAGGGGTGCATATTTGGCGACGGATAAAGGTTGGCATTCCCCTTTTGCCCAAATCATGGTTCCGATCTGGGTTTCACAGGCTCTTTGTAATTCAGCAACATCAGATAGATCGTCGCCTTGTGCAAAGCTAAAAAAAGAAGGAAAGACGACGAGCCACCAAAAACATAACTTCTTGATACGCATTCACACCTCGTGTTGGATGGGTTTTGCTCATTCTTTCGTTCGTATGTAGATTCGTCAAGACCTGTCATTTTTACACCACATATTTCGCCAATTGTAATCTTGTGTTCTCGTTGATAGTGTGAAAGCAAACCAATTGACGGAGAAAAAAATGAGGATTTTGAGAAAAACAAATGGGTGTATTCTTGCGATTTCTTTGAGTCAGTATGCTTTTGGTGGTTTGATCTCTGGCATAATTGGTGATGCTGTCGGTATCGTGATTTCCCCTTTTGTGACCGCTACCGGGCTTTCGGCTTCCACAGCTGGCGTGAACAAAGAGAAGGCAGATAAATTGGAAATGAGCGATGACGATGTGAAGGCTGTTTATGAAAACCGTCTGACGGATCGGATTCGTGAGATGGCAAAAGAAAGTGGAAAAAGTGAAGGGGAGGCTCTACAAATTTTGAGAGCTGAATTCGCATGCGACAAATAAACCTGCATAAAAAAATAGCGACGGGTGTCTCAGTGCTTTTAATGAGTCAAGTGGCATTTTGTGCGGAATCTATTTCTTTTACAACCACGGCTCCGTGTGTTAGCACTACGTTCCTCAGTATGACGGCGTCGGACAGTCAGATTGTGTTGTTGAAGGAAGAACTGAAGTTGGGGGATGAGGATGTACAAGCCATACGTGAGGGCCGTCTGACGGACTACATCCGCTCCCTTCCTATTTTTCAAGATAGAAAGGAGGAAGAGGTGATAGCAATTTTACAGGACGAACTCGGCAGGAAAGAGTGAGAAAACCCCATTATTTTTTCTACTGATTTTTAGATACTTGCAATATAAATTTCTCGTTGATACTGTGAAAAAAATCACTCAACGGAGAAAAAAATGAAAGTACTAAAAAAAGTAGCTTGCTGTGTATTCGTTCTTTCTATGGAACAAGCGGCGTTTTGCCATCCTATCATTATTTCTCCTTTTTTGAGTACCTCGGGTGTGTCCAGTGGTTACACAACAGCGGAAGAGATGGCGCGAAGGGAAGAGCTAGGATTGGATCAAGCGGATATGGAAGCGGTTCGAGAAGGTCGCATGACGTCTCGGATTCGTGAGATTGCCGAGGAGAGCGGTAAAAGTGACGAGCAGACTCTCAAGATTTTGCAGGATGAATTCAATGTAAGACCGGAGTAAGGCCTCCCTGTTGGGGGTGACTCCATATACGCAAGGGGAAACACATGAGGGGCTTATTTTTCGCTTGTTCACTGGGGTTATCCTGTCAGCTGTGGGGAGGGCAAGGTTTCTATCGATTCGATCAGACCCTACCGGAGGGGCCCCAGCTTGAGCACTTCGCACAGATTTTTTTAAAACAAGCGGAAAAATTACTGCCCCCGGTCGTAAGAGACCATTTGCCTCCCCTTACAGTGGTTTTTAAAGAGAGAGAATCAAACATTCCTTTTCTTACTTCTATTTCTACAGCCAAAGTTACTGCTGCCTCTGGCTTGATCCCTCTTTCTCTCCCCAATTGTGGGGAGGAGGGGGCTGAATCGGCTTCTCTCGAAGAGGAGGGGGATGATGGTGCTCCAGAGGAACAACCTCCAGTGAGTGCGTCTAAAGGACACCCCCTTGTGTATGGAGATTACAATCACAAGACTCACACGATTCGCTTAAATCCACGATTTAAGCTGGATCTTACCACTCAAAACCAAGAAAATCGCATGTACCGGTGTGGGCATGGTTCGATGTATCGGCTTCTACTTGCGACAGTGATCCATGAAACAGCCCATGCCTACGATTTTTCAAATATACGAACGTCTGCGGAACAAAAAGAATTCGCGGCTTGTGCAAGTGACAATCGTTGTGATGCGGTAAAAAAGTTTAAAAACCGTCATCTTTCTGTTTCCGATCATCCGGTTTTTAAGAAAATCGTACATGATGGACTTACAAAAGCCCTGGCATCTCCGGATCCATACGAAAGAAAGAATTCATATATTGAATATTTTGCTGTCAATTTTGAGTTTTGGATCATGGACCCGATTGAATTTAATAAGCATCGTCCTGCCCTTGCTGCCTTTTTTCGCGAGTACTTTGGATATGATCCAGCGGTTGGGCGTGGCCAAATGAAAAAACAGCGAGAAGTTCCTACAGAGCAAATGGGAATTATGACAAAAATTCCACTCATTCATTACCCGACTTTTTCTGAGATTGATTTTGCACCTAATAAAGTGGAGCGTGCAGATTTCTTTCTGATTGCGGCTGGCTCTGCGGGAGAGAGCCGTTTTGGGCATGTTTCTTTTCGATTTAAAATGTGCAAGAGAAGTTTACAACCGGGTGAGACTTGTTCTGCGGAGGATAAAGCCGAAGATTTGGTGACTACCTATGCGGCTGACCTACGAGAAGCAACATGGGTAAATCCAATCAAAGGGCTATCAGGGGGGTATTTCTCTGCGACCTCTATGGTGTATCTCCCTACTGCATTGGATAATTATGCATATTTGGAAAGTCGAACCTTGGAAGCCTATCCGTTAAAATTGACGCTGCGCCAAAAGGAAAAACTAGTTCTGCAGGTGCTGACCGATTTTTGGAGTTTCGAGGGCAGATACAAATTCATCAGCAAAAATTGCAGCACAGAAGCTCGTGATATTCTCAAATCAATTCTGGGTGTTCATCATTTTGCTTCGCAATATCCCATTATGCCGATGAAGCTAAAAGAGGTATTGATCAAAGAAAACTTGATCGATCCAAAACCGATCCATGTATATACAAGTGCAGTAGAGAAAATTGAAAAACGTCTCGAGCTGGCTATGGGTACCGATAAGAAAAAGAAGTATGCCACTAAACTGATCGGACTTGCGCCTCAAAGTCGAATGGCTTGGTACAAGAAACATATGAAATCCGATCTGAAGTATCTGGATAAAATGGCCTGGCGTCATGTAGAAGAAGAAGTATCGCGTGCAAGACAGGTGAAAGAGACTCATCGTCTTGGGGTAAAATACAGCAGTGATATGCGCAGATTGACGAAAGAGGTGGGTATCTATCGAGAAGGCTATGGAATCCCATCTGACTTTCGAGTGGTGATACCCGACGGAGCCAAGCTTCCATATCAAGAAGAGCTAGCTGTGTTTGAGGCTGCCGAAAAAGCGGTGCATACGGCATTGAGTGCGAAATAAGTTTTTCTTTTCTTCTAGGCCTCTGTGGCATTCCGTTTCCGTCATCCTGAGGTTCCTTGGTGTAATTTCCGTCATCCCCAGCGCCTGAAGGGCGCGTCGGGGATCCCCCCCTCGATTGTGGCAGATGCCCATACGGCCGAGGCGGCCTGGGCATGACGGATCTTTTATGTAGAACAGTTGAAAAAGCAGCATTCTTTTCCAGTTTGCCTCTTATGATATAATTGCAGACATCATAATCTATTCAAAGGAGTTAGGATGAACTGCACAGATCATGGATGTGGATGTGGATGCATGTGTCACAAGATGCCAGGAATTTTGCTTACGTTGATCGGGGTTACCTTGTTGGCTGGCAATATGGAATGGATCGATAGCCATTTGGTTGCCAAAATTTGGCCAGCCCTTCTTATCTTGTTGGGGCTTAAAAAAATGTGCGGCAAAGGCATGTGCAAGTGCTGCGTAGGCAAGTAATTCGCCGGATGATTCCCCGATCGAAATAAATGTGAGAGGATGGGAGCTTTCATTGTAACCGATGAGGGCTCCCTCCATGACGCATATTACCAGTATCCTGCAAGAGATTCGTTCGTTTCCTCCCCCTACGGCCTTTCAATCTCAGGCTCATATCAAAAGCGTAGAAGAGTATGAAGCCCTTTGGGAGCATGCCAAAGCCCATCCCGATTTGTTTTGGGCAGAGCAAGCGGCCTCGGTACTTACATGGGACCGTCCCTGGCAAGAGACCTTGCTCAATAAGGGGATGGAGAGCCAGTGGTTTGTAGGAGGGCAGCTCAATGCCAGCGTGAACTGCTTAGATCGCCATCTGGATACCCAGGGCGATAAAGTCGCATTGATCGCAGAGGGAGAGCCGGGAGAAGTGCGCGAGCTTACTTATCGCCAGCTCCATCGCGAGGTGTGCAAAGTAGCCAACGCATTGCAAAGTTTGGGGATTCAAAAAGGGGATGTGGTCTCTATCTATATGCCCATGGTGCCGGAGTTGGTGATCGCAGTGTTGGCTTGTGCGCGCTTGGGAGTGATGCACAGTGTGGTCTTTGCGGGATTTAGTGCGGAGGCGTTGCGCAATCGCAATGAGGATGCAAAGGCCAAGCTGCTGATCACCGCCGATGGGTTATATCGCCGCGGCGCTATTGTGCCTCTCAAAGAGACGGTGGATCAGAGTTTGCGTGGCGTGAGTTCGGTTAAGAATGTGCTGGTCTATCGCCGTACAGGGGCTCCCATTGCCATGGAGCCCGGTAGAGACCTGTGGTGGCATGACCTCGTGCCTTCGCAGTCGGAGGTGTGTGTGCCTGTGAGTGTGGAGTCTGAACATCCTCTGTTCCTGCTCTATACCTCTGGCAGTACGGGGAAACCAAAAGGCATCGTGCATACCACTGCGGGGTATTTGCTGGGCACCGCACTCACCCATCGCTACATCTTTGATCTCAAGCCCACTGACCGCTATTGGTGTACGGCAGATGTGGGTTGGATTACGGGGCACAGCTATGTCATCTACGGCCCCCTTTGCAATGGCACCACGGTGGTGCTCTACGAGGGCGCTCCCAACTTCCCCGATTGGGGACGGTTTTGGAAGATAATTGAAAAACATGGGGTAACCCAATTTTATACGGCGCCTACCGCGATCCGAAGCCTCATGCAACAGGGGGATGCGTGGCCTGCGCAGTATGATCTCTCCTCCTTGCGCCTCTTGGGCACTGTGGGAGAGCCCATCAATCCCAAGGCCTGGTTGTGGTTTCACGAGAAAATTGGAAAAACACGTTGCCCCATCGTGGACACGTGGTGGCAGACGGAAACTGGGGCCATTATGATTGCCCCCTTGCCTGGGGCTATTTCCACCAAGCCTGGGTGCGCCACCCGTCCCTTCTTTGGCATCGTGCCTGATATCGTGGACCGCCAGGGACATTCTCTCGGGGATAATGAGGGGGGACTGCTTGTTATCCGCCAGCCTTGGCCCAGCATGTTACGCACCATTCATGGCGATCATGAGCGTTTTCTCGATCAATATTGCAAAGTTATACCAGGAGAAGTCTACTTCACAGGAGATGGCGCTCGGCGGGATTCAGATGGCGACTACTGGATTCTGGGACGGGTCGACGATGTGCTGAACGTGGCAGGTCATCGATTAAGCACCATGGAAATCGAGAGTGCTTTGGTAAGTCATCCCAGCGTGGCGGAAGCTGCTGTAGTGGGAAAACCCGATGAGGTACGCGGAGAGGCAATCTGCTGTTTTGTTACACTAAAAGGAGATGCAATCCCTGGAGAAGAGCTTCTAAAAGAACTTAAAATTCATGTGGTTGATCAAATTGGAGCATTGGCTCGTCCCGAGGAAATTCGATTTGTACAGGCCTTGCCCAAAACCAGGTCTGGCAAAATTATGCGCCGTCTGTTGCGGGACCTCGCTGCGGGTCGCCAGATTACGGGGGACGTAAGTACGCTTGAAGATTTGGCAACACTTGATACAATCAGGGCCGCTTCCGCGGAAGATGACATGTAACCCTTGATAGATCGCAGATACAGATGAACTCACCCCATTCAGATCCAAGTAAGATGCAGGATCTTACGACTAGTTTTTTTTGGAAAGCTGCAAAATCCTACAGTTTGATGGCACTCTTGAGCGCTTTCTTTTGTGGCTTTATTCATGGGAATTTGGGCGAAATTTTTCGAATTCCCGAGGCACCCTATCGCATGGCAACGCTCCAGCTCCTGGGGGTTTCCATGATTCTTTTAGCGGGCTTGCATTTTTTATTTAAAGAAGTGTTTCCTTCTTATATGCAGCATCGTATTTTTTTCGGTCAACTGCTGAAGGGCTCTAGTTGGGTTAACCTGTTGAGTCTAACAGTGTTAGCCAGCTTGGGGGAGGAGCTCCTTTTTCGGGGTGTGCTGCAACCTTATGTCGGATTGTCGATCACCAGCCTGATTGTGTGCCTCTTGCATGTGAGTCCGTATGGGTTGCTCACCGCATGGAGTGGCTACGCATTTTGTTTTTCCTTCCTGCAGGGGATCTTGTTTGCGTACAGTCACAGTTTGTTTCCCAGTTGGTTGCTTGGGATTTTGATTCACCTTCCTCTTTACTTGCAAGCAAATCATGATTCTCAATCACCCTGAAATTTGTCTGTTTCAACCTGAAATTCCCCAAAATACGGGTAACATTGCGCGCCTTGCAGCCGCAACCCAGAGCCGCTTGCACCTCATTGCTCCCTTTGGTTTTTCAACGGAAGACAAGCAGTTACGTCGCCCTGGCTTGGACTACTGGCCTTTTGTGGATATGGAAGTGCATCCAGACTGGCAGACGCTGGCAAGTCGATTTGCGCCTCATGAGATGGCATTTTTTTCGAAAAAAGGGACGCGCCCCTATACGGAAATGGAGCCCTCTACCCGATTGATCGTATTTGGGAGAGAAACCTCTGGATTGCCGGAGACATTTTGGAGAGAATACTCCGATCGTTTTTTCTCTATTCCCATTTTTCACCCCGGTGTACGCAGCCTGAACGTAGCCAATGCCGTGTCCATCGTAGTGTATCATGCCTTACTAATAAAAGGGTCCCATGTTGATTACACCCAAAACCCCTGCACCAAACTGGTTTAAGTCTTTCTTTTCACCGTCACTCTTGGCAGCGCCTGCTTATTTCATCGATGAACCCCAAGTCGATTTGCGGCTGGATCGCAATGAGTCTCCGTATGATTGGCCGAATGAGATGAAAACCCTCATTTTGGAGAAGGTGCGTCACCATGAGTGGAATCGATACTCAGAGCCCTATGACCTCGAGCTAGAAGGGCTCATTGCTACATACAATCATGTGCCCGCAGAGTGTATACTCGCAGGTCCTGGGTCTAATTTTCTTCTGACGGTTTGTATTGAGTTGTTGGGGCATACCTTGCGTGGGAAATTTGTGGTGGCTCAACCTTCTTTTCCTCTTTACGAATCTCACTGTCAGTATCTCGGTATTGCGTATACACCGTGGAAGTTAAATGCAGACTTTCAATATGACATTTCCGATCTCGATGATCTGCCTGCTGGGTCGGTGGTGTTGTTTGCATCCCCTAACAATCCCACGGGAAATATCTTACCCAAGTCAGACTTGCGTACGCTTTTGCAAAAAAATCCTGATAGTTATTTTATCTCCGATGAGGCTTATCACGAATTCACCACCGAGAGCACCACAGACCTCTTGGCAGAGTTTCAAAACTTGATCATTCTGCGTACGTTTTCAAAAGCTTTGAGTAGCGCTGGGTTGCGCCTTGGATACATAATGGCTTCGCCTGTGTTTTTGCATGAATGCAAAAAGATCATGACACCGTATTTGATTGCTCCACTCACACGTGAAGCTGTGAAAACTGCACTGTCTAATCCAGTGCTCTTCTCCTTCTTGCAAAACAGTCGTCTTACGGTCTTAAAAGAACGGGATCGCATGTACAAATTCTTTGGAGAAGAATTGGCCTCTATGCTCGAGGTGTGGCCTTCTCACGCAAATTTTTTGTTGATACGATGGAAGAAGGATCATGCAGAGGCCAAGCGTTACTATGATGCCTTAATTGAGCGAGGCATCTTGGTGCGAAATGTGACTCGTGGGCCGGGGCTTTCTGGGTGTTTACGGATTACGCTTGGGTCTCCCGAGGACAACACACGGGTGCAGCAAGCCTTTAGGGAAATTGCAAAGGGGTAATGGATGAAGAATGTAGGGGATACAAGCAATTTGAAATGGGCTGGTTATTTTAGCTTTTCAATTGCAATTTAGCTTCCAGTTGAGCTTGAAGGTTTTCAAGCTCTTTTTCCAAAGCCTGATTTTCATCCCTCAACTGTTGTATTGTGATTTCATCGCGTTTTGCTTTTAGTTTTTTTGCTTCTATAATATCTTGTAGTTCCTCAACATGTTCTTTTTTTCTGAATCTGCAGTCCCTGGCCGATTGCCTGCCTGCTTCTTGGTATTCGGCGAGTGCTGCTTGCAACTTCTCTCCGGTAAGTTTTTTTCGCCATCCTTTTATTCTTCTTTCAGGGCGTGTGCGAGTAGCGCTCTGCGAGTGGTTCTTCTTTTTTATTCTGCTGTGGTAAAGCTTTTTTTCGTCAAGAAAGAATTCCTGACAAGTTTGCTCCATTTGCTCTAGTTCCTCTGAAGTGAACTCTAATAGCCCTGGTAAGAACAAAAATGGCTGTTCCTCTGTGGCAGAGAAAAGAAGAGAGGCACTTGTGAGACAGAATAAAATAGCCATGTTTCTATATAATAATTTCATTGAGATCTCTTTTTGTTGGTAGGGGGATAACTTTTACTCCGCCCTAGTGATGTTCTGATTGGCTTCTAGTTCTTTAATTCTGTTGAGCAATAATCTAATGCACACTCTTTGCTGGATAATCGTAGTTTTGTGAGTTTCGGCCAATTGCTTATTTCTGTTCCTAACGACCTGAGCGGCAGCTCGATTTTCAACAAGCCGTTTTTTCCTTTTTTGCTCTGGTGGAAGATTTGGATCCTTTGGTTTCCGGCCTATTTTTGGGCGTTGGCCTTCACCAATCGAGGGAGCTGGATCAATCGTATTCTGTAGAGTTATCGTCGGAACAAATGCAATTGCGTCAGCCAGGGCTTGCCCGCCTTCCTGTATCAGTTGTAAGCTAAATGCTTCCCCCAAGATAAATTCTGCTGCAAAAGAACGGTATGAGGTGCTAAGTCCAAAACAAAAAATAAGTAGGCTTATATATCGTGCTTTCATGAGTCCCTTTCTAGGTAGAAGATTATTTCGTACTCTGCAGCTTGTCGTCATCCCAAGGTCCCGAAGGGACCGTGATGTCATTTCCGTCATCCCAAGGTCCCGAAGGGACCGTATGGGATCCCTACGTTTTTATCGAGATCCCATACGGCTGCTCCGCAGCCTTGGGATGACGGGGGTGGCGTCATCTTGCCGTCATCCTGAGCGGTAGCGAAGGATCTCCCAACTTGCTAGTCTACTTTTGTATAAAAATACATAAAATTACGGAGAACTTTTCATGCTTCACTCAGTGCTTGTATACGCAAAAAGAACCCCCATCGGCAAACTGTGCGGGGGGCTTTCCCAAATTCCAGCTCCTAAGCTCACGGCTGCGTTGGTGCAACACATGCGGGAGACTGTGTCTGTCCCGCCTGCAGACATTGAAGGGATCCTTCTCGGCAATGTCCTCACCGCGGGAGTGGGACAAGCGCCAGCCAGGCAGGCAGCCATTTACGGGGGTCTGCCACATTCGATTTCTGCAATTACACTCAATAAAGTATGTGGAAGCGGACTGCAAGCGGTGATGCTTGCGGATCAAATGATTCGAGCGGGAGATGCTCATATTTTGCTGGCAGGGGGGCAAGAAAACATGAGCTTGGCGCCCCACCTGTTCCCCCAATCCCGTACAGGAGTGCGATTTGGAGCGACCTCTTTACCGGACCACATGCAGCTCGATGGTCTGTGGGATCCGTACCACAACCAAGCTATGGGTAATTGTGGCGAGCTTTGTGCGAAGGAGTTTGGGTTCTCTCGAGAGGCCCAGGATGAGTTTGCCCAGGAGAGCTATCGCGCTGCCCAACGTGCCATCGAATCAGGTGCATTCGCAGATGAAATTGTGCCTGTGTCTGTGCGTACCAAAAATCAGGAGGTACGCATCGCCCAAGATGAGGAGCCCTTTAGTGTGGATCTTTCGCGGCTTGCTACCTTGCGTCCTGCCTTCGACAAAGACGGCACCGTAACCGCAGGTAACGCTTCGAGCCTTAACGATGGTGCTGCGCTTCTTATGGTGATGGAGGAGAAGGAAGCAGAGAAGCGAGGGCTCACCCCACTGGCACGTATCGTAGGGCACACAACGCATGCTCACGATCCATTGTGGTTCACCACGGCGCCGATTCACTGCATCGAGAAGCTGTTGACCAAAACCAAGCGCAAAGTTTCCGATGTGGATCTCTGGGAAATTAATGAAGCTTTTTCCGTGGTGGGCATGGCTGCAATGCGTCAACTTGGGATTGCACGAGACACACTCAATTGCCATGGGGGTGCCGTCGCTCTGGGGCATCCCATCGGCGCAAGCGGTGCTCGCATTCTGGTGACGCTCCTCCATGCCTTGCAACGCAAGAAGCAGAAGGTGGGGGTCGCTGCCATCTGCATCGGAGGCGGAGAAGCATGCAGTCTAATGATCGAGCGTCTGTAGAACGAGTTTGCGCAGGGTGTGAACGTACTTTGTCACTGCCCCCTTCTCTCGTTTTGTGCCCCACTTGCAAGTGGGCACTGCATCCTGGCAGAACTCGAACTTCTTTTACGAGTCTCTATCGCTACTACGGGCTTTTGCGGGATTTGATTTTGCGAGCAAAGGTACAGAATGAACCGAGGGCTCTCGCGGCACTTGTGGATCTGTGCAAAGTTCACGGAGACACGCAACGTGCGATGCGGGGGATCGAGTACGTGATGCCGGCTCCGTCTAGCTTGTGGGGGCGCCTTCATGGCAAAGCCGATATCCCCTGGCATCTAGCTAAAACGTTGTCTCGTACCTACGGAGTTTCTTTCCTCTCGCCTCCGTTTGTCTTGCGATGGAGATGGCGCAAGCAAGCGCACCGAAAACGAACCAAGGGATTTTTCCACTTCACCCATCCCCAAAATTCTCACATGCTACCCACCTTGCTGCTCGTAGATGATGTGGCTACATCGGGGGAAACGTTGCGCCGTGTGGCTGCGCGCTTGGAGCATCACTACCGCATCTACTTCCTGGTCCTCGCCGACGCCGGGGAGTGTTGAGGGATGGTCTTGATCTCAGCCGATTCCGTCCAAATGTAAAGTCTATTTTACGTTTGGACGTCTAAACGTAAAATAGACTTTACATTTGGACGGAGTGAGCGATTTCTTGCTGATTTATTACTCACATTGTGTCACTTTTCTGAGTAATAAAAGGGGAAGATATGCCTCAGGATGTGGAGCTGAAAACTGGAAAAACACCGATTTTTCAGTATGAAACAAGTGAGTTAGATACATTTGAGGCGCAGTTTTTGCACGCCTCAGGCATTCTAAAAGGCACCTTCACCCACTTAGATCCTGGGGAGAAAGCAACCCTGGCTGTGGAAATTCTAAGTGAGGAAGCACTGCATACCTCTGAAATTGAAGGTGAATTTTTAAATCAAGATAGTATTCAGTCTTCGATCCGTCGTTTTTTTGGTCTTTCTACCGATCCTCGTCGCGTTTCTCCTGCTGAATATGGCATTTCAGAGATGGTGACCCATCTGCATCGCACTTTTCAAGATCCCTTGTCTCACGAGATGTTATTTGAATGGCATGCGATGCTTACGAATGGACGTAGAGACTTACAATCGATCGGTGCCTATCGAACTCATGTGGAAC
This sequence comes from Deltaproteobacteria bacterium, assembly GCA_947475005.1. Lineage (GTDB taxonomy): Bacteria > Bdellovibrionota_B > Oligoflexia > Oligoflexales > Bog-1112 > CANIBL01. The sequence continues at coordinate 57,064 of CANJLI010000004.1, read as the reverse complement.
CGATGCAAATTATATCGGGGCGTATATACGAACCTACCGTTCACTATGAGGCCCCACCTTCTGCTCGGATTCCAGATGAAATGGATCAATTTGTAACGTGGTGGAATCGAACTGCTCCCATGGGCGCGGCGCCTTTGCCTGCACTGACGCGTGCTGGCATTGCTCATCTGTACTTCGAGTGCATCCATCCCTTTGAAGATGGAAACGGAAGAATCGGGCGTACCCTTGCGGAAAAAACCCTGGCCCACTCCATGGGACATCCGGCTTTACTCTCTCTTTCTCTCCAGATCCAAAAAAACAAAAAAGCATACTATACAATGCTAGCATCTAATAGTCAGACCTTAGACATTACCTCTTGGCTCGTCTATTTTGCAGAGGTTGTCTGTAATGCACAACGATACACCCAAGCCATGATGGTCTTCTGGGTACAAAAGTCTCAGTTTTATCGAGCTGCTCAAGGGAAGTTAAACGAGCGTCAGGAGAAAGCCATTGCCAGAATATTTAGAGAAGGGGTGGATGGATTCCAAGGCGGTCTGAGTGCCGAGAACTATATGCGCATTACAGGAACCTCTCGTGCAACGGCTACTCGGGATCTTCATGATTTGGTGGAGAAATCTTTGCTGCTTCGTACGGGAGAATTCAAAGGGACGCGCTACTGCGTGAATTTATCGGGGACTCCAGGGGACACCCACCAAAGGTGAGTGTCCCCTTCTCGCAGTTATTTCCCATTTCGGGGGCACTCGCATCGGGTGTCCCCTACAGAACGGTGCTACTTCCAGCAGTTTTGGAGGGCGCGTGCGATGGCGTTCCGTTCGAAGTTATGGAGATAGCTTGTGCACACTTCGGGAAGTTTTCCCTGTTTCACCATTTCGCTGTGCAGCACGCGGAAAAAAGCAGAGCTGTGGGGATCTGTGGGATCCTCATTCACCAGAGACATCGGTTTCAACGAGTCGAGTAAAGAACATCCGACATTGATCCTTTTTCTTTTCTCGTAGACTTTTGTTGCAAAAATATCTGCAAAGTCCTCTCCAAAATAAAAGCCAGGATGCAGGGTTTCTCTATGGAAAGACTTTTCGTTACTGTCCGTCACTCGCTCAGGATGAAGCCCTGTGAGGCTGCTCACCAACTCTCGGTATCTTTGCTGGTTTTCAGGCTGATGCAACAATTCGCGATGGGTTTCGAGGATATGCCCCACCTCATGAGCCAGGATTGCAGCTCCATGATCGGAAGCTAGGGTAAATAAACTGACGCTTACAAATTTCCCGCCCCTGCTATTGTCGACTGGTGTTGAATGATCTATTTTTTCCTCAAAAAGAATGCCATAGGAAATAGGAAGCAATAACTGCATATTCGAGTTAGGATCCTCAGAGGAAGTTTCTTTCAATTTTTCAAGTATGTCAAAAGAGACAAATTTTTGCATGACGACAGGCGTTTTTTCTCTAGTAGTTTGCTTTCTGCTGGTTTCTATCGAAAGAATAATTTTGTGCACATATTCTTGCTGTGTGGGAGGTAAAACGAGTTTGATTTGATTTATTTCTTCGTAAAGTTCCTTTTCTCCAGGGAAAAGAAGAGCCGTCTTGCGTACTATTTCTTGTAGTATCTTTAAGGCCTGTTGGTATAGAAGTTCCTTTTTGTCTGGGGAGGGTGGAAGGAGTGCGTAGCTTTCTCTAAATTTGAAGGTCATAATAGGTTGGACCCATGTTGTAATTTCAGATAGAAATCGAATCCGATTTTGTAGTTGAGCTACGTAATCTTTTGGAGCGACAATAGCTACGTATCCTTCTAATAATTGAGAAAAATCAAATTTTACAATTTTGGTTTTTAAAAGTGGATTTTGAAATAACTGCAGGAAATTTTTAACTGCAATAACTTGACTTGCGAGATGTTGAAGTTCAAAAATATTTTGAGGCAGATCAAGCTCTTTAAAGGCATCCCCGATGGGAAGATCTGGATACTCAGAGAGGAGTTGATGGATCAAATGGGTGTTCTCTTGGTGAAGAGCTGCGACAGCGGCTTCAAAATTTTTTCCAGGGAAATTTCTTTTTATAAATTCCTCTGCTTCCTGAGGAGAGGAATTTATTTCCATAAATTCATATGGATATATTGTTTTTTCTATTTCTTCGATGATGTCAACAAAAAGAGGGTTCCCCAGTTTTTCTGCCAATTCTTTTATTTTATCCTGGTTCAAGAGAATTGTTTTTGTTTTTGAATTCATTTCACTGATCAGATTAAAGGGGGTAGATGCAATAAAAAGCATAAAAGTGATGTAAATTTTTTGCTCAGCCGTAAGAGAAGCGGCTTCCTCAGCCGTGGGGAAATGCTGGATGAGTTCTAATTTATGTAAAAATTCTTCTTTTTCCTGCGTTATCAATTTATCGAGTTTGGCTAAAATCTTCTTTTCTGCTTCTTGCCCCTCTGCATCCAATGTCTGCTTTCCTTCGCTTGTGGGGATGCGGTTTTTACCCTTGGGATTTTTGATATTCCCCACAACTTCTTCGCGTGTTTCCCAGTTCTCCCCACAAATGCTCTTTATGCATTGTTCATAGAGAGCGGGGCGCAACGCATCTTTGGGTGGGGCAAAGAGAGGGGCAGTGCAGGTAAGTAAAAATAACGAGATGAATTTTTTCATAGAGGGGGCCCTTCCTATAAGGCTTTCCTGTAGTATAGCATCATCTAGGTATGAGATCGGATGAGATCGGGTCCACCTACCGAATTAAGGGAGCGGGGGATTCCCCCGCTCCCTTAATTCGGTAGGTGGACCCGATCTCATACCCAAAACGGAGTGCCCCCTAGAAGCTGAGGGGTGTCGCTTGGAGTGCTACAGCAGCTAGTACGGAGCGAATGAGGTTCTCATCGGGATTGTCGGCATCTCCGTAGGCATCTCCGCAAAAAGCGAGAGATTGTTTGGGAAATACAGTCTCCTTGATTTTCTCACAGATACGTTTCTCTGCCAGTCGATGAGGCGCTGTGGAGCCGATGGTGCGCAAGGCTACATACTCTCCCTCAGAAAGCAAATTCGGGAATTTTTGCCGGACTTTTTCTCGAGCCCGTCGCAATCTGCGAATCGCTTTCACGACAGAGGGTGCATCGAGAGAGGTTTCGTATTCAATGTGGGTATAGAAAACCAGTTCGGTTTCAGAGCTCACCACCGAAGCCGCTTGAGCGGGAATGAAAAGCAAAGATGGCAAACTCGAATCCATACGCGTGATTTTTTCCGAGAGCAGCACCGTACTCACCGGTTGGGTTTTGCTCGCTCGTTGAAACAACGTACTCGGGAATTCGTCCCGATCGAGCCATTCGAGGGCTTGCCAGGGAGACTGAGCCACAATCAATCCTTGGCTCTCGATGGGACCATGATTCGTAGACAAGATCCATTTGCCATCCTTGCGCTTTGCCCCCAAAACATGGGTGTTGGGAGATACTTGGAGTGAGCCTCCCTCTGCTGGCAGCAATTGCTGCAGGGCTGGCTCCCAATTGCCGCGAATACGGATCTCGCACAGAGCTTGAGCCCGCGCAGGCCACGTTTCTTCCGCCAGTCCCCAAATGCTGGCAGAATCCGCGAGTTGAAAAAGCACATGCAAGGCTTGGTGGGCTCGGTTCTTTTCATTGAGCTTTTTCTTGCTCCCTGCTGGTGCAGATTCGCCCTCCGTTACCTCCTTTTCCACTGGCTGCCACAAGGTTTGGAGCTCATCCCACTGGCGCGCCACTTGGGGGCCTGCGAGCATTTTGAGCACAGATTCGTGAAGCAATCGCTTGCGAGAAAGTCGATATAGATCCCCTCCGCAGAAAAATCCTACTTCTTCCTCTTGCGGCAATGGGATAAAACTTTCCAAATCTGGATTTTCTGGATCCAATCGAAGGGTTTGGTTCACGAATTGAAAGAGTGGTGCTGTCACCCCAAAAATGGGAAAGAGACGTTGATGAAGGGAGCGAGCTGTTATGCGGCCCCCAATGTGAGACTCCTTTTCCACGAGTAGAATCTTGCGGCTCGGGGTAGCCTGATGTAAACGTGCTGCGGTTAGGATGCCGGAAATGCCTGCACCTACGATGACGCAATCGAATCCGGACTGGGTAGAATGAAACATGACGAAACGACTTCCCTTATTGCAAGTTGAAAATCTTGCCAAAGCGTATGGCTCTTTGCAAGCGCTGCATCCCTTGTCTTTCTCCCTGCAGCCGGGCGAATGTGTGGCAATCCTTGGTCCCAATGGGGCTGGCAAAACCACCCTCATCGAAATGCTCGTGGGACTTACACAGCCAGATAGCGGCACCATCGAGTATGGGGGCCGTTCCCTTTTTTCTCACAAAGCCGATATTCTCGAAGAAATCGGGGTACAGCTCCAAGAAAGCACCTTGTACAAGAAGTATACGGTACGAGAAACCTTGCAGCTCTTTGCAAGTTTCTATCGAGGCCCCACACAAGAAGAGGCGCTCTTAACGCGACTCAACCTACAGGAAAAGGCAGATACGCGCCTGGAAAAACTATCTGGGGGGCAAAAACAACGCCTGTACCTTGGTTGCGCACTGGTGCACAATCCACAGCTGGTATTCCTCGATGAACCCACTGCCTCCCTCGATCCCCAATCGCGGCGCTATCTGTGGGATCTTATCCAAAGCCTCAAGAAAGAAGGGCGCGGTATTTTACTGGCCACTCATTACTTGGAGGAAGCGGAGTTTCTTGCAGATCGGGTTTTAATCCTCGATCAGGGGTCTTTAATCGCTACGGGAACCCCCCAAGGGCTCATCTCTCAGTATAGCAGGGAGAGCCAGCTCGATGCCCAGGTGCGTGATCTCGATGCGCCAACATGGGCACAGCTCCAGACGGAGTTTACCACCTTAAAGATGCAAGGGGATCTTGCTACGGGGCGGATTTCTGCGGCTGGCGATCCCGAGAAACTGGAAATTTTGCTACAGCAGCTCTTGTCTCATCATAAAGGCAATGTGCAGGCGGTGACCTTGCGACAAAGCCGATTGGAAGATGTTTTTTTACAGCTAACGGGAAGGAAGATTCGCGATGAGTAAAGCGCTCGTGGAGATGGTAAAGGGCAGAATGCGCGAATTTCGCCGGGAGCCCTCGGCATTTTTTTTCGTGCTGTTCATGCCCTTGGTTTGGATGCTGATCCTCGGTGGGGCTTTCTCCGGCAATTCCCACCCGCGCGCTGCCATCGGATGGGTGCCCGGTGCTGGAGAGTTTGCGGCTCGCGTGCAAAAGAGTCTGGAGAGCAATCCGGACTTCACCGTACAAACGGGCGACGTCTCTCAGCAGCGTAAAAATCTCGGGAAAGGCACGGTAGGGATTTTTGTCGAGCCTACAGCTGATGATCACATTCTCTACCACTACGATGACCATCACCCCGATGCACAGCACGTGAGTCGATGGGTGGATGACACCATTCAAGTGGCCTTTGGTCGTACGAATCCGGTGATCTCCCAAGCGCGTCCCGAGTCGGTGCCTGGGAGTCGCTACATTGACTTCTTGCTGCCTGGGCTGCTTGCTTTCTCTCTTCTTACCACGAGTCTCTTTGGTACGGGGATGACCCTCGTCTCTCATCGGCGTGAGAATCTATTGCGGCGATTCTTAACCACGCCGGTGCGTCCCCAAGAATATATTCTGTCTCATCTTATTGGACGTTTGTTCATCATGGCTTTGGAGCTGATGATGATTTTGAGTGCAGGTTTTTTAATTTTTGGATTTCGCGTTCAAGGCTCTTGGAGCGCATTCTTTGGATTGTGCATCGTGGGAACGGCCTCTTTCACCGCACTTGCCATTGCAGCCGGCGCACGCATGACCCAAACCTCTGCGTATAACAGTCTTGTGAATTTGCTCACGCTTCCCATGATGTTGCTATCTGGGGTTTGGTTTTCTCGCACGCATTTTCCCTTGTGGTGCCAGGAGCTTTCGCAGCTCTTGCCGCTTACTGCCTTGGTGGATGGGTTGCGTCGTGTTGCGCTAGAGGGGGAGAGTTGGCAAGGGGTGCAAAGTCAGCTGGGGCTGTTGGCTCTCTATGGAATCCTCGCATTTTTCTGGGCCCGAAAACGCTTTCGTTGGTAGTTTTTAAGGGAAGGAGATCGGGTCCACCTACCGAATTAAGGCAGAGGGGGATTCCCCCTCTGCCTTAATTCGGTAGGTGGACCCGATCTCCTTCCCTTAGATCCCATACGGTCCCTTCGGGACCTTGGGATGACGGAGGCTAGCGGGTCTCAGTAGCTCACAGACAGGACGGAGTACTCTTTCACCCCTTTAGGGGCTCGAATTTCCACGAGGTCTTGCTCTTTCTTCCCGAGTAGCGCTCGGGCCATGGGGGAGCTCACAGACAGGAGATTGCGGTCGATATCGGCCTCGAGATCTCCCACGATACGATACTTCTTCTGCTCTTCGGTTTCTTCATCTATCAAGACTACCCATGCCCCAAAACGGATGGTATCCAAGGCGCCGCTGGTGGGTTCAATCACCTGGGCTCTGGCAAGCTTGTCTTCCAAGTCGGAGATGCGGGCTTCGATCATCCCTTGCTTCTCACGAGCTGCATGGTATTCCGCATTTTCTTTTAAATCCCCATGGGCGCGTGCTTCTGCAATGGCCTGAATGACATGGGGGCGCTCGGTGCTCTTGAGGCGCTCGAGTTCTGCGGTTAGGGTGTTAAATCCCTCTGGTGTGAAGGGAACGGTTTGTAAATTCATAGCTCGTACTCACTTGATCTTAAAAAAGCCATACCCAACCGGGCTGGCCGTAACGTGACTCGGGATTTCCCCTCTTGGGGCGAATCCTGACTTAGATGGATATATACCACCTGTGCCAATTTGGCTATTGGGTTGTGGCCAGGTTAAAGTGAACCGGCGGTGCGAGGAAATTCTTGGCGGATTTCCCCCTTCCTGGGGTGCCGCGTACAGAATGGCCATCAGGTTGGCAACCCAAATTACAACGATAATCAGTGCTCTTTTCAGGAGATGTAGCACCTTCACGGTGACTTCCTTTATGCGGGAATAACATCTTTTATTTCAGTTTTTTGTCGAAATTGTGTATCACTGCGTTGGTAGCCTCCAGTGTATCACAACTTATTTTTTACGAGACAGGGCTTCTTGTCATGCCAACTTGGATGATCTACGGCTCCAATGGATCCATGGGGAAAACTTTGCTGGAGGAAGCTCTGAGCAGGGGATTTTCTCCGATACTGGCAGGCAGAAGTGGACAGTTACTCGCTTGGGCCAGGGAAAAGCAATTGCCGTGCCGCATCTTTGAGGTCCGTGCGGTACAAGAGATTTTGCCCTTTCTGCAAGGGGTTCGGGTTTTTGTAGATTGTGCAGGCCCTTACACCTCTCGCACTTCTGCCATTTTACTTGCGTGTGTAAAAAAAAAGGTGCACTACATCGACCTGTCCTTGGAGTACAGCTGGTGCCAGCGTGTATTTTCTTTTTCCTCTGCATTTAAAAATCAGGGCTGTTGGGCCGTTACGGGTGTAAGTAGTTATGCGCTGCTTGCAGAATATATGGCTTGTTATTTGAAAGGCCAACTTCCACACACCACCTCTCTCGATCTTACCTATGTAGGATCTCACTTTCCCGTTACCAAGGGGGCCTTGCTGTCGTATCTCTCCATTCTGGCTTGTGGGCAAAAGGCTCGGAGCCATAATCGCATTCGGACCCAATGGTTTTCTTCTGCATATAGAGGAGATGAGTGGGCAGCACCTGCAGGTGCTTCGGTAGGGAGTGTGGCGCGTCGCGTGCCCCTGGTGGATTTGGTGACGGTCTGGGTAGCCACTCGCATCCCTTTTATCAGTACCTTTGTTGCCTTTGCAGCTACGGATATGCGCATGGTTCGTGTCATTTGTGCGTTGGCTCGGTTCTCATTTTTGCATGGTATTTTGCAACGTTTTTTAAGTGCCTATGCCCAGAGTCGAGGGAGTGGTGCTACCTATGCCACACTTCGAGTTTTCGGTCGTGCAGAAAGTGCTGCGGGGCAGTATCGCAGTATGCAAGTAGAGATGGAGGGGCGAGACGTGCTCAGTATCAAGATGGTGTGTGACTTGGTTATGCAGCCCGTTGCCTCTCACCAAGGGGTGCTCACACCCGGGCAGTATTTTGGAGACTCTTACCTTTTCGCTTCCTCAGATCTAGAAACGCGTATGCATCACATATCCTATGGAGAAGAATCTTGAGTCATACAGAATCTGACATTCAGCAGATGTTTAATACCATTGCCCCCAACTACGATTTTCTTAATCGGCTCCTGAGCCTTCGACAGGATGTGCGCTGGCGTCAAGCGCTTGCTGCACAAGTACCTACCTGCGCAGGGGGTACCTATGTGGATGTGGCCACAGGTACGGGGGATGTATTGGTTGCCGTACAGGCGTGTCATGCTGAATATGCAAACTGGGTGGGTGTGGACATTTCGGAGAACATGCTCGTGTTGGCTCGCAAGAAATTGGATTTGGAGACGACCATCGGATCGATGCCTACTTTTTTACAAGCCAGTGCAGAATCACTTCCTTTTGCAGATGCAAGTGTGGATTGTCTGAGCATTTCTTTTGGATTGCGCAATGTGATTGACAAGGAAAAAGCCCTTGCAGAATTCCGTCGGGTATTGCGCCCAAAAGGCACCTTATTGATTTTAGAATTTTTTACCCCGCAGGGGGCATTGTCTCGTTTCTTTGAGTTTTATTTCCATCGAATTTTGCCTCGGGTAGGAGGTCTTTTTAGCGATGCATCGGCCTATCGGTATTTACCCATGAGCGTAGCCTCGTTCTATTCGCCTGATCAGTTGTCTCGGTTGTTACAAAAGAACCAGATCCCCATGGTTACCCAGAAAAATTTTCTGTTTGGGGGGTGTCAGTTGTGGGTTTGTCAAAAAGAGCTTGGGCCGATAGTTGTTCCCGTGGCCAGCTAAAAGATAGAGAGCACATACCTGCGAGAGTTTGCATCAGGTGACAGGAGATGCCAAAAGGGGCGAGCAGTGCGTTCATTTTTTTGAGTGAAGGTTCTACTTTTTGTTGTCTTTCCTGCCCGGTGGTCAGCTGATAATCCATAATGGAAAATAAGAGGTGGTGTTTTTCTTCCCCTTCTTTTTTATTAAACAAAACAGAGGCCTTCTCCCCGGGTTTGGCAAGCTGCATGAGCGCTTCCAGTGCATAGAACAAAGCGGCTACCCACACAAACCCGGGAATTTGGGGTGCGATCACCTCTTCTTTTGCGTGATTGACAATCTGAATAGAGCGCGCCTCTCCGTGTTGCTTGAGCAATAAGAGGGCAAGAGAGAGGGCTTCACTATGTGTCGCAGGCATTTCTTGTTCCTGGGGAATGCGGCCGGAGAGGGAGAGGCTGTACCAGTATGCAAGTGTAGATTGTGCCGTGGCTCCAAAGTTCGGAATTTTCTTTTTGTTTAACAAAAATTGAAGGATGACTTTGGTGACCTGGTTGCTTGATTTTTGCAAGAGGAGGAGTTGAGATTCTAGGAGGGTGCGGTTGGGATCAGTTTCACTGGGGGATTCGTCCAAAATTCGAACGAATTTTCGCGCACCGTATTTATGAACCGAATGGTTCCAAAAAGAGATGATTTTGACAAGAGGCTCAGCCTCCTCTTTCAGGACCTTCTCCATCCGTTCTTGCAAGATTTGATTGGCTGTTTCATAGCTTGCAAGTCGTTCCATGATAGGCAGAGTACATGCGTGTACTTGATGAGAAAGGGCTACGTGTTGGGCATGTAGCTTTTGTTGGATATTACGCTTTTCCAATGCGAGTTTGGTTTGAGCCAGTTCTTTGTGCAGGGAGGCACAGCGTTCGATAAGTTTTCCGATGTTTTCATGATTCACTTGCATAGCAATACCGATGGAGCGCACGGATTGTTCAATTTGGATTTTCTCTCGAAGATTCCAATTTCGCATGGCTTGCGGTAGTTTCCATGGCGTATTTGGGTTTTGTTCGAGGTGAAGACACCATTGGAAGAATTGCCCTCGCAATTGTCGGAGTCGATTTTGTTCTTTTCGAAAACGAATACTCATTTTTACCAAGAGTAAGACAAACAAGAGAAGGAGAATGCCGGTGGCAGGTGCATCGATGTGGCTGGTGACCCACAATCTTGAAAGTTTATCCCCAATGGAGGGAGTGACCCAGAGCCCAATGCCACCGTTTCCGATAGATAGAAGACTTTCTTCTCTTGCAGCTCCTATGCCGAGATGTGCATGTATAGATTGTAACTGTTTGTCTGAAAGGGATTGCATGTGCTGCCAGCGAGGGCTGAGTTCCACTTGTCCCACCAACCACCCATTGCTTGTCCCTTGAATTTTTCGTTGTAGTGTGACGGTAGCTTTACCTTCTTCGCTCCAAGCCCAACGAAAAGTTGCGGGTGCGTTGGGGATGCAAGAAAGCGAGGTTGACAGAAAGGGTTGGCAGTTGGAGGTGAAAACACCAATTTTATCCAATTCTCCCGGAGAAACAGCATCAGCAATGAGTTTTTCAAGGGCATGCTTTTCTTGGGAGGCAAAACTTTCTGCAAGGGAGGATTGCGCATATAAACTGGCAAGTCGATTGCTGAGTTGAAGTTGGGTGTCAGTGATGCTGTGGGCAATTTGAGCAACCAACGCTTGTTTTTCTTGTTGTTTTGTTGCAGCCCATCGTTGCAGAAACCCCATAGTGAGCAGGGTGGCCCCTACTACGCCCAATGTAACTGGGTAGAAAAACGTTCGTAGGTACTTCATTTTGCTTACGCCTATTTTTTTGGTCTTTTTTTTATTTTAGCGGGCGGGCGCTTATTTTTCAAGTTTTTGGGTTTTTGACGAATGGGAATGAGATGGGATTGGGGACAATAAGAAAGATGGGTAGCTGTCCCCAATCCCTTTCGGGGACACCCCAACGGGGTGTCCCCTTTTATTCTGCTTTGGAGGCTTCTCGTACTTTAATTTTCAGAGGCTCTCCTTTTTGCTTTTGCTGGGATTGCTTTTGCATGGAGGAAGGATAACGAATGCCCAATTCGCTCATAAAGTCATTTAGGAAAACCCCGGTAGGATCCAATCGAATAATTTGTTTATTGAAATCTTCGATTTGTGCTTTGCGAACTGGATTGGTTTTTTGTTGAAGTTGGAACAATTCAGGTCGATTTTTAGCCCAATGAACCCGTGCATCTACATTTTTAAGCATCATTTCCACATAACCTCGGTAGTGGGATTCATGCTGCGTGAGAATTAAGGCAGCCAATTTTTGATCTTCGGGGGCTTTAATATCAAATGAAGGAATGAATTCGGGAATTTCCATAAACATCACAGGTTCACCCAGTTTAAAATCACCCCCCACGCTTCCGTGGGACATCAATGCATCGGTCACGAGGGAGAATCGAATGTAGACCCCCATGAGCGGGAGGCAAAATTTAGGCGTGCCATCCGGCTGGGTTTCGGTCATGTAATCTCGCAAAAGTTGAAATGCTTTGGCCCAATGACGCATGGGAATGGCAACTTCCCAGTCCGTTTGCCGAAATTGCATCCCGCGTTCACTGCCTGTGCTGTTTTGCATGAAATAGGCAAATCCAGTGATGCCTTTGGGGCGATGGAACCAGGTCTCGTCGGTGGCACTTTTATGCCGAATGTACGGAGGTGAATCCACCAATTGACTTCGACGCAAGGATTCCATGGTGCAGGCATAGCTGTTATCGCAGGCAGATTTGTGCAGTCGATTGAGATAAATGCCCCAAAAGAAATTGCCTACATGCGGTGCATGAAGTATGAATTGCCCGCCTGGGTCTGCCTTTTTTTCAAAATCCCCCCATGATTCATCTGCGCGTTTATAGATGCTAGTGCCGCAGTTGATGATGGCTTTTCCGTGGTGGTTTTTTTCAAAGAAATGAGAAGATTTTCGAGGTGGAAAATAGCTTACGTTTGCCACGTCACATTTTCGAATGAGATTCCATAGTCCATCTTGTTTGTACAGATTGTCATCGGGGTGGGATTCCGTTACCATATGCACCAAGAAGTCATCTTGAACCGCAATTTCAACTTCTGATGTGATCCCAAACATACCGAGGTTCACCCGTAAAGCATTCCACAGTTGAGGATCGGTTTTGCCTGTTGTGGCACGAGAGAATTCAGAAACGGTTCCATCTGCCAGGACCATACGGATGGTATAGACCTCGTCAGAAAGAAGGGAGGAGTGCTTGACGGCGCTGCCGTGAGCTCCGGTCCCCAATACGCCTGCGAGGGTGACCAAATGATAGCCCACGATGCCATACCCGTTTACATAGTTATGATCGTGCAACCATCGACCGAGCTCCCCAATGGTAACGCCCGCTTGGGCTCGTACGACGCGAGTGCCATCGGGTTTGGTGTGGATGCCAAGAATTTTCTTCATCTTGTTGGTTGCAACCACCATACCCGACGTACAGATGGCTGCATTGTCGGTGTGAGAGGCCCCGACTGCTTTTACGTGGAGATTCTGCTCTCGGGCTTCCCCAATCAGACGGATGATATCGGCTTCACTGTATGCGTGTTTAACGATTTGTTCTTGGGGGCAAAAGGTACGCCCATTGTAGGAGCCTGTTTTGGCCTCGGTGATGAGATGGTTCTCTCCTTTTCGACAGTCGCAGGGACAGTTCAGGTCATTTTTAGGGCTTTTGCAGACCCCATCTCCACAATTGATGGAGATTTTAGATTGTTTGCAGAGCCGTTTAACCTCTTTTTGTTCTGGGAGAGTCAAGGTTGGGCAAGAGATGCCATCGATTAGGATGTTGCAGGTGGTGGGAGGGTGGGCCAGACTTCCTTTTGTGTGCCCAAACATCCATCCAATTGTCACCCATAAAACTAATTTTCTCTGCATTTTTGACCTCTTAAGGAGTTTTTTCCTTCAGAGGCTCATAGGTGATTTTTACAAAACCCACAAGGATCTTTGCATGTTTTTCTCTCGCTAACTTTGTGACATCTCTTATGTATGGGGTAGAATTGTACTGAGGCTAAAAGTAACTTACAAAGTTGGGATGTTTGTATGCAATATAGATCGTCTCGCTTCTATCAGGTTTTGCTTTGTCTGAGTCTCTCTTTCTTGCAGCTGCACTGCAAGAAAGCTTCGAGTTCCAGCTCAGAGCCAGCGGCTCCGACTGATGGTTCTGCCTGTGCACAAGGGTTGGCAGGCATTACCTTTCCAGATAGCAGCTTGCCTTTGGTGGCGCCGCATACGATGTCTACCCAAAATGCGGAATTACAATTGACTGGTGAAAGCGGCAGTGCGTACAAACCGCTGCAGTTGAATTGTGATATGGATGAAGATGCAGATGTAATCCGTTGGAAGGCCTGCTCCCAGTCTAATGTCGCAGCGGGATGTTATCCCACTGACCAGGAATGGTCCATATCGTTGGGGTGTGGGGCACTTCCCTCTCTACAACAGTTTGAAGGCCAAGTCGTACAATTTACCGTGCAGTCCTGTGTATCTCAACAGCGCGATGCCATATTGCATCAAAATAACCAAACGATAGATCCCAATTCTCTTTCTTGTGAAGCAGGGAAAACCTTTATTTTTAAGCTCCCAACTAATTTCAGTAGTAACAATGGAAAATACGCCTCGATTTTGGATGAGCTCTATACGTTGCAAACACAATTCGTAGCGGTGGGGCAACAAATGTTTAACGCTTCTGTGCCTCTTGCCAAGGCCCCTGCTTCTGTTCCGGATGTGACTTCTCCTCTGGCTCTTGCTGGGGGTACAAGCTCGAGTGCGGGCCCCGCAGATCCTGCCTTGGTAAGCAAATCCACCGAGTATTTGAATAGCATGGCAAAAACATTTGCGGGTATTGGCCCCTATCAGCTGGCCTTAGCTGCAGCCAATTCAGATGCGCTTGCCGAGGAGGCTGATGATTTGGCAACCTCGGATCCGGATTCTACAGAGCTTGCCTTGGCAACTACCGATTCGTTGGCTGCTTGTGGAGGCGCCCTTGGCACTCAGACCAAGACAAATGCGGGGACCAATACAAAGCCGATCTCCCAAACGGCAACGAATCCTGCTACGCATTCAAATCCAAGTCTGGATACAACGAATCAAACTTCCTTTGTGGGGTCGGACTCTTGTCATGAGGATCAATCGTGGGACAATGCGAGTAGTGCGTGTATTTTGCGATGTGCCTCTGACTCTGGGACTATTTGGGATCAAGCCCAAGGGATTTGTGTTTCTACGGCTACCGAAGTAGTGGAATCGGGAGGCGGCCCCAATGCAGCTACCCGTGGTGGCACTATATTTGCCGGTACCTTGATGGCGGTGCTGGGGGTTGCGATTCTTTTTGGGGGGCCTCAAAAGCTACTCCATAAGTATCGGATAAATAATACAAAATTGGCGTTTAAAAAGCTTGTGCTGCTGTCAGCGACATTACCAGCCGATTTAGTTAATGTTGGTGATTTAACTAAAATAAAAGAGGTTAGGACGGCTTTAGGGCCTGAGAGAGTTGCTGCATTAAAAAAAGCTCCGGGATCGTACACTCCTGGGGACTTGGCAAAGGCGCAAGAAGCGGTGGCGAAGGCAACACCCACGGATCCAATAACGCCGGAAAAGCGGGTAGATGCGATGCAGAAAGTTGTAAAAGCAGCCCCTCTGACAAAAGCGGAAAGACAGAAATTCGCAGATATCTTCGCGGGCCCTGCCCCTGTTGGGGACGTGGCAGAAAAGACTCAACCAGGTACTAAGGGTGGCGAGAGCTCAATGAGAGCTAAGGCCACCAATGCTACAAATAATTTCTTTAAGAAGGCGGGTGAGCCAGGAGCAAGGGTAAAGAATACAGGGGGCACTGCCATGAAGTGGGTAGGGGGTATTCTTGCGCTTGGAGGTATCATCATTGCGGTGTTGGGTTCGTTGAACGTCTTCGGCCTCGCTGGAGACACAAGCAATGGGCTCTCCGGATATGCCCAAGCCATGGGGAGTGTCGACGCTACTCTTGATGAGATCAATACGCAGATTGCCCTTCGATCTGGGGTGCTCGATTCCCTCCTTGCGCAAGATAATGCTGCAGCAGCTGCAAAACACTGATACACCTCTCCTCTATGCATACGACCCAATCGCCTCCCCTGTGGGGGCTCTACATTCATATCCCCTTTTGCAGTGAGCTTTGCCACTACTGTGACTTTGCCAAGACCGCACGATGGGACGACGCAACCGTCGCTCAGTATTTTTCGGTGTTGCATCAGCATCTTGCAGAGTGGTTGACCCACGTCGCAGTGCCACGAGGGGTTCGGTTTACCTCCCTGTACTTTGGGGGAGGCACGCCCGGACTTTTTGTGCGGGAGTACGAGACCTTGTTTACTATGCTGGCCCCGTACTTGATGCCCGATGCGGAGATTACCCTGGAGGCCAATCCCAAGAACCTCACGCCTGAAGCCCTTGCAGGTTGGCAAAAGCTGGGTATCAATCGGGTCTCAGTGGGGGTGCAAACCTTTGAGGAGAAGGGCCTTCGGTTCCTCACCCGAGATCATACCCCGGCTCAATTGCAGAGCACCCTCTCCTTGTTGCCCAAGGCTTTTTCTTCCTACAACTTAGATTTGATCTACAGTTGGCCTGGGCAGAGTCTGGAGGATTGGAAGCGAGACCTCGAGGCAGCGGTTGCCTTTTCCCCTACTCACTTGAGCTTATACAATTTGACTTATGCCCCCCAAACGCCCATCGGACGGGCCCATGAGCGCAAGCTGATTCAAAGCCCCGAGGAGGAATCCCAAGCGGAGTTCTATGAGGCCGCTCAGTCTTTCTTGGCTACCAAGGGCTATCTTCAGGAGGAGGTATCCAACTGGTACCGACCGGGATTTGCAGCTCGTCACAACGCGCTCTACTGGCAAGATGTGCCGTACATTGCCTTGGGAGCTGGGGCCTGGGGCTATATTCCCGATGGCACCCCTTGGGGCATTCGGTATCAGTATCCGAAAGGCTTGCGAGCTTTTCTCTCCATGCCCTCTCCGCTTTTTTCTGGCTCTGCTCTTGCACAGATTCAACCGGATCTGGTGATGGAAACCCAACGGGATGGGGAGTCGTGGCTGTTGGAATACGTGGGGGCTGCTTTGCGCTCTCACTATGGTGTCAATCTTTCCCTCATTCTGGAGAAACCCCAGCGGGCCTTCGTGCCAACTCCCTGGGTGCAACAGGCTTTAGATACTGGGGTGTTGACCTTGTCCGATGCTCAGGTTCTCACCCTCGCTCCGCAGGAATGGTTTCGAGAGACCGCTTGGTGCGGGGCTCTCTTGGAGTGCTTTCCCCCGATCTCCTCCGTCATCCCAAGGCCGTAGGCCGTATGGGATCTCACTCAAAGTCAGCTCCATACCGGAGAGATCGGGTCCACCTACCGAATTCGGAGATCCCATAGAGATCGGGTCCACCTACCGAATTAAAGCAGAGGGGGATTCCCCCTCTGCTTTAATTCGGTAGGTGGACCCGATCTTTTGGACCGTATGGGATGACGGAGGCGCTTCCTCGACCGGATCTTTGGGATGACGGAGGCGCTTCCTCGACCGGATCTTTGGGATGACGGAGGCGCTTGCTCTTCGTCATCCCAAGGCCGTAGGCCGTATGGGATCTCACTCAAAGTCAGCTCCAAACAAGAAAAATAAAGAAAAGAGCGGTTGACAGCTGCAAATCCAGACTTATCTTGGGGACAACGAGTCCTGACGGTTGCGCGGATTTTATAAATACTAATAATAATAAACACTTGAGGAGTCGCATATGAGTAAGAGTCGCATCATCGGAATTGACTTAGGCACCACCAACTCTGTGGTTTCCGTTATGGAACACGGAAAGCCCGTGATTATTGCCAACGCAGAAGGGCAACGCACAACACCTAGCGTTGTGGCAGTCACGAAAGACGGAGAAGTTTTGGTGGGCGCTTCCGCTCGCCGACAAGCGGTAACCAACCCAAGAAACACGATTTTTTCTGCAAAGCGATTTGTTGGGTGCAAGTTCTCTGAGCGCGAAGACGAGTCAAAGCGCATGCCCTACATTGTAAAAGCAGGAAAAGGCGGTGCCTGTGTATTCGAAGTTGCAGGCAAAGAGATGTCTCCCATTGAAGTTTCTGCAAAAATCTTGGGCAAACTCAAGCAGGCCGCAGAAGATTATTTGGGAGAGTCTGTAACCGAAGCGGTAATCACCGTACCGGCTTACTTCAATGACTCTCAGCGCCAAGCCACCAAAGACGCAGGAAAAATTGCTGGATTGGATGTAAAGCGTATCGTAGCTGAGCCCACTGCAGCTGCCTTGGCTTACGGCTCTGACAAGAAGCAAAATCACAAGATTATCGTGTACGATTTCGGGGGCGGTACCTTCGACGTATCCTTGCTCGAAGTCGGTGAGAATGTGGTGGAAGTATTGGCTACCAACGGAGACACTCACTTGGGTGGTGACAACTTGGATGAGTTGTTGATCCAAAATTTGATCGATACTTTTAAGAATGAAAGTGGGATCGATGTTTCCAAGGACCCAATGGCCCTTCAACGTCTGAAAGAAGCAGCAGAAAAGGCAAAGATCGAGTTGTCTTCTTCCGTACAAACCGAAATCAACCTGCCTTTCTTAACGGCAGATCAAACAGGGCCCAAGCATTTAACCCTTACGTTGACACGGGCTACCTTTGAGAAGTTGATCATGGACATCGTAGAGAAGACCTTGGCTCCGTGCCGTCAGGTCATCAAGGACTCTGGGGTAAAGATGGAAGAGATCGACGAGGTCTTGCTCGTCGGTGGATCGACCCGTGTGCCCTTGGTACAGAAAAAAGTAAAAGAATTTTTTGGCAAAGAGCCCAACCGATCTGTAAACCCAGACGAAGTGGTTTCCGTCGGTGCTGCCATCCAAGCTGGAATTTTGGCTGGGGATGTAAAGGATGTCTTGTTGCTTGATGTAACCCCGTTGTCTTTGGGAATTGAAACCCAAGGGGGCATCATGACCAAGCTCATCGATCGCAACACCACGATTCCGACGCGAAAGAGTCAGATTTTCTCGACTGCAGCTGACAACCAAACCTCTGTGGAAATTGTTGTGCTGCAAGGGGAACGTGAAATGGCTGCGAGCAATCGACAACTCGGACGCTTTAGCCTTGTGGACATCCCACCGGCTCCAAGGGGTGTGCCGCAGATTGAAGTTACCTTCGATATCGATGCCAACGGGATCGTAGCTGCTTCTGCCAAGGATATGGGTACAGGCAAAGAGCAGAAGATTGTCATCACAGCAGAGACCAAGCTGTCAGAAGATGAAATTAAGCGCATGGTAAAAGAGGGCGAAGCCAACGTAGAGGCTGACCGCAAGTTGCGTGAAAAGGTAGAGGCTCACAACCAGTTGGACTCTCTGGTGTACCAGGCAGAAAAACTGTTGCGAGACAACAAGGATAAGCTACAAGCTGACCTCGTCGCTGAAGTTGAATCTGCGATGCAGACTGCAAAGTCCAAGTTGACGAGTGAGGATGCGGAGGTATTGAAGGCAGCCAAAACTGAATTCGAAGCCAAGCTCCATAAGCTCACGGAGCAAGTCTATAAGCAAGGTGGACAGGGTGGTGGAACTGATGGCCATGCCGGTCCAACTTCTGAGGACAAGAAAGCACCGAAGGACGATGTGGTCGATGCTGAATATGAAGAAGGTGGTAAGTAGCTGGAAAGGGGGCGCCATTTCCGTCATCCCAAGGCTGCGTAGCAGCCGTATGGGATCTCAGCTATCTTCCATGATGAATCTTCTCCCAGTAGGTAGATTCAGAAAAGGCGGGGGAGTGAGGTTGCTTATGGCAGGCGACGCAAGGCGTTGCTGCCTCCCCTTTTAGAGTGGGATTCATGCTGTGGGCTTTTCGGGGCCCATGGCAATTTTCACATTGTACCCCTGCTAAATGCGGAGTGTCTTCCGCAGAGATAAATCCCCCTGGTTTTGAAAATCCCACCACATGACATCCAACGCATTCGGAGATGTGGTGTTTGTTTTTGTCCTGTAAGGTCCCATAGGCGTGGGCATGCTTGGAATGCTCCCAGATGCCGTATGCGCTTGCATGACATCCTTTGCAAGCTGCAGATCCTGCAAATGGGCTTTCAGCTTGCTCGCGCTTTTTCTTTTCTCGTTGTTGTTCAAAAAACTCTGCCTCTTCTTTTTCATACTGAGCAAATAGAGCCGCTGCAGGGGAAGCTTCTTCATATTGGGTATCGAGCCACGTGATCTCGATTCTTTCGAGAGGGGATCGTGGGGTGTTTTTGATTTGTGTAGATGCATCAGGTTGTAAGAGAGAAGCTAGAGAAGGGGTGTCGCTCAGTGTTAAACTTCCACCCCGGAGAACGCCTTGTCCCGCAAGAGGTACCATTCGCACAAAGGGATGATCCAACCGCACCAGACGAGCTGGATCTTTTCGTTCTTCATCCCCGATTGCATCTCCATATTTATTTGTATTTGCACTTACAATGAGGGCCCACGGATGATGGCTTGCCGCTTGTAGCATAGAAGTAGGGCCGGAGAATAAGAGGATGCGTTGGATTGCAGGATCTGTTTTTTCCCACTCCGAATGGTGCGCAGATTCAAATTGGGCCCATGTTTCGACCTGAGATTCAATGCTTTCTGCCCATGTAAATCCCCAAATCTCGTACGTGCTTACGCGGCGCATGGATTGATATACGCCTTTTTTCTTTGCGTTGCTTAATACGTAGGGAAGATCTGCCAACCCCTCTGGGTGCAAGAGTTCCCCTTCATTGTAGAGGGAGGCGGTGAGGGGGAGTTCAGCCAGGGCTTTTTGAATGAATGTATTTTTTCGGGCATCTTCTGGGAGCAGAGAGATCGAATTGCCAAGGTGTAAGATCAATGCAGCAGGATGGGTGAGGTGTTCTCGGTGGAGCAAGGTGGCAATGCGTTTGATCCCACCTAAATCGGTGTGGGGGTCACATCCACAGGGGGCAATAAATCCCCGCGCATCGCCTATTGCCAGCCAATCGATTTCTGTGGCGTGCAGAGGGGCTTGAGCAAATACGATGCACGTGCCAAGAAGGAGCTGGTGCATCCAATGTAAAAACGGAGCGACTCGCATAGCGCCCTCTATACAAAAATAACCCAGACAAATTGAAAAATAGGAAGATGTTGATAGGTACTACTTTAGTGGAGTTGGATCGATTTTTGCAATGTAGAAAATGTGGGGAATTATGATGTCATTTACTCAAAGGGGCTCTTCATTTTCCGCGCCAGCAGCAGGGGCCCCCACCCCCTGTTGTTTTATTTTCGCGGGGGTGCGGTTTTTTCTGAGAGATTGGGTCCACCTACCGAATTATGGGAGCGGGGGAACCCCCCGCTCCCATAATTCGGTAGGTGGACCCAATCTCCAATCTCCCTGTTTTCTGTTCTTTCATTAAAAAGTCACTGTGCGACATTCATTTATCTTTGTTATTTATCTTTGTATTATGCCAAAACTACCTCGCATTGTTATTCCTAACGTACCCCACCACGTCACACAGCGTGGGAATAGAAAGCAATCTACCTTTTTTTGTGAGGCTGATTATCAGCTATATTGCGATCTTTTGCAGAAATCTTGCAAAAAGTACGAAGTGACTCTCTTGGCGTATTGTTTAATGCCCAATCATGTACATCTCGTTGTTGTCCCTTCCTCTGAAAGCTCTCTTAGCTTAGCCATTGGAGAGGTGCATAAGAGTTACACCAAACAAATAAATTTGCGTATGAATTGGAAAGGCCACCTTTGGCAGGGCCGTTTTTTTTCTGCTCCTATGGATGATGATTATTTGGATAAATGTGTGCGATACATAGAACTAAATCCGGTAAGAGCAAACTTATGCAAGTGCCCTGAGGCGTATAAATGGAGCAGTGCTCAAGCCCATCTCTTTCAAAAAATAGATCCCCTACTTGATGTGGGGTTTATGGTAGAACGACATCCGAACTGGCAAGAATTTCTTACCCAAAAGTTGGATCCTGCGGACATTGATCTGATTAGAAAAAATTCACAGGGCGGCAGGCCTTTGGGTGTGATTTCAGAGATCGGGTCCACCTACCGAATTAAGGCAGAGGGGGAATCCCCTCTGCCTTAATTCGGTAGGTGGACCCGATCTCCCAGTCTCCTTCCTGGACCCAATCTCCCAGTCTCCTTCCTCTTACTGCAGCAGAGAATCGAGCTGCACACAGATATAGAAACAAACACTGACCCAGCCATTTACAGTGAAGAAGGCGCGATCCAATTTCATGGAAGCACGATTTTTAGCGAGGTCGCGTACCAGCCCCAGTTCATAAATCAACATCCCCGCTACGCCGAAGACACCGATGTAATAGAGAGAGCCTACTGGAGCGCTTCGCCCGATTTGAAGCAGTAGCAGAATCATGCAGGCAAAACATCCAGCGCTGATCCACCAGGATCGCGCAAGTCCAAAGCGAACGGGTACGCTGTACAGTTTCATGCGCGTATCGAAAGCCACATCTTGGGTGGCATAGAGGATATCAAACCCTGCGGTCCACATGGTGATGGCAAGGCCGAGGAGTAGCACACTGCTGGGAACATGCCCCTGCAGGGCAATGTTGGCAGCGATGGGTGCCAGCCCAAGACAGGCCCCGAGGTACCAATGAGTGCCCCAGGTATAGCGCTTCATGAGGGAGTAGCCGGCGAGGATTGCCAAAACCACAGGGCTGCACAGTCCGGTGGTGCGGTTGAATGTAAAAGCCGCGAGAACAAATCCGAGGCCAAAGAGACAGCTCCAGCTCAGCATTTCTCCTGCTTTGAGTTGCCTAGAAGGAATGGCTCGCGAATCGGTACGGGGATTTTGGGCATCGAGAGTGCGATCGAGCCATCGATTCATTCCCATGGCGAAGGACCGTGCGGTGAACATGCACAAGAGAAGTTTGCCAAAAGCTAACAGGGTTAAAGACTGGAGCTGCACCCCTCCGAGTACCAGACCTGATAGGGCGAATGGCAGTGCGAATAAGGTATGAGATAGTTTTAGATCTGCGGCTATCGCCTTTAGTTTTTTCACTTTTTTATTCTTTCTTTTTATTCGTTCGAATTCTCTATCTATCACAATGCATTGAATAGAAAAGCAAGCCCCAAAGGTGAGCGCCCTTACTCCAATCCGCAGCGATCCCATAAAAATAAAAAACAAAAATTAAGACAAGCATAAAAACTCCTGCTATCTTGTGGCCAATTTTATTCTGAAGGGAGACAAGTGTGGTTCAGTATAAGAACGATGTGTTGGACTTCGGTGGCTTAGATCACGCAGAAATCTGCGCCGTTTTGAAACAACACGCCCTTTCCTTAACGCCCGACGAAGCCAAAAAAATCCAATTCGACATTCTAAAACGCCCCGTAACCCTCGCTGAAGCCGTTCTGTGGTCCATCCAAGGATCTGAGCACTGCTCCTACAAAAGTACGAGAAAATTTCTCGATACCTTGGTGACAAAAGGCCCTCAGGTCATCTTGGGTCCGAAAGAAGATGCAGGAATTGTATCCGTCGCCATAGATAATGATGGGCTTCGATACGGTATTGTGATCAGCCACGAATCCCATAATCACCCTTCTCAGCTGGTTCCATACGAAGGCGCGGCTACGGGTGTGGGTGGCAATTTGCGGGATGTGTGTTGCATGGGCGCTGAAGTCATCGCCTTTGCCGATGGCCTTCGCTTTGGAGACATTCACCGTCAAAAAACCCAGTGGATTCACGACGGCGTTGTATCCGGTATCAGCGGATATGGAAATCCCGTTGGCATCGCGAATATCGCAGGGGACCTCTACTACGATGAATCGTACAACGACAACTGCTTGGTCACCGTTGTCACCCTGGGGATTGTACGCGAAGACCATGTCATCCATTCCTTCGCCCCCAAAGATGCGAAGGACTATGTCTACATTCTCGTAGGCAAAGGCACTGACAATAGCGGATTCGGTGGTGCGAGTTTTGCATCGGCTTCTCTGTTGGAAGAAAATGAAACCCAAAACAAAGGGGCGATTCAAGAGCCAGATGCATTCTTGAAACGCCATTTATTGAAAGCCAATTACGCCCTGTTTGAAAAGCTAAAACAGATGCAGATGATCGATGAAGTGGGATTCAAAGACCTAGGCGCTGGTGGTATCGCTTGTGCTACCGTCGAGCTTGCAGACGCCGGGGGGTATGGTGCAGAAATTGACCTCGAGCAGGTCCCTACGAGCATGCAAGATCTCCCCCCTCACGTCCTCCTTTGCTCCGAAACCCAAGAGCGCTTTATGTGGGTGGTCCCTCCTCACTTGGTTGACATGATTCTGACCCACTACAACGATCAATTTACCTTGCCTGAGATTGCCTCTCATGCCCAAGCTGCAGTGATCGGAAAAATTCGTACCGATGGACAATATGTAGTTCGATATAAAAATGCGATCTTGGTGGAAGCAAAAGCCTCCGACATCACCCAAGGGATTCGATACGATCGTCCCGTGAGTCCTCTTGTGAAAACTCTCGCAGAACCACAGTCTCTCCCAAGTGCGAATCTCAACGAGACGTTGCTACAATTGTTGTCCCACGAAAACATCGCCTCACGCGCTCCGGTTCTTGAGCGATATGACAAGCAGGTACAGGGTCGTACCCATATGGAGGCGGGAGAAGCCGACGCAGGGGTGCTCACGCCATTTAACGAAGAAAAATTCCCAGAGGAAATTCGACGTACCGGCATTGCATTGTCCTTGGATCAAAACCCTCGCTACAACAAAATCGACGCCTACTGGGGTGCCGTGAATGCCGTAGTAGAATCTGCTCGCAATGTGGCAGCTACCGGTGCAACCCCCCAAGCCATTACGGATTGCCTTTGTTTTGGTAATCCTGAAAATCCGGAACATATGTGGGAATTTGCCGAATCCATTCGCGGCATCGTGGATGCGTGTCGTGCAGTGGGGCTGCAAGGAGATGCGCAAGCGTCCTTGCCTATCATTTCAGGCAATGTCTCCCTGTACAACGAATCCAATGGCAATGCAATTCCACCGAGTCCCATGATTGCATGCCTAGGAAATCTACCCGATGCAACAAAATCTGTCTCCTCTGCCTTCAAAAAAGCAGGAAACCCTCTGCTCTTGATCGGAGCTCGAAAAGACGAGTGCGGCGGCAGTGTGTATTACCAACTCCACGGAGAATTGGGTGCACAGGTACCCAAACCGGACCTCCTCAACTTAGGTGCTGAAATTCATACCGTAGCCGAAGCCATCCAGCAGGGGCTGGTGGCAGCAGCCCACGATATTTCCGATGGGGGTATCGCAGTGGCCCTCGCAGAGATGAGTTTTAAAAACCAAATCGGCGTCGACATTCACCTGCCTTTTTCCTTCTCGATAGAGAAAAAATTGTTCAGTGAAAGCGGAGGATTTGTTCTAGAAGTAGATCCCGCACATCTGCAAACACTCTCTGCGTTGCTTCAATCCCGTGGTGTTCAGTTTTGGCAAATCGGTCACACAACCTCCACCCCCACCTTGTGCATGGAAGGTGTCATCAACCTTCCCATCCATGAAGCTAAACAAGCTTGGGAACTTGGATTACGGAGTAAATTGATATGACAGTCATAGATTACAAAGCAGCAGGCGTGGATGTGGAAGCAGGCAATGAAGCTGTTCGCAGAATCAAAACCCTGGCAGAGAAAACCTTTTCACCCCGGGTACTCACGCCAATCGGTGGGTTTGGTGCAATTTATGACATCAAAGCCGCATTCGCTCCCTACGATCATCCTGTGTTGGTGCAGAGTATCGATGGTGTAGGCACGAAAATTAAAGTAGCTCGCATGATGGGCAAATTCGATACCATCGGCATCGACTTGGTGAGTGCCACTGCAAACGATATCGTTGCCATGGGTGCGACTCCACTCACCCTGTTGGATTATCTTGCCAACGACAAATTAAATCCAGATGTTGTGGAACAAATTATTAGTGGGATCTCCCAGGCATGCTTAGAAAATGGCATTTCCCTTATTGGAGGTGAAACGGCCGAAATGCCAGGGACCTATTTACCTGGTGAATATGATTTGGTGGGTGTGGTCACGGGGATTGTAGAGAAGGACCAAATCATCTCAGGTGCAAGCATTGTGCCGGGAGATGTGGTGCTGGGTCTTTCTTCCAGTGGGATGCACACCAACGGATATTCGCTAGCTCGCAAGTTATTCTTCGAAGTAGCGGGTTTGCAAGTCGACAGTTGGCATCCAGAGCTCGAAGCCACCGTGGGTGAAATTTTGTTAGCCCCCCATATCAATTACACAAAACCGGTATTGAAGTGCCTCCAAAATAAATTAGAAATCAAAGGCATGGCTCACATCACAGGTGGTGGATTTATTCACAACATCCCCCGTATTTTACCCGGCAATTGTGCAGTCGAGATTACGCAGGGAACATGGCCTATCGCGCCTCTGTTTGACGTGCTTCGGCACTTAGGGGATCTCAATCTACATAGCCTCTATCAAACTTTTAACATGGGAATCGGCCTCGTGATGATTGCCT
This sequence comes from Deltaproteobacteria bacterium, assembly GCA_947475005.1. Classification (GTDB taxonomy): domain Bacteria; phylum Bdellovibrionota_B; class Oligoflexia; order Oligoflexales; family Bog-1112; genus CANIBL01. The sequence continues at coordinate 31,692 of CANJLI010000004.1, read as the reverse complement.
CTCCCGAGATGGCAGAGCAGTTGAAAGAGAGCCTCGCTTCTTTTGCTGAGTTTAAGGTGTATGAGATTGGACAAGTGGTAGCGAGCCATCAAAAAGAGGTAAGGATCCTATAACAGAGTAAGGCAGGGGACACCCGATGCGAGTGTCCCCGAAGGCAGGGGCAGGGGACACCCGATGCGAGTGTCCCCGAAGGCAGGGGCAGGGGGCACCCGATGCGAGTGTCCCCTGCCCCTGTCATCCCAAGGCTGCGTAGCAGCCGTATGGGATCTCGATAAAAACGCTGGGATCCCATACGGTCCCTTCGGGACCTTGGGATGACAGAAGTTACAACTAGCTCGGGGACACTCGCATCGGGTGTCCCCTGTCATCCCAAGGCTGCGTAGCAGCCGTATGGGATCTCGATAAAAACGCTGGGATCCCATACGGTCCCTTCGGGACCTTGGGATGACAGAAGTTACAACTAGCTCGGGGACACTCGCATCGGGTGTCCCCACAGGATTGAAGGTAACATGAAAATCGCCATTCTTGTATTTCCAGGCTCCAACTGTGAAAGAGAAACCATGCTTGCGGTGCAACGCGCAGGTATGATCTCGGTAGAAGTGTTGTGGAATGCACCGACCGAAAACTGGGATGACTTTCAAGGCTTCATTTTGGTCGGGGGCTTTTCCTACGAAGATCGAGGACGTGCAGGCGTCGTCGCTGCACACTTGCCCATCCTCGAAGCTCTCAAAGTGCAAAGCCAACTGGGAAAACCCATATTGGGTATTTGCAATGGGGCCCAAATCCTGGTGGAAAGCGGCCTCGTTCCCGGTGCACCGTTTCCCAGCATTGCCCTCACCGATAACAAGCGCATTCAACAAGGCCAAGTAATCGGAACCGGTTTTTACAATGCGTGGGTGCACATCAAACCCTTTTCTCAAAACCAACCCACTGCTTTTACTCGATGCTTCGATAAAGATTTTATCCTGACCTTGCCCACGGCCCATGCAGAAGGGCGTTTCTTACTCCCCGATTCTGTACTTGCCTATATTGAGAATGGCGCCTTGCCTACGCTGCAGTACTGCGACACAAAAGGGCATGTAGGAAATGAGTTTCCGACGAACCCAAATGGATCCACTCACAATATTGCGGCTCTGTGCAACCAAGCTGGCAATGTGATGGCCATCATGCCTCACCCGGAGCGCACGCCAAACGGAGATTGTCTTTTTCAATCCATGCGTGAGTACATCGAGAGTGGCAGCAAGATGACAAAACCTGTGGCTATTTCACAACCTGTGCAAGTATCGCCTGCCCTCGCGCACTACATCAAAAAACCAGGCGTTGTAGAACAATTTGTTGCCTTGGTCATCACAGACAATCAGGCTTTCACCATTGAAAAGACATTTCAAAACATGGGCATTCCCATTCAGTTGACCCGACGGGTGCAGTGGGAGATTTCTTGTGAATCCCCCGAAATTCTTTCGCAGATTATGGAGAGTGGGGTTTTATATAACGACAAGAAAGAGCGACTCGTTACACCGACAGCCTCCATGCGAAAAAAATCCTTCTTGGTTCGCCCCAAAGAAAATCTCCAGGGTCTCCACAAAGCGCAGGTGCTAAAAAAACATTTTGCCATAGAAGGTCCCTTGCATATCGAGAGGAGCATCTTGTGGCAAATCGAAACGGAACCTGAGCTTCTTTCCGATGCAACAGAGCGTGTGATTCAATCCTCTATTTTGTGGAACCCTATATCTGAGGTATGTCAATACTATGAATTATGAAGAAAAAATTATTCAAGCCCTGCCCCATTGTTTAGTAGAAACCGATTTAAAAATCGGAAAAAAATATCGAGGCAAAGTACGAGATACCTATGAAACGGATGATCAGCTGGTGTTGATCACTACGGACAGACAAAGTGCCTTTGATCGGGTGCTGGCAAGCGTCCCCTTCAAAGGTCAAGTCTTGAATTTAACGAGCGCTTGGTGGTTTGACAAAACCCGACATATCATCCCCAATCATGTATTGTCCATCCCTCACCCCAATGTGACGATTGCCAAAAAATGCCGAGTATTTCCTGTGGAATTCGTAGTTAGGGGCTACATCACGGGCACAACCAATACCTCCATGTGGAGCCATTACAAACAAGGGGTGCGTCAGTACTGTGGCCACACGTTGGAGGAAGGCTTACAAAAAAATCAAAAGCTAAAGACTCCTCTTCTCACGCCTACTACCAAAGAAACCCTTCACGATCGACCTATTAGCGCAGAAGAAATTATTTCCGAAGGGCTTATGACCCAGGAAGAGTGGAGTATTGCCTCTCTCGCTGCATTGCGTCTCTATCAATATGGTGTTGAAGTTGCAGCCAAAAACGGATTGATTCTGGTAGATACCAAATACGAAATGGGTGTCGATGACGAAGGCAACATCGTACTGGTAGATGAAATTCATACCCCCGATTCAAGTCGTTATTGGATTGCCCATTCTTATGCAGAGCGGATTGCAAGCCAACAGGAGCCAGAAAATATTGACAAAGAGTTCTTGCGGCTTTGGTTTGTTGCCAATTGTGACCCCTATACAGACAAAGTGTTGCCACAAGCTCCTGAAGAGTTGGTTACAACCTTGTCCTCTCGCTACATTCAACTGTATGAAATGATTGTGGGTCAATCCTTTCCTTTTTCTGATTCATCTGCGCATGGGATAGAAGGACAAATATGTGCGGTATAGTTGGGATTTACAGTCAAAATCGAGTTGCAGAAGAGTTATATGACAGTTTAATTAATTTGCAACATCGAGGCCAAGATGCTGCAGGAATTTTGACATGCCAACAACGGTTTGACCTCAAGCAAGGATTGGGATTGGTGCGAGATGTTTTTAGCAAAGAAATCCTCGCTGGCCTGCAGGGCAACATAGGAATTGGTCATACACGCTACCCTACAGCAGGCGGTTATGGCATTGAGAATGCACAACCCGTCTGGATTGGGCACCCGCGGGGGATGGCATTGGCCCACAATGGCAATTTGACGAACTACAAAGAACTGGTCCATGAGATTACCTATAAAAAACGAAAGCACTTGTATTCCTCTATCGATTCGGAAGTGTTGCTTCACTTGTTGGCGGATGAAGTAGAGCCCTATGGATTGGATGATGGGGATGACGATAATTTTTTTGACACCCTTTGCTGTGCAGTCGATGCAATTTTTGACAAAGTACAAGGTTCTTTTTCTGTTGTGAGTGTAATTCTTGGAAAGGGCTTGTTGGCTTTTCGAGATCCCCATGGGTTAAAACCGCTCGAAATGGGGGAGCGGTTGCGGGAGAATGGAGAGAAAGACTACATCTTTGCCTCCGAAACCAGCATGTTTTACTCCTTGGGGTTTTCAGCTGTGGGGAGTCTCAGCCCCGGAGAGCTCGTATTCGTAACGGTTGATGGAGAATTATTTAGAAAGAGATTGGTCAAGAAACAGTTTAAGCCCTGTATTTTTGAGTACGTTTATTTTTCAAGGCCCGATTCCACACTGGATGGCATCAGCGTCTATCAATCTCGCATGCGCATGGGACAAAATTTAGCTAAAAAATGGAAAACACAGTATCCCAATGAATTTCCAGATATTGTGATTCCAGCTCCCTTTACTTCGAATACAGCTGCCCTTGCATTTGCCACAGAGTTGGGGGTTCGCTACTGTGAAGGTCTCTACAAAAATCATTTTATCGGCCGCGTGTTCATCATGCCTGATAAAAACAAACGCAGTAAAAGCATCCGGTACAAGCTCACCCCACAGCGAACAGAAATCGAGGGTAAAAAAGTACTCATTCTGGATGACAGCATCGTTCGAGGTACCACAAGTCGAGAAATCGTCACCATGATTCGAGAAAATGGAGCCTCCGAAGTCTATTTTGTTTCGGCATGCCCCCCCCTGATTGAACCTTGTTTTTATGGAATCGACATTCCCTCTCGAGGCGAATTATTGGCTGCCCAGAAAGATCATGAAGAGATTTGTTCGTATCTCGATATCGATCTTCTTTTGTATCAGAGTATAGACGATCTTGTAGATGCAGTGGTGGGCCAATCAAAGGGAGCCGTTCAAACGCCGTGTATGGCTTGCATGAACGGTCAATACATCACCGGTAATATCAATGAAGACAAGAGGATTCGCTTGGAAACCGAACGACATGCGACGGTGAGTTGTGTATGAACATTCTCGTCGTAGGCTCAGGGGCTCGTGAACATATTCTGCTGAAAACCCTCGCGCAGTCTCCCACTAAAAGCACTTTGTTTTGCTGTGCGACCTCTATCCATCCTGGGATTTTGCAATGGACTACCACCTCAGCTGTGGTGGACATCCGAAATGTAGAGGCAGTACTTGCACAAGCGTTAACTTGGAAGATTAATCTTGCCATCATTGGGCCGGAGGCACCCCTTGAACAAGGACTTGCCGATTTGCTCTTGCAGCACGGTATTTTGGTTGTAGGGCCTCAAAAAAAATCTGCCCAACTGGAAACCAGCAAAGGGTTTACCCGAGAGCTTTGTAAAAAGCACCAAATCCCAGGTACGCCCCAGTATCAATTTTTTACAGAGCTATCCGGAGCTCTGCCTTTCTTACAAACTTTGGGAGAGGGCAACTACGTAGTAAAAGCAGATGGATTAATGGGAGGCAAGGGCGTCAAAGTTGCAGGTGAGCACCTACACTCTATCGAGGAAGCCTTTCAATTTTGCATGGAACTCTATGGCAAAGGTTTATCCTTTGTGATCGAAGAAAAATTGGTAGGCCAAGAATTTTCTTTGCTTAACTTTTGTGATGGGGAACGTTTGTTTCCCATGCCGGTGGTGCAAGATCACAAGCGTGCCTTTGCGGGTGATACAGGGCCCAACACCGGAGGCATGGGAAGTTACTCCGATGCAAATCATGGTCTTCCTTTTCTACTACCGGCCGAAATTGAAGCTGCACAACAGATTAACGAGTCCGTGCGAAAGGCCTTACAAGAAGAATGCCAGGAGCCATATCGAGGCATTTTATACGGAAGCTTCATTGCAACTAAAAAAGGCGTATATGTGATTGAATACAACGCTCGATTCGGAGACCCGGAAGTTCTCAATTTATTGTCCATTCTCGATTGCGACTTTGTAGAGTTATGTACGTCGTTAGCTCGAGGTTCTCTTTCTTCTGACCAAGTTCGATTTAAAAACCTAGCTACAGTTTGTAAATACGCAGTACCGGTTGGATATCCAGATTCTACCCCCACTCCAGCGTCTTTTTGTATTTCTCAGGTACAAAATAAAGACCAGCTGTACCTGGGGGGTGTGCATGAAGATGAGGGGAAATTGTGGGCTACTGGATCGAGAACTGTTGCCGTTGTAGGTATTGCCCCTACGATTTCGCAGGCAGAGCAAATCGCAGAGGCTGAAATCTGTCGCATTGAAGGCCCCCTTTTTCATCGAGAGGATTTGGGGACACCCACCTTAATTGGGCATCGTATTTCCATGATGGAGAGGATACGGGAGCAGGGGCTGTCATGATCAAATTTGGGATCTTAGGATCCACGCGCGGCACTTCCATGCAGAAAATTCTCGAAGCCAGAGCAGAGCAAACTTTATCAGCTCATTTGGCTCTTGTGGTTAGCAACCGAAAAGATGCGCTCATTTTGGAAAAAGCCAGAGCGCACGAAATCCCTGCTTTTTTTATCGACTCCAAGGGATTAACCCGAGAGCAATACGATGAGCGTATTTCGTTACAATTTCAAGAATACGGGGTCGACTTCATTTTGTTGATTGGCTATATGCGCATTTTATCTGTCCCTTTCATCGCAACATGGAAGCACCGTATTTTGAATGTACATCCATCGTTACTTCCTGCTTTTGCGAAAAAAATGGATCTTGCGGTCCATGAAGCTGTTCTGCAATCCGGAGTAAGTGAAACGGGATGCACCGTCCATGAAGTAACGGAAATTGTGGATGGCGGCCCCATTGTGGTGCAAAAAAAATGCCCTGTACTCGCAGAAGATACCCCTGAAATACTTAAAGCTCGCGTACAACAACTAGAGGCAGAATCCCTCGTTGATGCGATTCACCTCCTCAGCAAAAGAGATCCCATCCATGCATGCTGCCACCATTAAACGTGCCTTGATTTCGGTTTCTGACAAACAAGGGCTGATCCCCTTTGCTAAGCAACTTCATGAATTTGGGATTGAACTCTTGTCCACTGGAGGGACCTACTCTGCGTTACGGGAAGCCAATATTCCTGCCATGGAAGTATCCACGCGCACGGGCTTTCCGGAAATTATGGATGGAAGGGTAAAAACTCTTCACCCCCGCATTCACGGAGGGATTTTAGGTCGACGTACGGTTCACGCAGAAGTAGCAAAGACCCACGGGATCGATTGGATTGATTTGGTTGTGGTGAATTTGTATCCGTTTTCGAAGACCATTCAAGACACCTCTACGCCCTTCGAGGCGGCTATCGAACAGATCGACATCGGAGGTCCCGCCATGATCCGATCTGCTGCTAAGAATATGGAATCCGTTACCGTCATCGTGGACCCCTCAGATTATGACACGCTGATTCATCTACTCGGTGAAAAACAGGAGATTGACTTCGATTCTCGCAAAAGCTTTGCAAGAAAAGCATTTAAACACACCTGTGACTATGATGCTGTTATTTATGACTACCTAGGGGATAAAAAGGAGGAGTCTACAAGCGAGTTCCCCACAGCCTTGTCCATTCCCCTTACGAAAAAATATGACCTGCGCTATGGAGAAAATCCTGATCAAAAAGCTTGCGTGTATACCCTAGATTCTTCGAAAGAAGGTCTGCTAGATGCAATTCAACACCAAGGCAAAGTGCTTTCCTATAACAACCTGGTGGATGCAGATGCAGCCCAAGCCTGTGTGGAGGAATTTGCAAAGCCTGCTTGCGTGATCATCAAGCATGCAAATCCCTGTGCCATTGCACAGGCAAGTTCCCCCCTTGAAGCTTTTCTCAAAGCTTGGTCTGCAGATTCTCTGTCTGCATTTGGGGGGATTGTGGCTCTCAATCGATCTTGTGATACTGAAACCGCACAGGCCCTCTCGAAGCAGTTTTTTGAAGTGATCCTTGCACCTAGTTTTTCACTCGAATCCTTGGAGATTTTCTCGAAAAAACCAAATTTACGCATACTCGAATTGGGATCCAAAAAACAGAATCTGGAGACTCACTGGCAGTATCAATCCATAGAAGGGGGTGTTTTGGTCCAAGAAAAAATATCACCTGCCCTTTCGATGGATGCACTTACCTATCCCACAAAGCGAAAGCCTACAGATGCAGAATTGCAAAAACTGCTTTTTGCATGGCGCGCTGTCAAACATGTGAAATCCAATGCCATCGTGATTACTTCCGACACCCAAACCATGGGTATTGGGGCAGGTCAAGTGTCTCGCGTAGATGCAGTGGAACTTGCGATTCGAAAAGCCTCGGGGCCTTTGGATCAGGCTGTCTTGGCTTCGGATGCGTTCTTTCCCTTTCGAGATAGCATCGATCGAATTGCTGCGGCAGGGATTCAGGGCATCATTCAACCCGGAGGGTCCATTCGCGATGCAGAAGTGATCGAAGCCTGTGACACGCACAATATAGTTATGATATTTACGGGAACGCGCTGCTTTAGGCATTAGATGAAACCGGGGGTTGAGATCGGGTCCACCTACCGAATTAGGGAGCTGAGGCAATTGCCTCAGCTCCCTAATTCGGTAGGTGGACCCGATCTATGGAACCCTAAACAAAGGAACAAAATATGACAACACCACTCATCGCAATTGTTGCAGGATCCAAATCAGATTGGCCCACCATGGAGCATGCTACCCTTACACTCGATGGATTGAAGATCCCGTACGAGTACCGAGTGCTCTCTGCACACAGAACCCCAGAAGCCTTGCAGGACTACGTGAAGGGCCTAGAGCACAAAGGGGTTAAAATGGTAATTGCTGCTGCTGGAGGGGCTGCTCATTTGGCCGGTGTGGTTGCGGCTCATACGCTACTGCCAGTGATCGGTGTGCCCATGACATCAGCATTGAACGGACTGGATTCCCTGTTATCTACGGTGCAAATGCCTGGGGGTATTCCCGTTGCCACCATGGCCATCGGTAAAGCCGGCGCCATCAACGCAGCCCTATTTTCCGCAAGCATCTTGGCGGTTGAATCCCCCGAGCATCGAGAAGCCATCGAACAGTATCGAAAAAAGCAACGAGACGCGATTCTTGAATCTTAGAAATCAGTAGTCTGAAAGCGTTTTGAGACAGGATCCCAACACCAGGAAATTGGGTAGTGGGTAGGGTCAAAACGAAGCCCCCAATTTTTTAGATTCTCCCCACCGTTACTTGTCACATACTCTCTGACGAGTTCATGAGTGGAAACATAGAAATCGGCCAAGGCGACCACGTGTCGGAAAAGATCAATAGCTGAATCAAACCCAAAGCTTTGAGCCACAGGATCCGCAACGGTTCTTTTTTGAGGGTCTCTTTTATAGAAGACATTGTCATCCGAGTCAAAGCTTTCAACAAGATCCACAAGCGTGCTGAGGGAAATCGAATTGATGAATTTTGGATGGTCGGTTATTTTTTTTAATTTTCCTTCTATTGATTCCCACGGCACAATCCCCAGGAGGGGTTCTCTTTTGATTTCCCCAAGAGAATCTACTTTCTCATAAAAGGCATGGATATGCAGCTCGGCCATTGCATGACGTGCAAGCGTGTATCTCTTCAATTTTGGTAGTGAGCCTCCTTTTACTTCAAGCGATTCTTTGAGGGGCGAGATAAAAAGATCGGCTGTTTTGTCATCCCAAACCAACGGAGATTTGACTTCAGTTACAACCCGAGGATAGAAGGCCCTAAAATTATCCCAATGATTTGTAAGATACGTATAATTGTCCAAAATAGTACGAACAGGTGTTCTTTTTTTGGGGGAGATAAAAGGAGAAACTGCAAACGGTTCGGTTTCAAAAGCCACCTGGGGTCCCAAGGGATCCTTTTTTTCAGGAGAAGAGTCCAGTTTAAACTTTGCACAGTTGGATAAACCCAAGCTAAGCGAAAGAGTGAATAAAGTTTTTACCCAAGCATTTCTAAGATTCATTTCGTACTTTCCTTCAACTTTGTAAGAGTAATATACCAGCTCGAATTCTAGAGGTCGATAATCTGAAAGCGTTTTGAGGTAGGATCCCAGTAAATATTGGGGAGATTACAATCAAACCCACTTGCACCATTGGCATCCACTGGGTGATATAGATTTTTCCCACCGTTACTTGCTATATACTGGATTACAAGTGCGTGGGTGGAAATATAGAAATCATATAAGGCCATAATATGGCGATAAAGATCAATATTTGAGTCAAAACCGAAACTTTGAGCATGGCTATCGGCAGTGGCAGTTATTTCAGGAGAACGATGTCTTCGGATGACCATATAGCCATCAGAGTCGTGGTCATTCGTTGCCTTAAGAAGTTGAATCAGGGGAATGGAATTGATAAATTTTTGATGAATGGCAAATCGTCCTTCTGAGTGCTTGGAAAAAGAGACCGCAACGACTTCAAGGAGAGGTTCCTTTTTGACTTCTCCAAGAGGCCCTATCTTCTCAAAAAAGGCATGTGCACTTAATTCGGTCATAAGATGTGCCGCAAGGATATCTCTTTTAATCCAGGCCAGACTTTCGGCTGTATTCATTTCCTTACGGATTTTGATTACATGCAAAATGCGGGCAGGATCTTTTGGATCCAGAATCCCAAAGACAAAGTAAAAGACGCCTTCACCTAAATACTTTAAAAATGAACTTGAATTTTCTTTTGTTACGTCTTCTCCTACATAAAGGGAAGCTTCGCGAAAAAGTACTGCCTGTATTTCAGGAGACTCTTTTTTTACTACTTGCACTTCGGTACTCGCAGCCTTTTCTCGTTCTTGCCGTGGAAGCCGCACGTTGAAAGCTGAAATAAAAAGATCTGCTGTTTTTTCATCCCAAATCAAAGGCGAGCTGTCTTCCTTCACAATGGGAGCATAGTTTCTAACAAAGCCATCTGCATAGCCCGTTTTAATATTAAAATACGTACGATCGCCCAAAAGGCTGCGAACAGGTGTTCTTTCTTGTGAGAGTAAAGGAGAAACTGCAAACGGTTGGGCTTCAAGAAAGACCCGGCTTTCCTGAATCTTGCTTTCGGAAGAATGATCTGTTTCCGTTGCGGCTTTGCTGCAGTTACATATTGTAATGCCCAACAAAATGGGAAACAAAATTTGACGGAGCATATTTCTGAGGTTCATTTCGTCCATCCTTTTTAAATATCTGACGCGTCCACACGATAAGGAAACTTGAAGCGAGGTAGGCTACCATACAAATAGACGTTCCCTCGACTTATATCTTGCAACCTCCTTTTATCTATGCATAAATATGGGCATTACTTCCCACAAAGGAAAATGCCATGAGACGATTTGTGAACCGGTCCGTTCTCGTATGGGGTCTGCTACAAGCCACGTCACTTTTTGCCATTTCTGCAAGACCTGTGCCTTTGCAGTATTTTGAAGTGCTCCGCAGCGGAGGTGGATCCCTGCATGCCCATTTTGTCATGTCCAAAGAAGCGAAGCCTGTAATGAAAGTGCTTCACTGCCAATTTAGAGATGTGAAGCAATCCTTTGCAATTACCAATCCTGAGCTACAAGCGGTAGTAGCATCCATTCTGCAAGGGGAATATACCATTGCCAATGATCGTACGCCGCAAAGTAACCTCCCTACCGGTACATGGCTGAGTGCTGGCTACTCTCGGGGCACCGTGAAAGTTAATGTCCCCCGCCCCCTGTTGATCAAGGACGGCAAAGTAACCAATGCACTGGGAGTGCTGGACGCTGCCATTCGCGAGCAGTGCACAATCCTTTTCCCTGGCGACAACTGAGACGATTTTAGCGATTGGGATGAGATCGGGGACAGCTACCGAATTAGGGAGTTGAGGCAATTGCCTCAACTCCCTAATTCGGTAGCTGTCCCCGATCTCATCCCCCGATTTCATCCGTCATCCCAAGGCTGCGCAGCAGCCGTATGGGATCTCCATAAAAATGCAGGGATCCCATACGGCCCCTTCGGGGCCTTGGGATGACGGACGTCCCCGCTTCTTCACTTTATATCTTGCAACTACCTGTTATCTATGCATAAATATGGCATAACTCCACATAAAGGAAAATGCCATGAAAAGATTTCTGCATCGGTCTGTGCTCGTATTGGGTCTGCTGCAAGCCACATCACTTTTTGCTATTTCTGCAAGACCTGCGATTTTGCAGTATTTTGAAGTGGTGCGCATTGGAGGTGGATCCGTGCATGCTCACTTTGTCCTCTCTGAAGAGGCGAAGCCTGAAATGAAGGTGATGCGTTGTGGATTTCGAGATGTAAAGCAATCCTTTGAGATAGCCAATGCTGAGCTGCAAATGTTGGTACACTCCATTCTGCAAGGCGACTACACCATTGCAAGCGACCGCAGTCCCAGCCGAAGCATGACGGGTACATGGCTAAGCGCTGGCTACTCTCAAGGTACCGTGAAGGTGGAGGTGAAGCGCCCCCTCTTGATTAAAGACGGCAAAGTAACCAATGCAATGGGTGTGCTGGAAACTGCCATTCACAAACAGTGCAAAATCCTTTTCTCCGGCGACAACTGAGCCAACTTTAGCTAAGGGACGAGATCTCCCTTCAGGACTTTGGGGTGACGGACATCCCCGCCCCTCTCTTTACATCTTGTAACATACTGATATATATGCATAAATATAGGCATAACTTCCTATAAAGGAAAATGCCATGAAAAGATTTCTGCATCGGTCTGTGCTCGTATTGGGTCTACTGCAAGCCACCTCACTTTTTGCTGTGCCTTTGCAGTCTTTTGAAGTGCGCCGTGATGGAGGGGGACAAGCACAAGGAGAATTTGTCCTATCCGAAAGTGGAACTCCCATGCTGCATATGATGCGTTGTAACTTTCAAGCCCAAAATACAACCCTTGAAATGACTGATCCGACTCAGAGTGCTCTGGTTGCTTCCATTCTACATGGGGACTATACCATTACCAACGAAACCCCTCCACAGAGACGCCTCCCTACCGGTTCATGGGTCCATGCTGCGTACACCATAGCTGGACAAGACAAGGTTGAGGTTCGAGGTTACCCTGTTTTTCTCAAAGACGGACAACCAACACATGCATTCGAGACCTTACTTAGTCTCGTTCAAGAAATGTGCCAGCCCGTTCATACCGAAGCGTTATAACGCCAGGTGAATGATCGTAATCTAGCGCCCCCACTCTCTTCACTTATTTCTTGCCACACCTCTTCATCCAGGCATAACTCTTGGTTTTATTAACTAGAGGAAAATGCCATGAAAAGATTGATGAAGAGCACCGCTCTCACCCTAGGCCTGCTACAAGCCGCCTCACTTTTTGCTCAGCGCTTGGAGTCTTTTCAAATCCATCGCACAGGAGGGGGACCAGTAGGAGGGGAGTTTTACTTCCAACTTGGAACTCAAGATCCCATGTTGCGTGTACTGAGCTGTGACCATGGAGATAAAAAGCAATATACCCCCATTGCCATTACCGACACCGCTCACGTTGAGTTAGTTACTTCGGTTCTGCACGGGCAGTATGACTTTGCGAGCCTTATCCAAATAGGAAACAACCTCCATGGTTCATGGCGTCACGCTACCGTTACACCTGCCCTACAACGTCTACCGACTCCCGAGCCCACCCCAAGTAGAGCAGTACCTGACCCCGTTAAGATTGGAAATATACTTTTGATCAAGGGCGGTAAGGTAACTGATGCACCGGATGTTCTAGAAGGGATCGTTCGAGAGGTGTGTGAAACCTTCAGCTTCATCAAACCCACCCACAACGACACTTCATCTACAGAGCCAGATGCATAATCGTATAGACGAGAGCAGCCAAGCCCAGACCAAAGCCAAACATCTTGGCTAGAACACTGGGGTCGTAGCGCAAGTGCATGTACCATCCACAGACCATGACAAATTTGATTGCAGATAGCCCCAAGAGAAGGGGTACCATCATTTTGGCATTGCTTCGAAAGGTATCACTCTTAAACACCGCCCATTCAATGAAGGTAATGAAGCACAAAATTCCAGCGAATTTCCAGTACAGCCCCACAGTTGCGTGTGCGTGATTTTTCCCCGCCATGCTCAGCCCCTTGTTATAGGTATACGAACAGATACACCACCGTAAAGAGTAGGATCCACACCACATCTACAAAGTGCCAGTACAAGCCGGCGACTTCAAGTTGAACCGAAGGAAACCAATCCTTGCCCCGTACAAACGAGGTTACCAACATGGAGGTTAACCACAACACGCCAACAAAAACGTGAAGGCCGTGGCATCCGGTTAGCAAGTAAAAGCTAGAGCCAAAGACATTGGTGCTAAGCCCCAATCCTGCATGCACAAAGTGATGAAATTCAAAATATTGGAATCCCAAGAAAATAATACCACCGAGGATTACCATGGTGGTCCAAAATCTAAATTTCTTGATGTCATGCTGTTGGCATGCATGCAACGCTAACACCATAGCCACCGAACTCATCAAGAGATCGAAAGTACTGAGCGTCGTAATGTCGATATTAAAAATATCCACAGCCTTCGGACCCACCAACCCTCGGTCTCGATTGACCAAGTAATTGAGAATCAAGCCACCGAATAAAAAACATTCCGATGCGATTAAGACCCACATCCCAAATTTACGGTTGTCGATCCCCGTTACGGTATGATGTACCACTTCTGCACTCACAACAGTCTCCCTCTTATGCCTCTTCAAAAACCCAGCCATACACGGCTAATAAGGTTACAACTACACCGCCCACACTGATATAGTGCCCAATTCCATCAACCAAAAATCCGATTGCAATAATTGTAAGTCCCGCAGCCACAATCATTGGCCAGAAGGAAGGATGTGGCAAATGTTTTGTCGCTGGATCCACATCCGGTTGGTAGCGAGGCGTAATACGTCGTCCATCATGGGTGTACTTTTGGTGCCACCAATCATCAAGGTGCTTCACCTCGGGATCCACCGCAAAATTGTATTCAGGGGGGGGAGAGGACAAACTCCACTCCAGCGTACGTCCATCCCAGCAATCCGCAGGTGCTTTGTTCTTCTTCGTTATCAGCGTGTACACGATGTTAATCACAAACACGACGCCACCCAGTGCGGTGATGTAGGACCCAGAAGTTGCCACCAAGTTCCAAAGGCTCCAACCCTGATCCCCAGAGTAGGTAAACACCCGACGTGGCATCCCTTGCATCCCCAAAAAGTGCATAGGGAAAAACGTGAGGTTAAAGCCCAGCATATAGAGCCAGAACTGTGCCTTTCCCAATCCTTCGTGCATGTAGTAGCCGAAAACTTTTGGAAACCAGTAAAAGATCCCACCAAAGAGAGCCATGACAGCCCCGCCGTAGAGCACGTAGTGAAAGTGCGCCACCACAAAATAAGTATCTTGATGTTGAGAATCGATGGGAGGAGAAGAGTGCATCACTCCAGACAATCCCCCAAAGGTGAACATGGCAATGAAGCTCATAGCAAAGAGCATGGCAGTCGTGAAACGAATTTGCCCGCCCCACAGGGTAGAAATCCAGTTGAAAATTTTAACCCCGGTCGGTACTGCGATCAACATGGTAGCGGCAGAGAACAGCGCTTGAGCCCAGGGGCCCAATCCCGTGGTGAACATATGGTGGGCCCATACAGCAAAGCCCAAAAATCCGATGGCGCAAGAGGAGTACACCATGACGGTATATCCAAAGAGCGGCTTGCGAGAAAACGTCGGCAAAATTTCAGAAACGATACCCATGGCAGGTAGAATGAGGATGTACACCTCTGGATGGCCAAAGATCCAGAAAAAGTGCTGCCACATGATGACTTGCCCCCCACCGGCAGGATCAAAGAATCCGGTACCAAAGCTACGGTCGAAGGTCATCATCACCAAAGCCACAGTGATTACCGGTAGTGCCAAAATCAAGAGCACCTGGGTCACCAATGTCGTCCAGATGAAAATCGGCATCTTGAGCAGCGTCATGCCCTTGCATCGCATATTGAGAATGGTCACCAAAAAATTGATCGCTGCAATCAGCGAGGCAAGTCCCAAAATTTGAATCCCAAGCACCCAAAAATCGATGGCGTGAGAGGGGCTGAAAACTTTGCCAGTAAGGTTGGCATAGTTAAACCAACCGCCATCGGGTGCTAGCCGCACAGCAAAAGAAAAATTCAGCAGCAATCCACCAAATAGGAAAATCCAGTAGCTCAACGCATTCATACGAGGAAAGGCCACATCGGGCGCGCCGATCATGAGAGGCGTTAAGAAGTTAAAGAATGCAGCACTCAAAGGCATTACAAACAGAAAGATCATGGTGGTGCCATGCATGGTCATCAAACTGTTGAAAGTCCCCGCTGTCACCAAGGTATTATTGGGGATCGCAAGTTGGGTACGCATGAGCAGCGCCTCAATCCCTCCACATAGGAGGAAGAGAAATGCCGTAACACCGTACATAATCCCGATTCGTTTGTGATCCACCGTTGTGATCCAACTGATCACCCCAGTTGTGGGTAAACACTTTGCCATATCCGCTCCGCCTTCTCAGGTTCAATATGTCTTTGCTGTGGAGTAGCGCAAATAAGCCGCTACCGCTTCAATATCTGCCTTCGACAATCCCAATGGCACCATCCGAGAGCCTGGCTTGATGGAAGGGGGATTGTCCACCCAGTCATGAAAATTTTGTGCAGTGTTGGTACGTGTGCCTGCGGCTAACATGCGCCTCGATCCAAAATCCGTGAGGTTCGGCCCCGCTTTGTGCACCGGAGGATCCATCGCAAGCATCTGCTTTTCAATATCCTCAGACGGTGTTTTGGAAATGGTGTGGCAACTCATACACTGCATAAAGACCAGCTCACCCTTCTTCTCCAACGCGGTTTGTACCACGGGTGGATTGTGAAAGACAGCTGCCCATCGTTCAAACTCGGCTTTTTCATGGACCACCGCCTCAAATCGCATTAGTGCGTGAGACAGTCCGCACAATTCAGCGCATTGGCCTTGGTAATATTCACCCCCATTTTGTTCTGGGTGCTGCAGCGAAGGTGTTGTGAGGAACAGATAGTTCTCAGCTCCTTTTCCAGGCATGACATCCAGCTTGCCCCCGAATTGTGGGATCCAAAAACTGTGGATCACATCCACAGAAGAGAGCTCAAAGTACACGGGGGTTTTTTCCGGCAAATGCAACTCGTTGGCTGTAGTGATGCCCAAGGAGGGATATCGAAATTCCCACCACCACTGATGGCCAATTACTTCGATGCGCATAGACCCAGGGGGGATTTGGTGCTTTTCTGGTTGGCGAAAGATAATCTGCCACGTAGGGACCGCGATAAACAAGAGAAGGATTACGGGAATGATGGTCCACGTAAATTCCAAGATCACATTGCCGTGCACTTGCTTCGGCAGAGGCAGTGTGGCGAATTCTTCATCGCTCACCCGAAATCGTCGGATGGCGTAGATTAACGGAATGCTGACAGCGAGAAAGACGATGCCCACAATAATAGTCGTGATGGCATAGACATAGTTAATGCCCTGACCCCAGTCCGTAAGTCCCGCCAATGTATCCATGGGCGTCTTAAAGGAAGCGCTGAGTTCGTACGGATGCTCATCAAAGGAACCAGCCAAACTGTAGAGGGAGAACATGCTTGCGCTGAGAAGGCAAGAGGCCCTACTGATCGCTTTTGATATTGGTTTCAACCGCAACTCCCGTTTCGAATGAGATGGCTATAGTATCCTCGAATCTCGGATAATAAATAAAAAACACCCTCGCGGGCAAGCAAAGTACTCACGGCACATGCAAATCTTGCGTGATCACTTGAGTTTGAGTTCCATTCTCAAAAGTAAACTCCAGTACCCAGTGACCGCGCATGTGCAATTTAACAGGAGCTATGGACCATTTCCCTGCTTCTTTGGTTTCTACGACGGATTTAACAACCATACCATGCTTGTGGGCTGGCATTTTAGCATCGAAGGTGGTGAGCTTCCATTTTTCCCTTGCCCCTGCTGTCTCTTTTGTGTGAGACACGAGTTCAACGGAGAGGGTCATGATCTGGTTCAATTGCTGATCGGCGGGTGTTTCTGTTTGAGCGAGCACCTGAAAGAGAGTCCCTGGAAGAGGCTTGCGGCTAATTTCTCGCGCTTTTTTGATTTCAATTTTTGCTTTTTTTTCAACTTCCTTGGCGTTCATTCCAACGGATAGCCCAACGACGAGTACCCACAGTCCACTATGTATCCACGATTTCATCTTTATTTCCTTTTTTCTATCTTTATAGCCAGTGGTGTATGTATCTGGATTTTTGTGCCAGAACTAGATCATTCTGATTTCTTCATTCTGCCGAGCGAGGGGGAAGTCATCCAGCGACTTCCGACCTTTCTTTTTTCTGAGGAGCAGCACCCGCGGCGAAGCCAGGCAGAAACAGCCCGCGAGAGATTGGGGCAGCGCTGGTTTTTCGATCCGCGCTTTTCTCAGAATGGCAAAATTTCTTGCGCCACCTGTCATCAGCCGGACAAAAGTTTTAGTGATGGCATTCCTATAGGGCAAGGGCTGGGACAAGGGGCAAGGCGAACGCCTTCTCTGATGAATGTGCGGTTTGCCCACTGGTTCTTTTGGGATGGACGCGCCGATTCCCTCGAAGCTCAGGCGCTGGGTCCTATCGAACATCCATTGGAACACGGCAGCAATCGGATTCAGGTAGTGCGGCTGATGCGCGAGTTTTACCGCAGTGCATACGAAGCCTCCTTTGGTCCCTGGCCCTCGAGTTTAATGGGAGAATTGCCACCCGATGCCATGCCACAGCGCAGCGCACTTTCCCTTTCTCCCAAAATTGCGACCTATGCTTTGGCCAGCTTTCAATCCGCAACGCAGCTGCACGAGATTTTGCGGGAAGCCGAGCGGCGACGCGTGTCTGTCTGGCAGCAAGTGCCTGCGCATACGGTAGCCGCTGCACCTGCTGTGCCTGAAGCGTGGGTACAAGCTTGGGAAGCATTGCCTCAGAAAACCCAACACGCAGCCAACGAAGTCTTCGCTAATTTTGGGCGCGGCATTGCTGCGTACGAGCGCACCCTCGTGGCCATTCACTCGCCTTTTGATGAATTTGCAGAAAAAGTAGGGCAAGGAAAATCTGTTGCAGAATCGTTAACTGCTACATTTGGCACACAAGAGTACGAGGGTCTTCGCTTATTCCTCGGGGCCCAGTGTCACAACTGTCACAACGGCCCTCTTTTTAGTGACCAACAATTTCACAACATCGGACTCCCTCTTCGAGGTGGGGAAAAAAGTATGGATATAGGGCGTGCCGCCGGTATCATCCTTGCACAGTCCGAAGCTCACTTCTCGTGCAAAGGGCCTTATTTGAAGCAGGAAAGCGAGAGCTGTAAAGAACTCCCCTATTTGGATAGTGAAAATCTCGAAATGATGGGGGCCTTCAAAACCCCCTCTCTACGCAATGTAGCTCATCGTGCTCCCTATGGACACGACGGGCGTTTTGCTACGCTGCAAGACATGCTCGCGCACTACAACGAATTGCCCACAGAAGCTGGCATTGGACACCGAGAGGAAACCTTGCAACCTCTCAGATTCTCTGTCATACAACTCATACAACTAGAGGCTTTTTTGCGCGCCTTATAGGGTTCTGTGGGGATACGTGCATCGGCTGGCCTCACCATAAGGATATCTGAACATGAAAAATATTTTTTTATCCGCGCTATTTTTCTGGTCGGCCATGTCCCCTTCTTTATTATTGGGTGCAGAAGGCAACAATGGTGAAAACGGGTCTTGGTGGTATTGGTGGGACGACATCCTTCAATCTCTGTATGAATTCCAGCTAGCCATCGATGGAAAGCAAGAATATATGGAAGAATATGCAGAAGAACCCGGGAGCGTAGAACAAAAACAAGAGATAGCAAAACCCGAATGTCCCATTTGCAATGAAAAAAAAGATCTCCAGAAATATTGCAACAGCTGTCCCGATTTTCTTTCGTGTGAAGATTGTTTTCAAGACTTTGTTGACGGTTCATACGAATCTAATGGGGATGAATTTCCAGCCTGTCCGTATCCTGCTTGCAACCAATCGATTCGGGAGGAACTATGGAGATCTCTGATAACCCAGGAACAATATGAAACTTGGGTGGGAAGAAGGGAGATCCCTGCAGGGGAAATAAGGACAGCGCTCGCAAAGGCCACAAAAAAAACCATGGCTTGGAAGACAAGGCGAAACACAACAAAGTGCTACCATTGTAAGGCCCGTGTAGAAAGAAGTGGAGGCTGCAACCATATCACATGCAAATGTGGGGCAGAGTTCTGCATGAAATGTGGATCTCGCTGGCGTCAGGGGTGTTCTTCCTACCACTGTGGACATCCACTAAAAAGAGCCTGTAAATTTATCTTGGCAAAATAAACGAGGGCCACCCAATACGCCACAATTCTGCGGGGACACCCGATGCGAGTGTCCCCTTCTCCCGATTCGGGGACACTCGCATCGGGTGTCCCCGCAGGGCCCTCTCTATTCTCCATCCACAACCCGCAACTCATCAAATTCACCACCATCTGCCAGATGCATGGATTCCAGCAACTCTTCATAGTTTTTTTGTTCAAACAGACCGTTCAAAAAATTCGCAAGAACCTCCCCCGAATTTAGAATAGCTGACGTGCCCCCATTAACGATCATATCCAAATTCTTCACCCCGCCCGGTTTTTGGTCAAAGAACCCTTGCCGATAGTAGGTAAAGGAGCTGCAGCTGTTGATTACCATCAGTTGGTACCGCTCATGGAAATGCTCAGCTTGGTATAACGACGGATGCAACATGCTGGCGCCCAAATGAGAGTGCCCGTTATAAATAAAAATATCTGCGTTCCAAAACGCTTCTTGAAATCTGGCATGGGCCGCTCTTTTTTCTTCTTCCGTTCCTGTGTCATTTCCATAAAAGGAACGAATTTCAACTGCAATTGTTTTCGAGGTGTCATGTCGATTCACTTGGATGTCAAACTCGAGGTATGTCCATCGATCAAATAAGTTCTGTGCTGATTCAAGCTGAGGCACTATTTTCATATCGGGATGGGTTTGATGCATCCTCCGCAGAAATTTGAGATTCTCTTTCCCCAAATCATCATTTGCATCCTGTCCGCTGAAGTCTACTCCGCCAAATACATAAATGATGAGTTTGTCTTTAGGTGCAGAAAATCCAAAGAGACGGCCATATTCTGGAGAAGCGGTCCGATTCGCTCTGATTTCAGGTCCCAATTTTGCTTGCACGGTAATGAACCAACGGTTGACCTCTGCGGAACTTGTAACCCCTGTTTCGCCAGCAAGTTCTTGTAAGGCGCTTTGAATCTCCTTACTTTCATTCTCAATTCGCATTTGGCAAGATGGGAGTTGAAATCTAAAATCTCGCCAGAAAATCCCTGTCTGTGCACCAAACTCATCTGCGCAATCGGTATAAAGCTCACGCTCCTGTGCCTCATATGCTCCCGCCAGTAGGGTCATAGTGAGTACGTGAGTATTTGCGGTTTCATTACTTGCCAGTACTTGATCTTGGTAGTCAAAATCGACACGTTGGATTTGGTAACTTGGAGAAGTGGGGTTTTGTGTATCGATTACGGTTAAAACTTCTCGCTTCCAGCTAGTGGGGGCCATTTTTTTTGCAAAATCAATGTCGTTTACTGCAAGTTTTGATTGATTGAAGAAACCAAAGGCAGTTTTGAGTTGCCGATTGATGGCAAGTCGAATGGATGCATCATCCGCATCTGTGGGTACATACACATAGGAATGAAACTGCAGGCTTCGTTCTACCCCCTGTAAGCTGATGAGCTTTGGAGCAAACGTGGACTCCTGGTCTTTCTCAGCAGAACAGCTACAAAGAAAGACCAGAGTAAAAAACCAGGCTACTTTATTCTTGGCCACGGCTGGTTTGGAAACAGGTAACAGGGGTGTCTTTGTGTGAACCGTGATAGACGCCGCCTCTTCCACCTACGAAGAATTCAAATGTACGGCCATCTGTTTCTTCACAGATCAGCCAGTTGTTTCCTGTACCTTCATCGCATGGCAAAAAGTAGGCAGGTAGCCCACGGCCGTCTGTTTTTTGAATCGTAACGCCTTCACTTGGCACTACACGCACCAATAGACTGCGGTCGTCACTTCTGCACAAAAATCGCAACTCACTTGCCATGGCTAGATTGGAAAACAAAGAAAGAGACAATAAAGATGCTGCCACCAATTTCATTGGAACCTCCGAAAATTACTAGATGTTTTTGAATCTACTAACAACGTACGGAGTATTTTTTATGGAGTCAACTTTTAATTTTGGCGATATAAAAAGAAGTAAAAAGGGGACACCCACCAAAGGTGAATGTCCCCAAATCGGGAGAAGGGGACACTCGCATCGGGTGTCCCCGCAGGTCTATTTACTCTGCG
The DNA here is from genome assembly GCA_947475005.1 of Deltaproteobacteria bacterium. Taxonomy (GTDB): domain Bacteria; phylum Bdellovibrionota_B; class Oligoflexia; order Oligoflexales; family Bog-1112; genus CANIBL01. The sequence goes on along the minus strand of CANJLI010000004.1, from coordinate 10,256 downwards.
TGATCTTGTTTCCAACCGGCAAGCCCAACTTCCTCGAGGAGCCTTGTTGTGTTATCGATGTATGTCATAAGCCATAGTACATATCGGATGTCGACCAAAATCGAACGTACTTCTTTTCCGTTAAACTCGTAATCGGAGTACAAAGCATCGCTGTTGCCATCAAAAAGCAACCCGATTAATTTCCCAGAGCTATTGAGGGCTGCAGATCCACTGTTGCCACCGGTGGTATCGAGGGCTGCCAAGAAATTCACATGTACATTGCCACAGGGACCCGCGCCAAATGGAGCAAATTTACGACATTGCACAGATCCAAGTATTCTTTCTGGTACTTCAAATTCCTTGTCTCCAATTCGATGCTTTTGCACCAAACTGTCCAAATCTGTAAAGGGATATTGCCACTCACCTTCTTTCGTTTGGCTCCGATAGCCGGCCACATGACCAAAAGTAACACGTAATGTGCTGTTTGCATCGGGTGCTAGTAATTTCCCTTGTGCTTCAAGAAATGCACGCAAAGTATCTATATAACGAGGTACAACCTTGAAGAGGACACCGTTATCATGTCGATCTTTGTTATCTTGGATTTTTTGGATTGCTGCTAACTTGAGACCAATTTGGATAATGGGATCTGTACTAGCATGAAGACTTTCGACAGTCGCTTCTTTTAGAAGTTGTACTCGAGTTTCCTTCTTTTCCAGAGAGGTAGCCACATAGAGCTTATCGATTTGCGAACGTATGTAAATATCAACTCCATCCCCTTTGACTAATTCCGGAAGTATGTCCTCTTGCACAAAGTCAGGTGCTGCTGCATTGTCAATCGCTTGCTTTAACACCCAGTGTAAAATTTGCTTGCTAATCTCAGAATCATATCCAAGCTGAGCTTCCTCTTCTTCTTGAATCATTTCCTTCCACTTGCGCTCCTGATAGTCAGGATGACGCTCTGCATCGGGTTTGCTTCGTTCCTCCGCCATTCGAGCAATATGAGTAGCAGAACGAAACACGTGGATAAGACTTGAAATAAAATTCACAGAAAAGTTTGTAAACACATCATCTTTTTTCCAATTTTGACGCAATTTGGCTGTTGCTATCTCCATTTCTTCTATGGCCTCCGTATAGCGCGGAGCACCTTTTCCCCATACGGACATGGCATCTTGTTGCTCTTTTTTCTTGGCTACATAGTTAATTCTTTTCAGAGCAGCCATGGATTCTTTATAATTGTTCATCGAATTATCTAATGATTTAATTCGACCATCCAACTTTTTGCGCCAATCCTCTTTTTTGCCGCTGAGTTCACCTAGCAGGGTACGTAGAGAACCGTATTTCTTTTGTGTAAAGGGGATAAATTCTTCTACACGCCATTTAATTTCACCCGCTGTATGGAGACGTACGGTTCTGCCTGGATATCCAGCCACCAAGGCAAGGTCACCTTCCTTGATGCCAAGAGGTTCGATCTGTAAGAAGCTTTTTGGCGCATAGGGCACGTTATCTTTATGATATTCTCGGGACTTGCCATCTGGAGACACATAGGCACGCAAGAAGGAATAGTCTCCTACTTGTCGCTGCCAATGCCAGTTGTCTGTCTCTCCACCAAAATTTCCAATGCGATTCTCGGGCACATACACCACGCGTACATCTTTGATATTTAGCTTTTTAATGAGGATGAATTTCTCACCTCGAAAGTAGGCTTTTACTTCTGCCTTGATGTCAGAATCTGCTTTTTCTGCATCCTGCTCGATTGCTTTGATGCGATTTTCTTGGGCAAAGCCTCTAGCTGTATGATCTACAATGAGTTCTAACCCTGCAGTTACCCGAGCGGTAACATCTTCTTCTGATTGGGTGACATACACATGGTAGCCAGAGCCGGCAGGCGCTTCCTCCTCCAACTTCTTTGCATAGAAGCCGGTTTTGACATAATCAGCAGACGCATCGCCTCTGGCCAGAGCCTCTTTGGTCATGTGGTTTACCGCATCCCGTGCACAATGGTGGTTGGTGATAACCAGACCTTTTTTGGAAACAAAGGATGCAGAGCAGAAGCCAAGGCTCACAACGGAAGACATCCGCTGGGGGTCGGAGAAAAAGGCGGGGTCTTGGACCCCTAATTTTCCAAGCAGCCCTTTTTGCTGCTTGATTTGTTCTGGCATCCACATGCCGCCGGGATTAATCCACTTTGGGACATCTGCGGCAAAGGCAAGGCAAGAGGAGAGAAGAGAGCTAGCAACCAACACCTGTCGTCGAAGCATCATAGGGGGGTCTCCTTGAGTAAACAACTGAAGACCCTGATTCTGCTAAAAAATCAAATAATATCAACTGATTATGAATATGGGAGTGTAAAGTGTGGGGTTCTTTCATTCTTTCATTCTTTGTAACTACCTGGGCAGTTGCCTTTCATTTCTGGAAACCAGCTGCGCAGTTTTGGCTGCGCCTTCCGTCGCAATGAGAGAGCTCGCAAGAAGAATCGATGCATACCTATGCCCCAACCAAGCTTCTTTTTTTCGATAAAAAAATTAAAGAAAGATGCCGGTTTTCCGAAAGGAGAGAGAGACACACAAGTTTAATGCTAGGAATTAAAAAATGTTAAAACTAGTAGGAAACATTTCCATTCAAACATTCTTTATAACCGGATTACTTCAAGCAAAGCCACTTTTTGACTCGTTGATTCCCATCACGCAAGTAGAGGAGGTTCAAAAAATCGTCGCACAGCGTGAACAGACAGATATCCTTTTGGCGCAAGAGCTTTCTCGCGCTTATACAAACAATGAAGAGATTCAGGGAATTTTTTATGATCTCGCAAAAACCTCTGCTAGTCATCTCAATGATCTCATTGCAAAAGAAAATATCTCCAATAGAGAGCTCGAAAAATTTATAAAAGCTGAGCTACAAGGTCTAAGCTTATGGGATCCAACTCACGGGCCAACAGTAAATCAACTGTTTAACTTAGCAGATCAACCAGTAATATGGTGGGATTTAAGCAAATATGCAGCACTTTATCGCCTCTATGCGGCTTTTTTCGAATATTTTTCAGGCCTTAAAGATGAAGCACAAAAAATAAAATCTGAGTTTTCATTAGATGAACCCATGCCTGTCCAAAAGCTTTATCAACTTGTGAATTTTGGTTTTAGCTCTCGTTATGATCTGATTACTTCAGGCGAGAGTGCGAGGAAATTATGGAGAGAAAAAACCCTGAGGATTGGTAATCTCTATACAGGAGATCCATTTACAAAATATAAAAAACGAGCAAAAGCAAAAAAAACCCTCCCTAACCATTTGATAGATTATTTAAATTTGAGAACCCCGATCACAGGCATTATGATGGCAGAGCTAAAGGATGACAGCACGGTTAAAAAAATAGACACAATATACTGCCTGCCTCAAGGGGCTGATATTTCAGGAACTACAGCAGATACTCTCTTTGGCATCTTTCAGGCGATTTCTCTCCTAGAAGTAAAAGTTAAGCTCGCTACAGAACCTGCAAAAAGCCTCATAGCTGATAGGGTTCAAAGAATTTATTCTAACTTAGACGCCTTAATTTTACTTCCTGTCATTGTGTTGACCCAGGAGTATCATCATTCGTTACTAGAGTCCGCTATGGTTCTTTCACTTAACTCCTTAATCTCATATCATATTGGCTGGTATAGCACTCTTCTGGACAAAAGAGGAATATCAACAGATTTTGAGAGAACAATAGAAAAAATACTCTCTGATTTTGATGAGCAGGTTCCTCGAGGAATCGGATTTTCTAGCAAATCCGGGGTGGTTGGATATCGTATACCACAAGGCGTAGAGTTAAGGCATTCCGTGCTGTATAAGCAAAGTTTGTTAACGGCCGAGACCTATATAAAATATGCAAATCTAAAGCCAGGGTTGACTGAAGAGCAGGTCCGGAAATTATTTGACGAACCTAAAGAGTGAGAGTCTATGACAAGCGCAGTTTCAAAGCGGCCTAACGTCCTCATGCGCAAATTCCATTTTTGATTTTCAAAATACTTTAAAGCCAAGTCAGCGCCTTTATCAGATGCTAACTGTCCTGAATCTAACGTCGACTGATCAAAGAGAGCACTCGTGAAAAAGGTTCTTTGAAAAAAGTGTAATTGCTTTTTCTACTTTTCCCCAATCTACCTGCGTGTAGTCTAGGACAATGCCTTTTTTAACGCCCATGACATCTTGGATGATGTAGTCTTTGCCTCGATTGCCTTCCAACACATCCAAAAGAGCTCGCTCTACATCTTCCGGAGAAAAGTTGTGCTTGGCTTTTGTTTTGGCCTTGTCATATCGACGAAGGACCCCCGCAAAGGCCTCTAATTCCGCAGTCCAATGGGTGAGATCTCGGGAATCAGGAAATAACGTGATCAAGGTCAAATGCAAAACGATTACCTCGGAATAACTCTCCAACCGAGTAATGGCTTCGCCACGTCTGAAAGCTGCATTCATTTTTTTCTCTTTATCGAAAAAGGTAGGCGCCTAGTCTTATTTTATACCAAAAAAAAAGGGGGGACACCCACCAAAAGTGAGAGTCCCCCTTTTCCAGAAAAAGAAGAGCTTACAGTACGGAAGCTGATTTCTTAGCTACACGTACTTTTTTGCCGTCTTGTACTTGAAAGCCGATACGGGTGGCTTTCTTTTCTTTTGGGTCGACGAGTGCAAGGTTGCTGATATGGATCGGCATCACTTTGTCGACGATACCGCCTTCAGAGCCTTCACCGGAAGAACGTTGGTGCTTCTTGCGTACGTTAACGCCAGCTACGTAGACACGATTCTTCTCGCGATCAAAACGATCAATCTTACCTGTGTTTCCTTTGGACCCACCGGCGATCACGATTACTTCATCGCCTTTTCGTAGTTTACTGCGGAACATAAAAGCCTCATTTGTAGAAACAGGACAGAAAATCTGTCAAATTTTATCTTTTCATTTCGATTTCCAATGGGTTATAGGGAGAGGCGGCGCATGTTGGCGGGAGACCTTTCCATCCATTGGAGTAAACCGCTCTTATACTGAAGGTTGACAGAAGGTTCAACTGAATTTTTCCGCCTACTCAAGGCCTTGCACCGACCGAAGGGTAGTGAGAGGTGGGAACCAAAAAGGAGACTCTATGTACAAGCTGCTATTGATACTCGGTTTTATGTGGGCCGCCCCCCTCACAATGGGGCAAGGATCGTCGGTTTTTACCCCTTTTTCTACCGGAGAAGGCCTCAATATTCGCCCTCAAGATGTCATCGTATGGCAGGGGGCAGGTGCCACGCGGTATAGCAATGGGTACCTCGTCCTCTCCCTTCGCCTTCAAACTTTTCAGGGTTTTTCCGTATATACCCACAATCTCAAGTTTGAAACCCCTGCGGGCCTCCCCGTGGAAGTCTTGCGCGCCCCTCCTCCAGAAGAAGTCCCAGACCCCCTGAGCGACACGGGTAAAAAAACGGGGGTCTACACCGCAGGGGACTTCGAATTAGGGGTACAAGCCTCCCCCACAGACACTGCCGCCAACTTCATGATCCACGTTCGCTCCGTAGGCTGTGCCAGCATTTGCTTGCATCCTTACACCCAAGAAATCAGCCTCCCGGTTCTTTCCAAGGCCGAGGCCTTCACGCCTGCCCCCCGGGGACACTCCAACGGGGTGTCCCCGCAGGACGCAGCAATACCCTCTTCCCTGACAAAAGCTCTAAGCCTGGATGCCCAAGAGACAGACCAGCTGCTGCGCTCAGGTGCATGGGGCTGGCTCTTGCTCCTTCTCTTCCTGGGAGGCCTGTTTACGAACCTTACCCCATGCGTATACCCCATGATCCCCATCACCATCGGTCTCTTGGGACAGCATAAGACAAAAAAGAAGAGCTCAGCCCTGCTTGCCGGCTTCAGTTATGCAGCTGGGATCGTGGCTACCTACACGTCCTTGGCCCTTGTTACCGCATGGACTGGGGGACTCTTCGGGCAGTTCATGGCCCATCCAGCTGTCAACTTGGCTTTTGCCTTGCTTATGATCGGTATCGCCTGCTCCATGTTGGGGTATGGCCACTGGAACCGCACCCAAGCCTTTGGATTTAAATTCCAACACTCCCGTCACTGGATCCTCAATGCCTTTGTGCTGGGGATCGGAGCTGGCTTCGTAGCAGCCCCGTGCACAGGGCCCATCCTCGCAGCGCTGCTCACCTACACGGCAACCTCAGGGCATCCGTGGCGCGCAAGTCTCTTCATGTTGGTCTATAGCATCGGGTTTGCTCTTCCGTACGTAGCCCTTGCAGAGGCCACCCAGGCAATCAAGAAGGTCAAGTTACCTCGTCACTTTGATCATACGGTGAAAGTCGGCTTCGCCTCTATCATGTTGGCATTGGGTTGGTATTATTTGCGAGTGCCTTTCTATACCACCTTCAAAAGCTTGCAGCACAGTTGGGGGCAAATCGGGCTCGTCGCCTTTGCTCTCGGTGTTTGCCTCATCGTTTGGCAACGGGTCACAAGCAGAACCCAGCAGCGCAGATCCTCCCTTGCGGTGAGTCTGTGTTTGTCTTTGGCTCTGTTTGCTGGCTTTGAGCGGGTCACTCATCCGACGGTACAAACCGAGTCTGGGGTACAATGGAATCTAGAGGAGGTGCAAGCCTTCGCTACCGCAATTGAAGAGAAGAAACCTCTCTTGATCGATATGTGGGCCGAGTGGTGTGAGGCGTGTAAAAAGATGGATACGACTACACTTGCAGATCCAGAAGTACAAAAGGCGTTGCAGGCTTGGACCTTGCTGAAACTGGATTTGACAGAGGACACGGAAGAAAACGAGGCGCGTTTGCAAAAGTATCGTGCGCCTGGCTTGCCTACTTTGCTGCTTATTGTGGATCCGACACATCCGGAAAATGCCGTTCGGATCACGGGATATACCGATGCCAAAACCCTACTCCAAGAGTTGAATCAACATCGATAAGGGGAGGTCCCATGCAAAGAAACCTAGTATTGGTGGCATCCGAGGCACAGCTGGTCCTCACACGAGAGAGTCTGGCTCACATGCAAGCCGAATTGAGTCGAGATCGTCAGGTAGAACGTTATAAAATTCCGCAAAAAACCTTTGGGGAATTGGAGGTGTTTTTATACCTCTACCCTACGTTAGATGCGATTACGCCTCATCTACGACGTTATCCCGTGGATCTCTTGTTGTACGATGAGCGGCAAGGGGGGGTGGATGCCGTAGTTGCCATGAACCAACTGCAAGAAGATTTCCATGCACTGGCAGAACTGTGGGGCCCTGATTTTCAATTCCCGATGGGACGCACGGTGGTGATATTGGAAGACCGCAAAGACTCCCCCCATCGCACGTTTGTGTTGGGAAGAGAACAAGTACGAGATGTATTGGTCGCTCCGGATAGTTTGGCTCGTATTCTTCGTTTTATCGGGAAGTTGCTTGCGGCCGATCTTCGGCACAACCAACACAAAATCGGTTGTGCCTTAAGCGGAGGGGGCCTCGAAGGGTTTCTGTATCAAGTGGGGTGTTCTTATGCCTTGGAATCAAGCTTAAAGGGGCGCTCGTTTGCAGACTGCAACCTCTACTCCGGTGTGAGCTCGGGGTCTATCGTAGCGACCATTCTCGCCAGTAAGATTCCATTGGAAGAGGTGGTTGCCTCTCTCTTTGGGAAATCAGAACGCTTGCCCCAGATGAAGGGATCTTCCCTCTATGATTTTGCAGGCAAGGAAATTATTTCCCGTATCGCAAAGCAGAGCTTGCGATGGTCAGGGTTGGACCCCTACCAGTGGGCCCAAAAATTTTTCCGCAGCATTCCCACCGGGTTTTTCAAAGGTGATTACCTGCGAGAATACATCGCCAATGCCATTGTGGAATATGGAGGAGATGATTCCTTTGCGAGCTTAGAGAGAGAACTGATCATCGGTGCCACCAGTCAAGACAACTATGAGCATGTGATCTTCGGCGCAGCCCCTTGGCAAGATACAAAAATTAGCGATGCCGTGCGCGCCTCTTGTGCGCTGCCTCCGGTGTTTACCCCTCATACCATTGCGGGTAAAAACTACATCGATGGTCAGATTACCCGCACATGCAATCTCGAGTGGATGGTAAAACGGGGCTGCAGTCTTATTTTTATTATCGATCCCCTCAAGCCTTACTACACCACCCACGAAGAGGGCATGGATGCTCAAGGAGGGGTTTTTAACTTGATTCAAACCATCAAAACCCTGGTGTATACGCGCTTTCGCACGGCGCTGTCGCACATCACAGAACGTTATCCCGATGTGGATTTTATTGTGTTTCAACCCTATGAGGAATGTGCCCAGTTGATGGCAGGTTCTCCCATGAAATATAAGATTAATGTGGAAATTCTGAGACAAGCCTATGTAGGAACCTTGCGTAAATTGCGCATTCGACATACGGTCTACGAAAACCGGTTGGCAAAACACGGGTTTCAATTGATTTCGGAAAAAGAACTTTTTGAAAAGGAGAAGGCCTCCCTTGGATTTTAACTTGCATCGTGGCACGTTGCTTCGCAGATACAAACGATTTTTGGCTGATGTGGAAATGCCCGATGGCACACTGCTCACTGCCCATTGCCCCAATACAGGCAGCATGCGCACTTGTGGGCAATCTGGAGATACGATTTATCTTTCTCATCACCCTGGAAAAGGACGCAAGTATGAATACTGCTGGGAGTTGACCCAAACACTCGCAGGATTTGTGGGGGTCAATACGCATCTACCCAACAAGCTCGTGGAAGAAGCCTTACACGCTCAAAAAATCCCCGAGTTGCATGGTTACACCACGTGGAAACGAGAAGCAGCCGCAGGGGAGAGCCGTTTGGACTTTCGATTGGAAGGACCGACGGGAGTTTGCTGGGTCGAGGTAAAAAACGTAACCCTACTCGAGCGAGATACGTTGTTTTTCCCCGATGCGGTGTCTGCGCGAGGAACCAAACACTTGGAGACCTTGCAAAGGCTGAAAGCAAACGGGGACCGAGCGGTACTCTTGTTTGTGGTGAATCGCACGGATGGGGATCAGGTCTCTGCCGCAGCCCACATCGACCCCGTGTATGCGAAAGCTTTTGCACAAGCACGCGAGCATGGGGTGGAGTGCTTGGCCTATCGCACCTGTCTCTCGCCCCAGTCTATCTTTTTGGGCGAGAGTGTAGAGGTTCGGTAGGGGGAAATTCTAACTCGACTCCTCTTCAGCTCCAGCCGTTAGGGTCTTGTCGGGGACACTCGCATCGGGTGTCCCCGACAAGACTCTCATTTGGACTCGACAGTTACCGAGCGTGCGTCTTCACGTCGGCCTGAAGTACTCTTCGCTGGAGATGAATAATCACCGGGACAAAACAAAGACTTTCCTAACCAACACGGACAGAAAATCACCCAACAACCAGCATCTCCAGCGAATAGCATTGTTTTTGTGGCACAGGAGATCATTTTATCTGGCGCGTGAAAGCAACACAGAAGACCGCAAGCTATTTCACAACAACATTGACGATTTTCACTAGAAGAGCACGGTAGTATACACGTGGAATTTTTACAGCACGTAAAATCCTCAGAACAACAAAACTGTCCACAGCCTTCACAATCTTTTATACAGTCTTTGCAAGCAAAGGCTGCCTGTGCACCGAAAAAGAAGGCCCAACTGATCATCCATACTTTCAATACTCGCATCGCAAGTCCTTATTAGCGAATGGGGAGACCTATTTAACCCGCCTTTCTCTCTATCACACGTGCAGCAGTGGAACTATTCTGAGAATTCTTCTTATCTGAGAGAAGCGGTTGAGTGGTTACAGCTTCATCCTCGGTAGCCGGATTTTTATCCCACAAGCTAGGACAAAAAAGGGAGACGGTAGCAGCACAAGGACAAGAAATGCCCCAAATACAAAAGATATCCAAACAGCAGCCTATTGCTTTGCTACAAGACCTACACACAGGGGAGCATTTATACTCTTCCCCGTACGTAGTGCATTCATCTTTCATTGGGCGTACACACCTGGGTTTCTCTTGGCAGTAGCAGTCACTCGCAAACAGAGATTGTGCACTGAAGAACATGGACCACGTGACAATGATTATTCTCAGTAGCTGCATCAAAGAACCCCTGCAGTAGAAATATATATGGGTAATTATTTCTACCCGATCAGTAAGAGGCAAACTGGAAAAGAATGCTGATTTTTCAACCGTTCTGCATAATTTCTGTCATGCCCAGGCCGCCTCGGCCGTATGGGCATCTCCCACGATCGAGGGGGATCCCCGACGCGCCCTTCAGGCGCTGGGGATGACGGATACAGATAGATTGCTCGAAAAATCAGTATTCTTT
>CANJLI010000003.1 GCA_947475005.1 Deltaproteobacteria bacterium | reverse complement strand
CGCTACAATTGTAGGACACCTCAAGGGATATTCTTCCAAATACCTGCGAGAAAAATTCCCAGAGCTTTTGAAAAAATGTGGCAAAGAACAATTGTGGACCCAAGCCTACTATGTAGGAACGGCAGGAAGTGTCAGTCAACAAGTGATTCGCAGGTATATCAACGACTGCCAGGGCAAATAAGGATGGCCCTCTCATCCCAATCCCCTAGGGCTAGTATTTAAATGGGTATTGAAGACCTTTCCAGACGATGACGAAGACGATGAAGGCGACTTAAACAATTTCTTGCGTGAGGTTGTCGAAGCAGGATCGACGAAGAATGCGGCATGCCGACCTGGTGGTCTTTCCGAGGCTGCGGCTCAACAGGCCCATAAGCAGGTGGTGGATTGGATGATCCAAGAGGGCTTTGAGGAAGCGTCCAGCTCCTGAGGTCAGGTGGGTGCAATGGCATTTGTGCGTGATGGCTAGGGACATAGGCGGGTTTACGCCTGCGCAGCAAGTGCGGGGACAATTAAGGGACACCCGACTGCAATGGCATTCGGCTAAGGAATCTTATGTGTCTGGCATTCTGGGATGAGATCGGGGACACCCCGTAGGAGTGTCCCCACAGAATTATGGAATGTCCCTCTTAAGGAAGCGCCATTCGTGGGTGTCCCTTAATTCCAGCCAAAAATACCCATGTATATTAGCCGATTGCTGCATTTCAATTTAATTTATGCAAAATTATGGTATTTGCTCTTCAAATAATTTGGAATTGGAGGGTCCGACTATGTGGAAGAATATTTTATTGTGCGTGAGCTTACTTATGGGTTCATTCTCTGCTGTTGCATACGATGCAGTTGCAAACAGTGTTTTTGACGCCGCTGGTAGAGGGAATCTCGTATTGCTTAATGATTTTCTTCAAGATTTAGAGGTAGATGTTCAAGACGAGGAAGGGATGACTCCGCTACACCATGCGGTTGAATTCATGCAGCTTGCAGCGGCCCAGCTGCTCCTAGTAGAGTATAGGGCCAACCCCAACCTAGTGAATGAGCAAAGGCGGAGTCCTCTGCATCTAGCTGTTAGCCAGGGATGTAGCGCGATGGAGCCTGTTCGTTTCATCCCTATTATTAGGGCCCTCCTTCGTGCGGATGCAGATATAGATGCAACCGATATAAACGGCAATACACCGCTACATTTGGCTGCTGAGATGGGGACTAGTATAGAAATCGTAGAGGTTCTTTTAGAAAATGGCGCCAGTGACGATATCTTCAATAGACATAATCAACGGGCAAAAGACGTTATTCCTTTAGTGGCGAATGTGGGTAATAATCTTGTGATTGAACGGCTGCAGGCTCATGCGAGCAGAGGCGCTGCGCCAATGGATATTGACTCTGAAGAAGACTAAGATCTTTTTCCTTGCTCTTGGCTATATCTCCTCTTCAGATCACGGGGGCGCTTTAGGCGCCCCTTTCTTTTTCCATCCTCCTTCGCAGCAGCTAAAGCAGGCTATAAAGTTCGGAGATCCTTCGCTATGCTCAGGATGACGTCAAGGGGCCCCCCCGTTGGAGTGTCCCCATTACCGCACCGCATCGGGGACACTCGCATCGGGTGTCCCCACAGAATTATGGAGTGGACCCGATCTCATCCAAAAACATAAAAGGGATAAAAAATGGAACCTAAGAAGCTCTATTTCGCTGGCATCGCAGGCACTGGCATGGCATCCGCAGCAGGACTGTGCAAAGAAGCAGGCTTTGAAGTCACCGGCAGTGAGGGCGGGCAGATTTATCCCCCCATGTCGGACATGCTCGCCGCCTTACAGATCCCTGTGAAAGCCCCCTACTCTGCCGACAACATTCTGGGCGAGACTGCCGACATGTACGTAATCGGTAACGCCCTGTCTCGAGGCAATCCCGAAGTGGAGACCATCCTCGACACCGGGCGCACCTACACAAGCTTCCCCCAGCTCATCGGGGATGCCTTCTTGCGACACCAGGAAAGCCTCGTGGTCGCGGGCACTCACGGGAAAACCACTACCTCCTCCCTCCTGGCCCACATGCTCACATGCTTGGGACAAGATCCAGGGTTTTTAATCGGGGGCATTCCCCTCAATTTTAAGCAAAGCTTTGCCGTGGGTGCAGGTAACTATTTTGTAATCGAGGGAGATGAGTACGATACCGCCTTCTTCGACAAGGGATCGAAGTTCCTTCACTACCATCCTGCCTATGCGATTTTGAATAACATCGAATTTGATCACGCAGATATTTTTCCTTCCCTAGATGCCATCGAGAAAACTTTTTCCAAGTTCCTGCAACTCGTAGAGGACCCTCGCAATATTATCGCCAACGTGGATGACCCCGGGGTCTGCAAGGTGCTCCGAGAGCTGAACCTCCTCGATGCTGTGACCGCTGTCTCCGCCTATGGCAACACCCCCTCTGCGGCCGTGCGGGTCCTCAACGTGGGTGTAGAGCCTGCGCTACAAGCGGGAGGCTTGCCCATCTGGTACAGCGATATCCAAACCCAGACCTGGGGCACCGTGCGGTTGCGTACTCCGATGCAGGGGGAGCGAAACCTTGCCAACGCAGCCCAGGTCCTCGCCTGTCTCGAGCGCATGCCCATCGCCAAAGATCTGCCTGCGATTCTGGAAGCGATGCTCTCCTTCCGAGGGGTGCGTCGCCGTATGGAGCTATTGGGACACCATCGCGGAGCGCCCGTTTACGACGACTTTGCCCATCACCCCACTGCCATGACCCAGCTCTTGCAGATGGCCCGCGTCGCCTATCCCACTCGCCGTATTGTTGCGGTCTTTGAGCCTAAAAATGCCACCGCACGACGCAATATCTTCCAGCAAGCCTTCACCGAGAGCTTGCGCCTGGCGGATGTGGCCCTCATCGCCCCCTGTCCCGTAGATGCGAGAATCCCTGAAGATCAACGGTTTCAGGCAGATGCAGTGGCGAGGGCGTTGCCTGAAAAAGGTTTTGCTTTCAGCAACTTCGACGATCTATACTCGTGGCTTCGCTCCCATATTCAATCCGAAGATGTCGTGATCTTCATGTCCTCCGGCAGTGTCGGGGGCATTCAGCATCGACTGTGTCAGAACCAGGTGGAACCTGCCGATGAAAATAGATAGTCAAATTTCCCCCTCTCAAGCGTCCTTCCAGCAAAACCAGGCGTTTCACCTGCAACAACTGGGGTCCTTTCAATCCTTGCTAGCGAGTATCCAAAACGGAGATACAGCCGCCTGGGAAAAGGAACACGCCAAGGGCAAACTCACGGCGCGAGAACGCATCGCCCTGTTGATCGATCCCGAGACCCAGTTTCTGGAGCTATCCACCCTCGCTGGCTATGAACTCTATGAGGATGACGTGCCAGCTGGCGGGATTCTCACGGGAATCGGGCAAGTGCGCGGTCGTACGTGCATGATCGTAGCCAACGACCAGACGGTGAAAGGGGGGACCTACTACCCCATCACAGTGAAGAAACATCTTCGCGCCCAAGAAATCGCGGAGAAAAACCACCTGCCATGTCTCTATTTGGTTGACTCGGGGGGGGCTTTTCTTCCAAAACAGGCCGAGGTTTTTCCAGATCGCGACCATTTCGGGCGGATTTTTTACAATCAAGCCCGTATGAGTGCTGCGAAAATTCCACAGATTTCATCCGTCCACGGTTTTTGTACTGCAGGAGGGGCCTATATTCCCGCGATGTCGGATCAAACCGTCATTGTACGAGGAACCGGGAGCATCTTTCTCGCAGGTCCCCCTCTAGTAAAAGCCGCTACCGGTGAAGAAGTCACCGTGGAGGAGTTGGGGGGTGCAGATGTACATACGAAAATTAGCGGAGTATCCGATCACGCGGCCGAAAGCGATGCCCACGGGATTTTTCTTTTGCGGGAGATCGTTGCGCACCTCGGGGCCCACAAAACTGCTCCTGTTCGCCTCCAGGCCCCGGCTGAACCCGCTTATAGCCCCGAGGAGATTCTTGGGGTTCTTCCCACCCAAATAAGCAAGTTTTTTGATGTGCGCGAGGTCATTGCGCGCATCGTCGACCGCTCCGATCTATTCGAATTCAAATCCAATTTTGCTACCACATTGATTACGGGATTTGCTCACATCGAGGGCATTCCTGTGGGCATTATCGCCAATAATGGGGTGCTCTTTTCCGACAGTGCACTCAAAGGGGCTCACTTTATCGAGCTCTGCTGCCAGGAAAAGACCCCGCTTCTATTCTTACAAAACATCACCGGATTCATGGTGGGCAAAAAATATGAGCATGAAGGCATTGCCAAACATGGGGCCAAGCTGGTCCATGCGGTAGCCAATGCCAATGTGCCCAAGATCACCGTGTTGCTGGGGGGCAGCTTTGGGGCTGGCAACTACGGCATGTGCGGTCGTGCCTATGACCCAAGCTTTCTATTCTCCTGGCCCAGTGCGCGCATCTCCGTCATGGGAGGCGAGCAAGCGGCAAATGTACTGCTCACGGTGAAGAACCAACAGCTCGCACGCAGTGGCAAGCAGGTGAGTGCAGAGGATGAAGCCACGCTGCGCAGTACGATTCATGCCAAGTACGAGAAAGAGGGCCATGCCTACTATGCCTCTGCACGACTGTGGGATGACGGTGTGATCGATCCTCGTGCCACCCGTTCTACTCTCGCCAAAGCCTTTGCTGCGACGTTGCACTACGAGTGGCCCGAGACCAAATTTGGTATCTTTCGAATGTAGGGAGGGTATGCAATTGTTTGATTGCCCGTCATCCCAAGGCTGCGTAGCAGCCTTGGGATGACGGGCTTACGTGAATGTAGTTCCCCTTATAGGAGAATCCCCCATGAAGAAGCCCTTACGAATCGCTAACGCCAGTGGATACTGGGGGGATGACCCCAATGCGTTGCGACGCCAGTTAGAAGGTGGTCCTCTCGATTACATCACCATGGACTTCCTTGCGGAAGTCACCATGTCCATCTTGCAAAAGCAGCGTACCCGAGATCCTCTCGCAGGCTATGCTCGTGACTTTACCAAGATGCTGGATCCGATTTTGCCCCTGCTCTTGGAGAAAAAGGTCAAGCTCATCACCAATGCAGGGGGCATCAATCCCCAGGCCTGTGCCCACATGGTGGAGCAACTGGCACGCAAGCATGGCGTGTCGGTGCGCATTGCTCTGGTCTACGGTGATAGCATCGTAGGGGAGTTGCCTCGGTTACGAGATCAGGGCGTATCCTTTCGCAACATGGAAACCGGTGCGGTTCTGGGCGAGGATGCAGATCGTATCGAAGTAGCCAACGTGTACTTTGGGGCTGTTCCTGTTGTGGAGGCTTTGCGCAAGTGGGATCCGGATATCATCCTCACGGGGCGCGTCACCGATACGGGAATTACCTTGGCTCCGATGATTCACCACTTTGGGTGGGACTTGGAGGATTGGAACCGTCTAGCTTCGGGGATCGTTGCAGGTCATATCATTGAATGCGGGAGCCAATGCACAGGGGGTAACTTCACGGATTGGCACAAGGTAGAGTCCTTCGATCAGATTGGATATCCCATTGTGGAAGTGCACGAAGATGGGTCTTTCTTTGTGACCAAACACCCCAATACAGGTGGATTGGTTTCTGTGGATACGGTACGTGAGCAAATTTTCTATGAAATGGGAGATCCCCATGCCTACATTTCCCCTGATGTAGTAGCGGATTTTACGTCGATTCAACTCGAGGCTGCAGGTCCCGATCGCGTGCGAGTGTCTGGGATTCAAGGCGTAGCCCCTACGGATTCTTACAAAGTCTCCATGGCCTATGAGGATGGGTTTACCTGTGTGGGGTCCCTCTTGGTTTCGGGTCCAAACGCGAGGGCAAAAGCAGAGAAATTTGCTGAGATCTTTTGGAATCGCGTCGAGGGTCCTTTTCTTGAGACTTCCACCGAATTTTTTGGATGGAATGCGTGCCATCGTTCTCTCGGTCATGTGGAAGAGGGAGCTGAGATTTTCCTACGCCTAGGCGCTCGTGCTCAACAGACTGAGGTGTTGCAACGATTTGCGAAGTTAATTCCCTCTCTCATCTTGGGAGGGCCCCCTGGGGTGGCAGCGGTTGCTGGGGTTGCAAAACCTCAGGCCATCGTGCGGTACTGGCCTGCGTTACTACCGAAGCAATGGGTAACTCCCATGATTGCGCGCTTTCACGAGGGGTGCTTGCAAGGCGAGTGTATGGCGACCGGTACGCGCAGTGGATCTTTTGCAGCTGTGCCTCGAGAGGTGCAAGTGGCACAGGCGCCTTCCCAATCCGTCGCCCTTGCTGTGGAAGCAGGTTGTGCTGGATCCGTTTTGTTGAGCCAGCTTTGTTTGGCACGCAGTGGAGACAAGGGAGACGTAGCCAACATTGGGGTTTGCGTCCGTCATCCGGAGCTTTACTCCTTTCTGAAAGAGTATCTCACTGCGCAACGTGTGAAGGATTGGTTTCAAGAGTTGTGTGTGGGAAAAGTAATTCGCTACGAGATTGAACCGTTATGTGGATTTAACTTCCTCTTGGAAGAAAGTTTGGGGGGAGGTGGTAGCTGCACCTTACGAAGCGATGCCCAAGGCAAAACTTTTGCCCAGGCGCTGTTGCGTCAGTCTGTCTCCCTGCCTGCATCGCTTCATCAATGGGTGGAGACACCATGATGCAAGATTCTATTGTAGAGGTACGTTACCTCCCCTTGCCTCCTACTCAGGATGAAATGGCAATTGTGGCTTTGAATCGCCCTCAAGCTGCCAATGCATGGAACCGAGAATTGTTGGTGGCCCTCACCCGTGCCATCGAAGAGGTGAGTAAGCGTCCTCAGTGTCGTGTTTTGGTGATTCGTGGAAACGGATCTCACTTTTCTGCCGGTGCAGATGTAGCATGGATGCAGGCCTCTGCAAAACTCGATTTTGCAGAGAATGTACAAGAAGCAAAACTCCTCACTGCTTTGTTTGAAGCGCTTGCGAATTTTCCGTTTCCTGTACTCGGAGTTACCCAAGGTGCTGCCTACGGAGGTGCGGTTGGATTGCTTGCGTGTTGTGATTACGTGCTTGCAGATGCACAGAGCCGATTTTGTTTAAGCGAAGTAAAATTGGGTATTCTGCCAGCTGTGATCATGCCCTACTTGGTGCGTAAGATCCCAGCTGGTCCTTTGCGTCGCTTGTGCTTAAGCGGACAAGTTTTCTCTGCAGAGACTGCGCAGGAAATCGGATTGGTGCAGGTAATTGCCTCCAAAGAAGGTTTAGCAGGGGCTTTGCGCAAAGAGCTGGAAACCTTACTTGCATGTAGTCCCCAGGCCCAGCGCAGTGCGAAGGCTTTACTTGCCTCTCTGTTAACCCACATACATCCCCAAAGCGATCATACGGCTCAGGTAATTGCTGCCGCACGCAGCAGTGAAGAGGCTCAGCAAGGCTTTGCCTCATTCTTTGCTAAGGCTGCACCTGCCTGGTCTTGTAAGGTTCCAGAGTTCTGAAGAAACACCACTGTCCTGTGGGGACACCCGATGCGAGTGTCCCCATCCCGCTCCCTTAAGGGTACGATTTGCCTAAATCCTTGGAAATCCGTCATCCCAAGGTCCCAAAGGGACCGTATGGGATCCCTGTGTTTTTATCGAGATCCCATACGGCTGCTGTGCAGCCTTGGGATGACGGATGGGTTGCCATCTTGAACATAAGCAAAAGATGATAATTATATCCTTAAGGAAGCGCCATTCTCGGGTGTCCCCGCAGGACAATGGAAGCAAGAAGGGGACACTCCACGGAAGTGGGATGGGGACACTCCAACGGGGTGTCCCCGCTGGGCTTTCTTGATGTCAGCAACCGACATCGCATAGTTCGGTTATCTTCCTCCATTATGCCAAGACTCCCTCGCATTGTTATTCCAAACGCGCCTCACCACGTCACACATCGTGGAAAGAGAAAGCAACACATCTTTTTTTGCCAGAACGACTATCGTATTGCAACATTTTGCGTCACTTTTGCACAAAGCACGAAGTAGCTATTTTGGCATATTGCTTGATGCCAAATCATGTCCATCTTGTTGTCGTTCCCTCTACAGAAATAGCCCTTCGCTTAGCCATTGGAGAAGCTCATGAACGATATAGCAAACACATAAATCTTCGCATGAAGCGAACAGGCTCGCTTTGGCAGGGACGGTTTTTTTCAGTGCCTATGGATGAGAATCACTTGAATGAATGCATCCGATACATAGAATTAAATCCGGTACGATCGAAATTATGCGAGCACCCAGATCATTATCGATGGAGCAGTGCTCATTGGAGAAGGTCTGATTGAAATAACACTGCCCTGTGGAGGCACCCGATGCGAGTGTCGCCGTCTTTATCCCGCCCGAGTGTCCCCGCTGAATTCAATCTTCGTATTCAAAAACCACTGTTACTTCGATGCTATCGTGCAAGCTCTCCTTTACAGGGCAGCTCATAGCTGCTTTCTCCAGCCGTTGTCTAACATCGGGGGAAAGCCCCTTCCCAGGAACTGCGATAGCAGTGTGGAGGCTTTTGATTCTGCGAAGAGGGACCGTGGTCATTTCTTTTCCTACGAGAGCCGTAGCACCTTCGATGTTAAGTTGAAGTTTCTTTGCAGCGAGCCCCATCAGCGTGAGCATGCAACTGCTCAGTGCTGCTGCCAGTAGATCGGTGGGAGAAAAAGAATCACCGGTTCCACCATTGTCTCGAGGGGCTTCGGTAAGGATCTCCACACCTGAATCTTCGTGAGTAAGACGTGTTTTCAGATTGCCTTCATAGATCGTTCGAATCATGTATATCCTCTTTGGTTCTTACAGCGTTTATCTGCCATATATTCTACAGCACTTTTTCTTTACTCAAGCAGCGTACGTAATTCTTCTGAAAAATTCTTGCAATCGTTTTTTTTCACCCATATAAGCAAATCTGCTGAAATTCCATCTAATTGGGGGTATGTATGCATCGTCGGATTTTTTATACTTCGACTGTCATGGGGCTTCTCCTCTTCATCCAACCTGCATTTATATATGGAGAGCGGCTTGCACTCGACCTTTCCCCAGGTGTGCCTCATGATTTTAATTTAGCGAAAACAACAAATGATCCGCTTGCAGTAGAAAAAGATGCTTTTAATATTGCAACCTATGCATGGAATACTTTTTTTGCTCTAAATTTTCCCTCTTATCCCATTGATTCTGGAAAACGGGGGCAACCCGATCCGGATCAAGCTATAAATTTTGGGCTAAATGGTCCTACCGTATGGAATACGTTTAAGCAAAAAAGAGAACTGTTTCGTACAATTGTGGATCCGACCTCTCCCACTGGTTTTTTATATGACACCTCAGACCCTGGGGATTTCGAGAGCCTCATAGCTTTTGAAAAAATGTCGCCAAATATTGCTCCCTGTGCTGGGGTTACTCCAGTATCTCCCAATGAAGTTTGGAATTTCTTAGACGAAGCTCAAGAAATTTCACTGGCCTCTATTTGGGCCAATGATTTTTCTCCCACAGCCGATAACCTCGTCTACACCCAGGTCAAGATGAACAAGGCCTACTACGATTATGTGAGGCAAAATCGATTGTATTCTACGGTGGCTCTGAATCGGATGATTGCGCGCCAGAATCCTACAACTGATTTTTTTGGTGGTGTGCATTTGCCAGAGGGGAACAAGGACAATGAAGGCGCTATCCTAATAAAAAGCTCCTGGGTGAAAAATGCAATGTTGCCACAGACGCTTCAATATCAATATTATAGCGTAAATGGTATGTACTTTGATGTGGAAAATAGCGGTACCCCATCTCAAAAAATTTGCTACCGGACCGATAAATTTTCGTTAATTGGCATTCACATGATCCACAAAACGGAATCTTTTCCTGAGTTTCTATATACGTCCTTTGATAATATCCATAATCCAGATGCGGCATTTTTCTATGCCAACGCCAATGGAACGGCTTCTACGCTACCCAATGCATTTGGTGTTCCATATACCCATCCAGCAAACCCTCAACCAGGTCTTCAAGACCCACCGTACCCCGTACAATATGAGTTGAATCCAAGACGTCCTGTAGTCGAACAACTGAATCGGGAAGCTCAATCGCTTATTGCCTCAGTCTATCCAAATGCCGTGTGGCAAAATTATCAATTGGTAGGCTTGCAGTTTACACCTGCCAATGGGCCGAAAGACTTTGCAAACCAAAGCCAAGACTACTATCTAGCCAACCCAGTCATTGAAACCAACCAACGATTTCAAAAATTTACGGGTACTTTTACTGCATCGAATCAGACAAACGTATTGCCTCATCCCTATGGGCAGACTTCTGCGGTTCAAATGGGTGGCTGTCAAGGGTGTCACGGCGCGGGGGGACAAGGGGGGGCTTTTACTCAAGCGGAAATATTGCAAGGCAGGGGGGGAACCGACTTTAGCTTTATCCTCTTTCGGGCTCGACAGAATCCAACGGATCAAGGGGTGGAAACCATCAAAGATGCCCTTGATCAAATCACGCCAGGGGTGAAGTACCCCGTACAGCCTTGGTTTAGCTTGAAGCCACCCGTAGGATTTGGCTGGCGTTTATTGGGGTACTAGTAGAACCGTATGAAAAGTACGGTTTTCTTCTTCCAAGTATGCGACACTGGTTTTTCTCATAAGAAGCAGCATGAAGGACACCCCGTTGGAGTGTCCCCGACGAGAGCTTGTAAAGGGGACACTCCAACGGGGTGTCCCCACTTATCCTACACATGGAGGAAATACGTTGAAGCGCGTATTCATCGCCAATCGAGGAGAAATTTGTCGGCGAATTGCCGAGTCGGCTTGTACGCTCGGTATTGAAACAGTGTGTATTGCAGAGACTGGCGTTTACCCGCTTTACTTGCAACCGGTGATCTCTGCTTTTTACGAGGTTGCCTCCCAAACCTCTGCCTTATATCTCGATGGGGATCGCATGATCGCTATTGCCATCGAAATGGGGTGCGATGCCGTGCATCCCGGGTTTGGTTTTTTATCTGAAAATTCTGTATTTGCACAAAAGGTGCAACAAGCGGGCCTCATTTGGGTAGGCCCCTCTCCTCAAGTGATCGGCTTGATGGGAGACAAAGCGGTTGCCAGAACCCATGCGCTGCAAGCTCAAATTCCCTGTACCCAAGGCCTACTCGTAAAAGACCTCGCTTCTGCAGAGGTGCAACAATTTTTGCAACAAACCAAGGGCCCTCTGTTGCTCAAAGCCGCAAAAGGCGGCGGTGGAAAAGGCATGCGACTGGTTACAGATCGCAGTCAGCTCGAGAGTTCATTGGCGAGAGCCCGATCCGAAGCCATCAATGCCTTTGGCGATGGCTCCATGATTTTAGAGCCCTATATTGAAGCCTCTCGACACGTGGAGGCACAGATTCTTGCGGATCATCACGGTACGGTGGTGATCTTGGGGGATCGAGATTGTTCGGTGCAACGTCGTCACCAAAAGGTGATCGAAGAGGCACCTGCGCCGTGCCTTTCTCCTAAAACCCGAAGAAAACTCCATGAGGCTGCTCGTCGATTGGCCCAAGAGATGAAGTACACCTCGCTCGGCACCGTGGAGTTTTTGGTGGATTGGTCCACTGAAGCTCAGGCAGCAGAGGAGCAGCCTTTTTACTTTTTGGAAATGAACACCCGACTGCAAGTGGAGCATCCAGTTACGGAAGAAGTTTGGGGACTCGACTTGGTGGAGTGGCAATTTCGCGTAGCTCGAGGAGAGCCCTTGCCAGAGCATTTTCAAACTTTAGAGCCTCGGGGGCATAGCCTTGAGGTACGCCTCTACGCAGAGGATGTGGAGCAGGGATATTTGCCCACACCAGGTCCTGTGTATGGATTTTTCCCTGCGAGAGCCTTGGGGGCTCGCTGGGAAGTGGGCCTAGATTTTTGCGATACTATTTCCACTGCTTTTGATCCCATGGTGGCAAAAATCGTGGTCCATGGAGAGACTCGCGAGGTGTGTATGGCTCGCATGGCCTTCACCTTGGCTCACACGGTGTTCTTTGGGCCCATTTGCAACCGAGAGTTCTTGTATCTGCTGGTGACAGAATCTGCTTTTACAAAAGGACCTGTTACCACTCATTTTCTAGAACAAGTACGCGAGAGAGTGCTCACTCGGCTTCAAGAGGAACGGGAAAAGGTAAGCACACAGTTTGCAGCATACCGCCCTCAGTTCTCTTTTGGTTCTTCTGTTTCCACCTTACAAGGCAAGGCTACGGTACCTTCGATTACCCAGAAAATTTTTTCTACGGGTGCGGCACCCTCCACTTCAGGGGCTCCCACTCAGAATCGAAACATGTCTTGGCGCCACCCCAATGGCGCCTCTTGTCAGTACGAGGCTGTCTATATTGACGGGGCCATTTGCTTTTGTCTTCGGGTAGAGACGCCGACAGATACTTTATATGGGTTTCAGCGAAACGGATTTCTCCACACGGCGCGACAAGAGAAGGAAGGATGGAAGCTTGCCAGTACCACCGAAGAGGCGGGGCGAGAGTTGGTGGCTCCGGTACCTGGGAAGGTCGTGAAAATTTTGGTTCAAGAAAATGACCAGGTAGAAGCTGGTACTCCCTTACTTGTGATAGAATCCATGAAAATCGAATTCGAGATCAAGGCCCCTCGAGCTGGGATTGTGTCCCAGATTTTGGTGCAACCTCAGCAACAGATTTCAGCTGGGTATGTGATTTTGCATATGGAAGGACGATAGAATTGGATATCGAACTTTTCAAAGGGGCGTCTGGGTTTAAGGTACTGGCCATGGCACGACTCGATGCCTGCGAGTATGCAATTTTATTGTACCTGCTTCATTGCCGAAGCTCTGGATTTCAAGAGGTGGTTTCCACGGAGGTGGATCTTTCCAATCTGTTGGGATATCCGAAGGACGAAATCGAACGTGCACTGAAGACCCTCCAAGACAAATCGATGATTATGTTTCGCTATGGGAAATCGACACCTGGTTCTCAATCGACGCCTTCTTTGTCCGTTGGGTTTCAGTTTGATATTTCCAAATGGAAGTTAGAGCTGGCAGCACAACCAACCCATCAAGATGCCATCGTGTATCCCTTTGCTCGAGATGCCCATGGTTCTTTTCTGCTAGTACCACCGGTAGAAGAACACTCGAATGCTGCAGCCAAGAAAAGACCTTCATGGAAGGGGCTTTCCGAACTTTTTCAAGAAATTCACACCATGTCTCCGGATCAGGGGATCCAGGTGAATCTGGAAGCGCAGCTGATTGCAAAAAGCCACCCTGTAGAACAGGCTCTCTTGTTGGTGCGACACTTTCGCACTCGCATTCCAAGCTTGGCCTTACTTGCGGGCTCTTGGCAGCATTACGCGGAACTTTATGAGAGTGAAACACAGAAGATTGATTTGTTTGAGGCCAAAGACCGGCATTTGCACATCGAGCAAATCTTGAGAGACAGCGCAGCCCAGTGGGGGCAGGAAATCGAAACCCTTTCTGTGGATGAACGAGAAGTTTTGCGGGTGATTGTTTCTCACCCCCACCCCCGTCGCCAGCTTTTTTGGGCCTACCAGTTGCGAATGCAGTATCCAAACTTGCATGGCTTTTTTCAAGAAAATGCGGACAAGATGTTGGCGATTACCTCTACAGGTACTCCTGTTAAATGGTTACCGTCAGAGCCTTAGTTTTCTTTTCTTTTCTTTTCTTTTCTTTTCTTTTCTTTTCTTTTTTGTGGAACCAGCTGCGCAGTTTCCACACCTCCTTGCCTCGCAATGGGGGAGCGGTTAGATTCCTTTCAGTTACCATGTTAGATGCCAAGGCCGGCGCTCGCTCGGGGCCTCCCACCCTCTCAAAATCGCAGACAGTATTTTAGTCATGGATAGTGAGCTCTTGGCTGCGATTTGTGACCCGGGCAGGTCCCCCCAAGCGGCTGCCCTTGGCCCCTCAAATGGTAACTGAAAGGCATCGACCGCTCTCTCCCGTAGCTGCAAAGATCTGGTAGCAGCGAGAGAACGGAGATGTATTTCCAGAATGACGCGTCAAGGGCAGCCGCTTGGGGGGACCTGCCCGGGTCACAAATCGCAGCCAAGAGCTCACTATCCATGACTAAAATACTGTCTGCGATTTTGAGAGGGTGGGAGGCCCCGAGCGAGCGCCGGCCTTGACGTGTCATTCTGGAAATGCATTCCCGTTCTCCCCTTGCGGGGCAAGGAGGCGTGGAAACTGCGCAGCTGGTTCCACAAAAAAGAAAAAGAAAAAGAAAAAGAAAAAGAAAAAACTAAGAAGCCTTTAAATACTCCCTAAACTGCTGAGTCATCAGCGCCTTCGACACACCAAACCGCTGTGCCAACTGCGGAATAAAATCAGTCGCACAGTTAAGCTGGGTCACTTCCTTCTTCAGCATGGAGTGGGGCACCAACAACATGCCTGCGAAAATATTGGCTTGTACCTCTCGCAGCTCCTCCGTTGCGCCCAACTCTGCAGAAAGAATGGGGTCCCGTTGAGCGCAAAGGAAATCAAACAGTGCCTTGGCTGCCAAAAAGCGCACATAAGGGCGCATAGATAAAGACTGCACACTCAGAACCGTCGAGGTTCCCTCTTGGGTAACTTGGATCGGCTTTGCCAACTTGGGATCTACAATAAAGGTAAGATTTGTAAAAGAAGAGAGCAAATCAGGCAATGCAGTGAGTGTTTCTGGATTAGACATTTTCTGCAAAATTCGTTCGACAGTTTTGGAGATTTCTTTTTTATGAAGCTGGAAGATTTCTTCGAAGCTTTGCGTACGTCCGTCTTTTTGCCAGCGCTCTGGAGATTTAAAGAAATCTTTCCGCAGTGAATCGAACGAAGAACCTTTTGCAGAAAAGTTTCCATATCCTTTGTATTCAAATACCGCTTCTTCTAAATCGATTTTACCTGCCACGATATCGATAAGGATCGTTTCATCGAGGTGAAGGTATTCAGCAATGCTTTTGAAGGTGGAAAGAGAACGGATATTTTTTTTTCCCTTCTTCCAATGACTACAATCAGCAGGATCATACCCCAACAGTGCACCTACATCTTGATCGATTACCTTTACGTTGCCTTCGTAGCGAATCTCAAGGGCTTCTTTGCAAAAACGAAAGAGGGTGGCAGAGTTGGGATAGCGATTTTCCGTCATCTTTTTCATTAGAGCCTCATGTATATAAAAAAGGGATGTAATTCATTTTTTAGAAAGGGGAGTCTACTACCATTTAAAACAATCTCTTAGAATTCGTCAATCAATGGGTATAAATAATTGTATTTTTTTTATATGAAAAGAATAGGAAGATTAAATTAGCGAGAGTTTTTAAAGAGAAAGGAATCTTTCTCTTCTTTATTGGACAAGGGGTTTTTCTTGTTTACTATGAACAAAGGTGATTTTCTTGGTTTCTTTCTTTTTTCCCAAAGTGTCAATGGTCTTGGAATCGAAGGTAAAGGAAACTTCTGCCGCATCTTGCACCACAAACTCTGCTTTTTCTTCGAAGGCAAATTGATACTCGCCTTGGGGGTATTCTTTGGACAACGCTTCTTGACTGTCGATCTTTTGTTGGATGCCAACAGGAGCGCGCACAACCATGGTGAGCTGAGAGCCAGAAAGAGGCGCGACCGCCTCAGCTGGAGCAGGCAGCTCGGGGCGGGGAGCTGTGGTAGCTCCAGCTAAATCTTCTGGCACAGCTGGAGATACAGGCAACAAAGGAGGGGCAAGCGCGGGCAGTTGGGTGTTGATTTCCAAGGGTCCCGCGGCTTCGCCTGCCGCAGGAGCCATCGAATTTACCGTCTGCGCGATGACTGGATCAGGGGTTGGCGGAGTCACTGCCGTAAGCGGCTCAGTAGTAACGGGGGCTATGATCATGGATTCTGAGGCCGATCTTGAGTGTCGAACTCGCCAAATGATTGTCCCACCTACGATAACAAGTATAGCAACAGCCCCCCAGTAGCGCAGTCGAGATTTTTCCGGCTTATGAAGTGAGTTAACAGATCCTCTCGGGGGCAGAGTTCTCTTGCGCTCCCCTGGGAGTTGGGCCTGACTAATTTGTAAAAAAACAGCTTCGATTTCAGCGATAACCGCTTGAGGATCTCTTTTTAACACCTTGTAAATATTGGTGATAAACCCCTTACAGAAGACTTCTCCCGGTAGCGAGAAAAAGCGCCCTGCCTCAACCGCTTCTAAGAAGAAGGGAGAAATTTTTGTAATGTGTTCAACTTCTTCTCGAGAGAAACCCGCTTCCTCTCTGTCTTGTTGAATCTGACGTCCCAAGCCTACAGCTTGTTCCGCCATTTTGTCTGAACATAGCTTCTCCTCTTTTTTTCGACTTGACATATCTGAGGCCCCTCTGCTCTTCGCCACTCGCGCAATGCGCTTTGCTGGTATAATAGGAAAAAATAACGATCCGCGCATCTTTTTTCCAGCCATAAAGAGGGTGCTTGTTTCAAAAGGAGGCTCCATGCTGTCGGTTCGATCTCATTTAACCGTCTTGTTGTGGATTTGGATGGGGATAGGGGTCGCTTGTCAATCCCTCTCCTCCAATGAGGAAGCCAGTAAGAAAGCTTCCGCGGAGCTTTTGGACACGAAGTTAACCTTGATTATGACCCATTTAGAACACAACCAGGAGGATGCTGCACTGCAGGAGATTCGCGCTCTGTTGCGAGAATCGCCAGAGTCGCCCCAGGTGCTGGCGGTAGGTGGAATCGTGTATTTGTTTTTTTCCCGGGTGCCTACTGCCATCGAATATTTAGAAAAAGCGTATAAATTGCAGCCGACTTCCGATGTGGGACTCAATTTGAGCGCTGCTTATTTGGCAGGTAATCGAACCAAAAAAGCAAAACCCTTGCTTCAACGTCTCTTGGTAGATGAAAAATATGAAAATCGGGAGCGAATTTACCACAATTTAGGCCTCGCTTTTGAGCAAGAGAACAATTTTGTCCTCGCAGAAATGAATTACCAAAATGCCCTCATGGAAAATCCAACGTACTACTTGTCGCACTATCGGCTTGGACTTTTATATGGGAAAAATGGTAAGAATCGCCAGGCAGTGGAGCATTTTTCTAAATCCATCGCACTTTGTCCTGCTTGTTATGAGCCGGTGCAAGAATTGGCAACCTTATATATAGAGCGAAAAAACTCTAAAAAAGCGGCTGCACTTGTATCAAAATTTTTAGAAGAAAAAAACATGCCTGCTCCTATTAAAGCACAGGCTCGGGCTTTGTTGGGCCGAGCCCGAGCCTCGTCGCCTACTCAAACTCAGGATATCCAATGATACGACGATCTCTTTTACTCTTGCTATGGATGATTCCTACTGTTGTGCATGCTAGCTCCCCAGCAGCCGCTTCATCGGATTCAAATGGTGGGTATTATAAAAATTTGGAAACTTTTGCCCAGGCTTACTACTATCTAAATAAAATGTATGTAGATCCTGCAAAGGTTGCACCTCAATTTCTGATTGAGCATGCCATTGCAGGGATGACCTCGAAGCTAGATCCTCACACCGTTGGATTGCCAGCAAAAGAACTTGAACAGTTAACCATCGATACTCAGGGAAAGTTTGGAGGCGTTGGTATCAACGTCAGTCAAGAAGGTAAAAAGCTGTTAATTATTTCTCCAATCGAAGGAAGCCCAGCCATGAGGGCTGGAATTTTGGCAGGGGATGAAATTACTGCGATTGAAGGAAAAGTGCTGTCGAGCTTGGCTCCGGATCAAACGGTGGAAATGATGCGTGGTATTCCGGGTTCTATCCTTCGCTTGACTGTTCGTCGTGCTGACGTCAAGACACCCATTGAATTTAAATTAAAAAGAGAGATTATTCAGGTTCGCTCCGTTCATACGCAATTTCTTACGCCTACGATTCCATATGTGAAGATCGATTCGTTTCAGGAAAATACGGATACTGATTTCTTTGCTGTGTTGGAGCCCTTGCGAAATAAAATTGAAGGATTGGTCTTAGACTTGCGTGACAATCCGGGAGGGCTCCTAAAAGCTGCCGTCAATGTAGCAGATTTGTTTATCGAAAGTGGGTTGATTCTCTCTACCGTTGGGCGAGATCCAGATCGAGTGGAGCGAGAGTTTGCTCACAAGAAAAATACATTCGTTGGATTTCCCATTATTGTGTTGATGAACGGGGGATCTGCCAGCGCATCTGAAATCGTGGCAGGTGCCTTGCAAGATCATGGACGCGCATTGATTCTCGGGACGCAATCTTTTGGAAAGGGAAGCGTGCAAACGTTGGTTTCTTTGGCAGATGGCTCGGGTCTGAAGTTTACCATCGCCAGGTATTTCACCCCAAAGGATCGCTCGATTCAAGCATTGGGCATTACCCCTGATATTGTGGTGCCTACAAAAGTCGTATCGGATCCTTCGGCAAAAGGGATGACCAAAGAAGCTGATTTGGCCTATCACATTCACGCAAAAAATTTAAGCGAATTTGCCTCTCAAAATCAGATCCAACAAGTGATGCAAAGTTGGCCTCTGCCTCTCCAGCAGGACCATCAATTAGCTACTGCGTTTACGTATCTAAAAGGCTGGGAAGTTTTTAGAAAGAACATACCTGCTGGGCATTGATGTAATTCTTTCGGAATCAAAAAATGAAATATGGTCTTATATTGTGGTTGTGTCTGCGTGGATTTTCTCTTTGTGCAGGAGAAGATAAACCACTTCTTCCTACCTCGATTCAGGATGCTGCAGCGATAGAGGCGAGGGTTACATCCCGTAAATGTTCGATATGGAAAAAGACGGCAAAGACAGCAGAGCTCACCCTACGCATGGGGGTAGTCTGTGGTGCCTATTATGGATTTAACTTAGGCAGTACCTATCTCCTTAATGAGATTGAAGACCCAATAAATCAGTCCGCTGCTGCTACAGCGTTAGGTAGTTTGTCCACTGTCGTTGCGATGACAGCTCTATGGCCAATCACATCTGTTCTGTATCCTGCAGTATATTGGGTATTAGGTAGAAGCAAGTCTGGGGTAATCTTCTCGATTGATTGGCTGCAGCAAGCTTACTACACACGGGCTCAACTCGATGCATCCGCCCAGGAAATGTTAGATCCTTTGGTGTTACAATATATAAATATGAAAAATCAATTTTTAGTTGGATGTCAATTGGCAGATTTTTTTTCCAATGTATCAGCTGCTAAAAAAATGGATCTTTTTTCTCAGCAGATCGGTCTTCTTTTGAGTGATTTTCTTGACAATCAGTCTTTTGATCCTGACCATGGTTCAATTTCAGAGCATGCAGCCCTTGTGATTGGTGGCTTAATTTTGAAATTTGAGATACAGGAGGAAGCTTACCCCTCTCTTAAAAAAAGAATCCTCCATCGAATAAAAGAACGCAATAAACAAAGCCGATACCCACGAGCAGATTGGGAGAATATTTCAAAAATTGCTTTAGATCTATGGTGGGCCAAAGCCATGGATATAGCATCGGGCGGTCCTTAGTTTCGCGAGTGCTTCTATAAAGAATAGAGAGGGCATTTTATGCGTAGACTCCATTCCGTTGTTTCTTTGCTTTTTATCGGATTTTCATCAGCGTCTTTGGGGGCAATTTTAGTTCCCATGCACGAATTTAAAGAAGTCGCTGATGAAAACGCTAAAATAGCCCTCGAGGAAAAAGAGTACCAAGCTACGTATAGAAAAGAGCATGGTGATCCCAGAAAAAAGGGGACTCCTCCTTTTAAAACCTATCCTCGACTTTACTGGTACCAGGGGAAAAAATTTTTCATCAAAAAAATGGGGCAAAATGATCTGAATAACTCTTTGAATGGACCCTTGATCCATCAGCGAGTCGTGTCAGAAAAAATCGCCTATGATTTATACCAATTGTTAGGCATCCATGTTCCAGAAAGCTATATTGTAGAAGATATTGGAGCTCGCGGAAAAAAACTGTACTACATTGCTTCCTCTCTAGAGGAGGGGTATGAAAGTTTGGCTGCGTACAGAGCCTCTTTGCATCTACCAGAGGGGGAGCCTCTCCAGATTCCAGGTTTAACAGATCAATTCCCCATTTTTTTATTTTTGTACGACTATGATGCCATTGGAAAAACAATGGAAAATATAGGAATGGTATCAAAAAAAGATTCACCTAAAAAAATTCCGATTAAAATCGATCCAGGAGCTGTGAGTTTATTCAATCGGGCGGATGGAAACCCAACTACTTATCCAGATTTAGAAACAAGCAGCAAAAATTTCTTTACCTTTCCTAATCTCAAAAAAATTTTTACTTCTAGTCATCTAAGTGATTACCCAAAAGCCATGGAGAAAATTTCGTCTATTTCAGAAAAGGAGTTCAGAGACATCATTTTTACTTCAGACATTCCAGACGAAATTTTTCCGCAAGAAATGCGACGAATCATGCTCCAAGTTCTTTTACATCGCAAAAATGAATTCCGAAAAGAGAAGAATGATGATTTTTCTGAAAAAAAGGAAATACCACCGGCAACCTTATATCCGCGTCTTCAAGACTGGAACAATTGGACCTGCACAAGCCCCTCTCTAGGTTCAGTGGGTTACTCGCTGATGTTTGATGGTGCGGCAGTGGAGGCTGAAATCAGTTTTGAAGCCAGAGAGGAAAGACATCGGATTTTATGTGACTCTCATAATACAAATTGGTTATTTTTTAAATATCGAGGCAAGGAT
Source organism: Deltaproteobacteria bacterium (assembly GCA_947475005.1). Lineage (GTDB taxonomy): Bacteria > Bdellovibrionota_B > Oligoflexia > Oligoflexales > Bog-1112 > CANIBL01. The sequence goes on along the minus strand of CANJLI010000003.1, from coordinate 85,943 downwards.
ACAGCTGCGCCAACAGCTCCATCCCATAATTTGGTAGCGGGACATAAAGAATTTTTCAATGAAACACGAAGTAGAGAGGAAGAATCCACATGTGGATGGAAGTTACACATTTCGCTAGCGCGAAAGGAAGAAAACATATCTGCTGCCTTTGCAGCTGTAGCACCGCTACTGTTAGATAAAAAGAAAGGGGTGGATGACTTTAAAATTATAAATGTGGAAAGCTGGCGCCCAGGCTCTGAGACAGATAGCTTGGGAAAAGAAATGGTTATTTATACAAATCAATCTCATTTTTCTTCCATACCTGAATGGAGGGAATTTCTTTTGCAAATAGAAACCGCACTAGAAAAAACCGGAGTGGCTCCAGGGCCTGCTCCAGCGGTTTCACGCCCTCTTTTAAGTGGGAAATATATTTTTGTGCGCAATGACTGTGGCTTCTGGAAGAATCGAGCTGTTTCCTCCTCTCTGCTAGAAGAACTTAAATTTTTGGGTACCGCTGGGTACAATCTCTCCGGGCTCCCCGATCCTTTTGTCGATCTGCATACGCCTGCCCTTCGTGTGCAAGATAGGCCTCCTACTGCTGTCCACGGTTTGATCCTAGTCTATAAGCCTAAAAAAGATTCATCGCAACTCACTGACGGTCAAAATAAATTTTTTAACGATTTTTATCCATTTGGTATTCGATTGGTACATGGACAGGATTCGATATTTAATCTGTACTCATTGGCAGGAACCTCTCGAAATAACCTTCTTTATTCCCCGTATGGTGAATCTGAAATGCATGCTGGCATGGAAAAATTGAGAGGAGACTTTGTAGCAGCGTTAGAATATTTCACCTACTTGATGTACTACCTAGATTCCGGGCTAAAATGGCGCTCGAAAGAACTCCAAACTCAATTTATAAAAGAAAGGTTTCGATTTGTACCTACGTTGATTCAAAAAGTTTTACTCCCGTGTTTTTCAGACACATTTTCTCTGGTTGAAGCACAACAAAAAAGCAGAAAAGATAAAAAAGAGTCGGCGCCCCCTATACGTGATATGCAAACGGGAGCTAGTTCTTTTGAGCGTTGTCTGCTTCGGGTTGACTCCTCTGCACTCATACAAGATGTTTTGTGGCAGTCCTTCCGTGATCCTGCTACTCCAGATTCATTTTTTTATCCCCTCCACAAAGCGGCTGTAGAGGAAATTTTACGAAAAGTGAATTTGGACGTTCAAAAGACTTCGGGATGAGAAAGGGGACACTCGCATCGGACGCCCCTGGTGCGGCGAAAGTCCTGTGGGGACACCCCGCTGGAGTGTCCCCTTTTTCATTCCTAGATTGTAAAGGTAATAATCTGATAGCCGGCGTGTTCAGCGATGTGAATCTCCCGTCCCTGGGACATGCAGAACTGCACGTATCGCTTGAAGGCGGTGTATTCCTGGTAGCATTTGATCATCTTGCGACAATCGGGGCAGACAATCATCGGATTGTGAGGGGCGTGCTTCTCGATGGTCGCTTTGCAGCAAAGGCTGAGCGATAGCAACGGGACTTTTTCCGGATTCGATTTTGACTCTTCGGTTGGAACCATCAACTCAGGTTCTGTCATTCTATGTTCCCCCCTTATAGACCCGCTCTCGCCATTCTTGTAAATTCATGTACGTATATGTAGGTAGCCGCAACTCTGCAGCCAACTCTCTAATCAGAAGATGTTTGACTTTTTGTATGTCGACGTCCGATGGAAGTGCCGCAGCCATATTACACACTGCGCTGCCTTTGATACCACAGGGAATGATTTTGTGAAAGAGCCCAAGTGAATTATTTACATTCAAAGAAATGCCATGCAAACTTACCCGGTTTTGAATCCGCACCCCCACCGCACCAATTTTCTTCCCCTCCCACCATACACCTGGATGTTCTGGATGGCGATTCGCGCGAAGAGAAAAAGCGGCCAAGGTAGCAATCATCGCACTTTCCAATCCACAAATATACTGTCGCACAGAAAGCCCGAGTTGGGTAAGGGGCAAAATCGGATATACCACCAGCTGACCTGGCATGTGCGCGGTGATTTTTCCGCCGCGCTCTACCTGCTCGAGAGTGACGCCAGATTGTTGCAAGGATTCAGGACTCACAAGTAGGTCCACATCGGTAGCATGTTTGCCCAAGGTGAGCACCTCGGGGTGTTCAACACAAAACAGAACAGGATCTGCATCGTTGCCTACAAGAAGTCCATGGGCGGTCTTCTGCCACGCAAGTGCTTCTCCATAGGGCATTTGCCCCAGTTCTACGATACATGCATGCATTATAACAGCCCTTCCACACTGCCGATTCCTTGTCGCACCAGAGAGGGGGCCAGCTCCGTGCAGTCGATAACCGTCGTGTGTTGGGGGTAGATCTCTTCTCCAAGATCCAAGATCAAATCCACCGTATGCCCAAAGGTTTGGTCCACTTCATAGCCAAAGGTCGGTGTTTTTAGATCTACTTCAAAGTCCAAGGAAGATGTGACCAAGGGCCCATCAAAGGCTTCGATCAGCGCGTTTACCAGTTCAGAGTTCAGGTAGCGCACCCCCACGATGGCTCGCTTGTCTTTCACAAGCTTGAAGAACTCATGATTCTTCTTCAGCAGGATGGTGTACGGCCCCGGTAGAATTTTTTTCAAAAGCCGATAGTGAGACTGTTCCACGTACCCCACTTTGGCAATCAGGGCAAAGGAGTTACACAAGAGACTAAACGATTGCTCACGAGGGTGAAACGGCTTGAGCTGTTGCACTTTTTGTAAGGCTTTTTTGCTAGCAGGATTCCAAGTCAAGGCCCAGTTTACATCGGAAGGATAGGCGATAAGCCCATCTTCTTGCAGACAGGCACATGCTTGGGCAATATGCTTGGGCGACACCGGATTGGTATACGTATATAGGTGAGTCGCCATAGTCTATAGCCATTGCTTATACAGAAGGACCTGGAGAATGAATGTGAGACAGAAATTCCTCTCGCGTCTTCAAATCTCGAAAACAACCCAGCATCGAACTGGAAACTGTAAACGAACTTTGCTTTTGTACGCCACGCATCATCATACATAGATGATAAGCTTTCACCACTACTCCCACGCCTTTCGGTGCAAGGGCGGTTTCTAAAGCCTCGGCAATTTGCCGGGTCATGCGTTCTTGCACCTGAAACCGACGGGCAAATACTTCAACAATGCGAGGGATCTTGGAGAGTCCGATGATCTTTTCATTGGGGATATAACCAACATGCACCACCCCATAGAAAGGCACCATATGATGCTCGCAAAGGCTGTAGAACTCTACATTGCGTACGATAATCATATCGTCGACGGGATTGTGAAAGAGTCCGCGTTTGGCAATTTCCTGAGGGTCTTTTTGATAGCCTGAGGTAAAAAACGCCATGCTTTTCAAATAACGTTCGGGGGTGCGCTTAAGCCCCTCACGTTCGGGGTCCTCCCCGCAAGCAGTTAATAGATCGCTTACATGGCCGGTCAATGAAGAAAGGTCCACAGGTTTTTCCTTGTGTGTACTATCCAAGAATGACATCCACAACCTCAGGGGCTTTTTCCTTCAAAATTGGGATGATACCGTTAAACAAAGTGATTTGGCTGGAGGGGCATCCAGAGCAGCCTCCATACATACGCAGTGTTACGACACCATCTTCCACGTCCAAAAGCTCACATCCACCTGCATGCATCGCAAGGTACGGGTTGATATCTTCTTCGATAATTTTTTGAATTTTCTCAATCATTCTATCAGCTTCCATTGTATTTCGCTTCGCCTGTTTGGTATTGAAAGCGAAAATGTTCCCCTGCTGGGGTCAGAGGGAAATCATACAGATTCACGCCGCGGAGTCAATGCCTTCTATGGGAATGTGTTCTCGATCGCCGCGGCAAAGGGCGCGTGGAAATCCGGTCGATTTTTGGGATGAGCGCACGCCCAATGGGTAGGTTTGTCAGCCAAATAGAGGATGGTTGTCAGTGAATACCGTTTCACCTGAGGCCAGGGGCCCAGCAGATTGGCCTGTACCAAAAAGGAATCTACTTTCTTTTCCACCTGAATCTGCCAGGAGAGATCGGATACAGAGTGCTGCCCAGTTCGATATCCAGTAAAACGGTAGAGTTTCCACTCTTTTTCCGGGCTTATATTGAGCTCCTCATAGGCAGGATGCTGATTCGTTTGGAAAAAAGCCTCAAAGCAGGTTTGTTCCCATAGGTTCTCTCTGCCTACTTGACTGGTCCACCGAACGAGGGGAATGTCTCCCTGCACACGCCATGCGAGCTTCAATCCTCGCTCATTTTGCAAAAATCCTGCCTCAACTTGTAGGTCACAAGTCAAGCCCTCAAAGGGATGTAGAGAGTTCCAAGACAAAGGCTCCATGCTGATTTCCTTTCTCAATTGCGAAAAGACGGCGTACGCTTTACAATCCAGCCATTGATTTTGCCCACAAAAAGAAAAACTTGATGAAAAATCTCCACCCCCAATCCGCTTCCCGTTTGCAAGCGCCCGCCTTGTTGCCTCATGCACTAGCCGATGCCACGTTTGTCGTTTTTGATATTGAGACCACAGGAGGAAACCCTTCTGCCAATGGGATTACAGAAATCTGTGCTCTTCGATTCCACAAGGGAGTCGTGGAGGATACGTTCTATACATTGGTAAATCCAGAGACTCCGATACCCGGTCTGATTCGCAGAATGACGGGAATTACACCGGCTATGGTCAAGGATGCACCGGTCATCGCTTCTATCTTACCAGAGCTTTTGGCCTTTTTGGGCGATAGCATTTTGGTGAGTCACAATACACAAGGTGATCTGACTTTTTTTCGATATTTCGCCTTGAAGTATCAAAAAGTTACCATGAATAATTTCTATCTGTGTACCCATCTGCTTGGGGAAAAGATGTGGCCAGAGTCTCCTCGTAAAAATCTTGGAGGATTGGCAGAATTTTTGGGTGTGGAACTTCACACTGTACATAGGGCTCAAGCGGATACCCACCTGACTCTCGAATTGTTCAAACGTATTCTCGAGCGCTTTGCAGATCTTGGGGTTCAAACCCTCGAGGAAGCCATCCGATTTCAAGGAGATTACGAAAGCCTCTCTCGCATCAGCTGGGCCATTCCATCTGAGGTCATTGCAGCACTTCCTTCGAGCAGTGGGATTTTTTCTCTCTATGATCGTACCCATGAGCTTTTGTTTTCCAGTAGTGCAGCCAATTTAAAACGAGACCTGTCTAGGTTAGTGCAACCTGCATATACCCCAAAAAAACTGCTGAAACATGTGGTTCGCGCTCACTCTTTGCAAACACAACTGTATCCCAATCTCTTTTGCGCCATGGTGGAGGAGGCGTCGCTGCCTCAGGAGAAGTTTTCTGCCCAGCAGTGGCACATGCGGAATCTGATGTTGTTTGTGATCCGATATGAAGGGGAAAAAGCCACGCTTACCATCAGTTCAGATCTGACGGGGGCAGATTTGATTCTAGGTCCGATTTATGATCGTAGGAAGGCTCAAGAGCAGGTAGAAGAGATTGCATATGCCTTTGAATCGCGCCCTTCTCGCAAAAAAATCTATACGTTTACGCGGCATCAAATGGATGCCATCGTTGCAACATTTACCCATGCGCTAGCAGCTGCGAAGCAAGAGGTAAAAAGTCAGCACAATCCATTGTCATTGTTCTTTAATCAGAAAAAACGGGCCCAACGGTCAAATCAATTGCAGCAACTCGAGCTGCTTGAAAAAATCCCGGTCACACAGAAATACACCTCTCTTTTAAAAGTGAGTGGTGTTATAAGCTGCAGACGACTGGAAGAACAAGATTGGCTTGTATATCCAGTGTCTGAGCTTCAATTGGGCGAGCCTGTTCTCGTAGAAGGATCTTGGCAAACTTGGCTTCAAGATACCCCAGAGGGGCGGAGTTTTAGGGCGCATATTCAGCAACCACCGACAGTCTCCACGCCCATTTTGACTAAAAATCCCCAGCTTTGCGCCAGCGTGTTATGGGCATTTTTTTCGGGTAAAGAAGCAAAAAAACAAGGTATTTTCTCCGATCTTATCCATCCAGAATGAAAGGTTTACACATGAAGGGACATCCCGAAGTCATCGAGTTGCTTAACGAAGTGTTGGCTGGAGAGCTAACTGCGATTAACCAGTATTTCTTGCATGCAAGTATGTGCAAAAACTGGGGATACATGAAACTTTTTTCAAAGATTCATGCAGAATCTATCGATGAAATGAAACATGCTCGCAGCTTGACCGATCGAATCTTGTTTCTTGATGGTCTGCCGAATATGCAAAAATTGGGCAAGCTCCACATCGGAGAGACTGTACAGCAGCAGTTGGAGTCTGATCTGAAGTTGGAGGAAGAGGCGATTCCTCGGTTGAAGCGCGGCATCACCTTGTGCCTTACGCACAATGATCCCGGAACTCGCGAGATGCTCGAGCGTATCGTAGAAGAAGAGGAGCATCATGTGGATTGGCTGGAGGCCCAGTTGTTCTTGATCAAGGATCTGGGATACCAGAACTATCTCGCTCAACAAGTTCACGAGTAATGAAAAAGGGGACACTCGCATCGGGTGCCCCGAATGCCGCTTCCTTAATGCCGCTTCCTTAAGGAAGGAATTGTCATCTTTTGCTTACATTCAAGATGGCAACCCATCCGTCATCCCAAGGCTGCGCAGCAGCCGTATGGGATCTCGATAAAAACGCAGGGATCCCATACGGTCCCTTCGGGACCTTGGGATGACGGATTTCCAAAGAGTTAGGCAAATCGTACGCTTAAGGAAGCGCCATTCGAGGGTGTCCCCACAGAGCTTTGCCATAAACAAGGCTTACAGTAATGTAAGCACATCCTGCTGTAGCTTTTCCATCGCCGCTGCTTCTTGGGACTCGTAGTAGCCCCTTACTTGTCCTTTTGCATCCAACAAAATTAACCGGGTGGAGTGCATTTCTGGCTTCTCTCCTGCCGCTACTTTGAGCGCTTGGGTTGCAAAGGTGGTCACAGCAGACTGTTCTCCCGTTAAAAATTTCCAAGACAGACCTTCAAATTGCTTCTCTTTCATGTAGGCACGCAGCACCTCGGGGCGATCATTTGTGGTGTCCATGGTGATAGAGACAAACAATACCTTTGCCAGAGCTGGATTTCGGGCTAATGCAGCAACTCGTTCCATCAACAAGGGACAAGTACCTTGGCACTGGGTAAACATAAAGTTTACGATGCAGGGTCGGTTCGCAATTTGTTTTTCGGTAAATGGCTGATTCTCTTCATCGAGTAGAGAAAAGGATTGGACGGTTTGGAAAACCGGCAGCGCTTCTTTTTTTTGTTTTGCATACCAGTAAATTCCAAGCGCCACTCCGACGGAGAGCCATAGCCATTTTTTCATTTTTGCATTCCTTTTTTAAAGACTGTATCCAAGGTTTGGGGATCCTTCGCTGTAGCAAGGGATCCCCAAACCTTGGATACTCTACTTTTAGCTACCATTTCAAGCGTTGAATTTTGGGATTTTATCGAATTTGAGCTTCTTTTAGGAGAGATTGGAGAGTGCTGCTTTCTTCAATAATTCTTTCCTTTAGCTCTGTGGAAACCTCTTTTCCAAGCTGCTGACTAAGAGCCTGTTCGTTTACTGAAGCCTCATTTGTGTCTGCAAGTGTAATAAAGAGGGAGAGAACGGGTAGAATGGCGCCGATGACGACGAGGCCAACCCCAATCGCACTGACACCTGTCCATTTCCCTTCTCCTTTAGCTGTAGGTACTTTAGCTGGAGCCTCTACAGCTGGAGCTCCTTTGACTGTAGCCATAGGTTTAGCTGTAGCTACAACTGGAGCTGTAGGAGCTCCAGCTGTAGCTATAGTTGCTTTAACTTCTTGAATTTGATTTTTGAATTTTTGCCTCATAATCCCAGCAGCTTCGTAACCTCCAGCAAGCCACATGATGGATCCAATACAGGCAAGGGCAGCCCCTGAAAGGACAAGTGCGAGGGTAGTGGGCGCAATGGAAGAAGAGGAGGAGTTTGTATCACTTGGGCTTTCTGTGCCTTCCGGTGTCTCCGCTGCAACTGTCTTGGTTGGTACCTCGAGTGCCTCGAGTGTCTCGGGTGTCTCGGAGGGTGTCTCGGGGGGGGGCTCGGGTGTGAAGGGTACAATGCTTGCCGGATTGGCGCAGGGACTATCTTGTGCAAGCTTCATAGATGGTAGGTTTGCCAACGCTAATACAGCGGAAGTACCAGCTGCCTGCGTGCGTTTGATGTGGGCTAAAATGGTGGTTTCTGTGGCCTGGTAATTGTCTTGTACCAAGTTGATAAATTGACCCAGTCCCATATGCACGATGTTAGAAGCAGATTTGCAATACTCTGTTTGCATTTGCGTGGCATTTATACAGTTGGAGTAGGCCCATTGAGAAATGATGGAGTAGGCCTTTTTTGTTTTTTCATAGGTGGCGTTTTTAATTAAGGTATATTGGGTCAATTTTTCGAGAGAGGCAGGGTCTAAAAGTGCGGGCTGTTGGAAGTACATATTGGATTGAGTGGCAGGTGGATAGACTTCCCCGCATGTTTGATCGGAGTCGCGACAGCTTTTAATCTGAATTGTATACACGCCTGGGCAGAGTCCATACACAATGACTGCATTTTTTCCCTCATGTATGGTTTTACCTGGTATGGAAGGATCTTTCGTCGTTCCTTCTACTGTATCGAAGCATGCATCTGTACTCTTTTCTTTTTTGTCCAAATGTATTTGGTAGTCCATATAGGTCCCGCTACCCAAGTCGGGCTGGAGTAGCAAGGTGGGTATGCGGGAATAATCAAAAAAAGGCGTTGCAATCTGTAGCCCAGCAATTGGATTTACCAACAGTTGGGCTACGTCAGGTTCAGTAAATACAGCGGGTGCTAGGCAAAACGCTTGCTGCGAGTCAAGAGAGAGATCAGTAACTTGGCTTGTGGGAGGCGCCGTGGCAGCGTTTTTTTTCTTGCAGCTAGAGAGACAAAAAGAAAGAACAAACAGGGTAACGCAGTATAAAAATCCAGGCATGAAAACCCTCTTACCGTGAATTTATGTATTATATAAAGCGTACCACAAGTGGGCGAGGGAGGAGCATTAATCCTCAAACAGCAAAATTTGCTCGCCTTTTTCCGTGATGTGGTACTTATCACGAAGTAGCTTGTGCACATAGTCGGTGGAGGTTTGCGTCATTGCAATTTCTTTCTCCAATCGTTGAATATCACTCGATAAGCCATCGACCGTTCCCACTAACACCTTCTGACTGTCGCGAAGAGCCAGATAGGTACGTAGGGAGGTTTCCCCTCGGAAGGTGCCGATTGCCAATACCACCAGGGCAAATCCGATAAGGAAAAAAAAGTACCTCTGTTCTATCCACTGTCGCAAGGCGAACATAGGCGCTACCTCCAGCTAACCCGTACCGGGTTTAGGTGTTCCAAGGATACCGTGCGAGTGCCAAAGTCATAGAACTCGACTCTGGCTTGTCGAAGGCCCCAATGGTCTTCGATCTGCATAATTTTACCTTTTCCAAAAGTAGGATGATAGATCATCTGCCCACTTTCCATGGTTTCACCCTTAGCTGGCGCTGGCTCTTGGGCCTCCTCCTGGTTACCACCCATGCGATTGAGCAAGCGCTTAGCAAAGGGATCCATGGTGACAAGAGATTCTGGTAGTTCCGTCAAGAATCGAGACGGTGCATGACTCGACCATTTATTGAAGACCTTGCGCTTTCTGGCAGCAGAGAGAGTAAGCTTCTCTCGAGCCCGGGTAATACCCACATAAAACAATCTGCGCTCTTCTTCTATCTTGAGGGGATCCTCCAAGCTATTGGTGTGGGGAATCAACCCATCTTCCACACCAACAATATAAACCCGTTTAAACTCCAATCCTTTTGCAGAGTGAAGCGTCATGAGTGCGATGGAGGGTATAGAAGCATCATCCTCCGAGTTTTTCTCACTTTCGAGCAAACTGATATCTTGCAACCAACCTACGAGAGTCGCATTTTCTTGCTGCTCCTCATACAAAGCCAGTGCTGACCCCAATTCATAAATGTTTTCGAGTTTTTCTTCCATTTTCTCCGGGAATTTTTTAATCAAATAACTTTTGTAGTCCACAGCTTGCAGAAAATATTCTACCACATTGGACAAAGGCCCTTCGAGGCATGTGGTTTGGAGCCGGTCCATCAATGTGACGAACTCCATCCATTTGTTGGACACTCGGGGCAGGTTCATTTTGGCACATGCACGAGCTGCCACCATGAGGGAACAGTGATTTTCAAGACAGAAGGACTCGAGCTTTGCTACGGCTTGTTCTCCAAGGCCTCGAGTAGGCACTTGGGTCACCCTTTTGAAAGCCACATCATCGTTTTCATTCGCCAAGAGTCGAAAGTACGCCACAATGTCTTTGATCTCAGCTCGATCATAGAACTTTACAGCTCCATAGAGTCGATAGGGGATGCCTTGTTTACGAAGGCTATCTTCCAGAAGTCGAGATTGGGCGTTGGTGCGATAAAATATTGCCACATGGGGATATTCAAAAACGTTTCGTTCCTTGTGGATCTTTTCTGCTACCCACCAGGCTTCCATTTCCCCCTCATACTCCAAGTGGAATTCGATGGGGGCCCCTGCCTGATTGGCTGTCCATAGATGTTTCTTGGCTCGTGCTTGATTGTTGAGGATCAATGCACTGGCTGCTTGGATGATGGTAGAGGAGCTTCGGTAATTTTGCTCCAGGTAAATCTGTTGGGCTCCAGGAAAAATATCCTGAAATCCTAGAATGTTGGCTGGGTCTGCTCCACGCCAGCTGTAAATGGACTGATCATCGTCTCCCACCACAAACAAATTCTGCTGCTCATTCACCAAGAGGGAAATGAGCTTAAATTGAGCGGGGTTGGTATCCTGATACTCATCCACCAAGATGTAGCGGTAGCGCTTTCGCAACTGCTCTCGCACCTGGGGTTGCGTGGTTAACAAGGTAATCATGTTCATAAGCAGATCGTCGAAGTCCATAGAGTTGGATGTCGCAAGAAGCTCTTGGTAGCGACGGTAGACCTCCATGCCATGCTCTGGAAACATACCGGCTTGGTCTCGGCTTTGCTCGTGCACTTCACTTGGGTTCAGACCTTTATTCTTCACCTGCTTGATGGCATGACGATACTCCCGAGCCGAGTGATCCTGATCTTTGATCAATAGCTCTTTCATGATGCGGTTGATGGCACTGTTGGCATCCGATTCATCATAAATCGTGAACTGGGAGGTGTAACCCATCAAGTGGGCAAACTCTCGCAACCACCGCACACAGGCAGAGTGAAAGGTAGAGATCAGCACGAAGCGTGCCTCGGGAGAGAAGCGCTCCACCCGTTCTCGCATCTCTTTTGCAGCCTTATTTGTAAAGGTAACCGCAAGGATTGAATGGGGGCTCACTTGCTGCATCAACAGGTAGGAGATACGACTTGTGATCACACGGGTTTTGCCGCTACCAGCGCCAGCAAATACCACCAAAGGGCCGTTGGTATGCAGAACGGCTTGTTTCTGGGGCTCATTTAAGGTTGATAACAGGGTCTCAATTTCGGCTCGCATGGGGGTCCTTTACTCTACGGTCACAGACTTGGCTAAATTTCGGGGTTGATCAATATCAGTGCCGCGTAAAACCGCAATGGAATAAGCAAATAGTTGCAAGGGGATCACCGAAAGAATCGCTTGGAGGTCTTCTTGTTCGATTTGAGGACATGCCAACACATCTTGGCAGAGGGCTGCCAGTCTTTTGTCGTCTTTGCCTCCGACACCGATCACACGTCCGCCTCGGGCTTTTACCTCTTCGATATTCGAGAGCATCTTCTCATAGTGGCTGTCTTTGGGCGCAAGGGCAATGATGGGGATATGTTCGTCTACCAAGGCAATGGGACCGTGCTTGAGCTCTCCCCCAGCATACCCTTCTGCATGGATGTAGGAGATCTCCTTAAGCTTCAATGCCCCTTCCAGAGCAATAGAGCAGCTGTTGCCTCTTCCGATAAACAGGCTATTCGTGGCTTCAAAATAGCGCAGTGCAATTTGCTCAATGCTGCTTTGTTGCTCAATGGCTTGTTCCACAAGGGCAGGCAGGCGCTGGAGGTAGCTTCGTTGTTTTTCAAGCTCCGCTTGGGAGATAAGCCCCTTTTTATGTCCAAAAGCCAAGGTGAAGAGGAACAAATCCAGTACCATTGCAACAAAGGCCTTCGTAGAAGCGACACCCACTTCAGGCCCTGCATTCATATAGAACGTAGCCTCAGATCCTCGCGGGATCGCGGAGAAGGGCACGTTACAAATGGAGTAGATGGGGCAGCCTGCTTGTTTGGCAAACTTGACGCTAGCCAGTGTGTCGAGGGTTTCCCCCGATTGGGTCATGGCAATGATGAGGGTGCCCGCATCCAAATAGGGGCTGCGGTAGCGAAACTCGCTGGCAAGATCCACAGAAACCGGTATCTGTGCCCACTTTTCCAGGAAGTATCGTCCCAATGTACCTGCGAGATAGGCAGTTCCACATCCTACAATGTGGATTCGCTTGATGGTGTCAAAGGGAAGAGCCGACAGGCCGATGGCGCTCTCATCTAAAGAAGCGGCCCCAGAAGCGCCAAATACTTTTTCAAGGGTAGCTCGGATCACAGCTGGCTGCTCATAGATTTCCTTGAGCATGAAATGTCGAAACCCATTTTTTTCTGGAGCAGAGTCGACTTTCGGCAGTATCTTTCTCTGAGCTTGCAAAAGTTTGCCGCTAAAATCACGGAGTTCAATCTCGTCTGCCGTGATTTTAACAACCTGTCCATCTTCCAAAAAGATCATCTCTTGGGTATGAGGCAGTAAAGCCAACGCATCGGAGGCAAAGAAATTTTCATGCACCCCACATCCGATGACCAAAGGGGAGGAATTCTTTACGAGGTAGAAAACACCTGGCTCTTCTATAGTCATGGCTGCAAAGGCAAAGGCCCCTTCCAGCATGGGAATCACACGAGAGACAGCCTTATCGAAGGAGCGATCTTTGGCATATTCTCGGTGCAACAAGTGCAAGATAACTTCAGAATCAGTTTCAGAGGCAAAGACAGTACCGGCTTCCAGGAGGGAAATTTTCAAAGCCTGGTAGTTTTCAATGATCCCGTTGTGGATGATAGAAAACCCATCGTAGGTGTGGGGATGTGCATTGGCAACAGAAGGGGCCCCGTGAGTGGCCCATCGGGTGTGCCCCATGCCCATTTTGGCAGTGGGAGACAGCTGTCCCAATTCAGCCTCTAAATTGAAGAGCTTGCCCACCGATTTTGCTACTTCGAGTTTGGTGTCCCCAAGGACTACGATACCAGCAGAGTCATAGCCTCGGTATTCAAGCTTCTTTAATCCATCGTAGATCATCTTTGCACAAGACTGTTTGCCTACGTATCCCATAATGCCGCACATAATGTGTCTCCTAAAACGTGTTTATGGCTCCAAGTAGGCTCGGATTTCCTCTAACTGTTCGGGTGTGTTTACACCCGCAAAAGGTTTCCAAACGGGGGACGCCACTGCCGAGACGCGAAAATTTTCCGCTACAGCCAAAGCAAAGCAGTCGGTCAAATAGAATTCTTGCTGCGCATTTCGATTCTGCAGCTTGGCAAGCAAGGAGAAGAGAACCTGGGTGCGTGCAAATACGATCCCTGTATTGCAGAGGGTTTGGGCCCTCTCCTCCGTCGAGGCATCCTTTTCCTCCACAATACGTTGAAAGTGTCCGTTAGGCCCACATAAAATGCGCCCATATCCGTATGGGTTTGGTGGCGAAAAACCCAGCAGGGCCAAATCGGCCCCTTGTGCACCCTCCATAAAATCAAGCAGGTCTCTCGCAGAGATTGCTGGCGTGTCCCCATTGCAAATGAGCACGTACTCGCTGGTTTTTGGGTTACCTCGCCGCAGAAGCTGCGAAGCATAAGGGCTTGCCGCCGCCTCAGGAAACAAGGGGGAGGAACTGGCAACTGCGCCTGCAGTACCGTTGCGTTCTTGTTGGATACAGACTTCAATCTCTTTATATTGTTCTAGAAAGGACTGGAAAGGGCTTTCGTCAGGGCCAATGACAATCGCAATTCGCTTGAGTTTGGCTCCTTGCAGAGCCCGAAGTACATACTCCACCATGGGGGTATTCCCAACCGGATGTAGTACTTTAGGCAAGGGACTGCCCATCCGCTTGCCTTGCCCTGCAGCCAATATAATTCCAGTGATGCTTTGCATGGAAGGTCCTTTTTTCACTCAAGAGTGGACGTTTACGCCCTCGGTAGCGTATCATGCGCCTAGAAGCTATCTAGAGAGTCCATCTGCTAGACAGCTTCTAAATATAGCGTGATGTAGCACAGATACAACAGGGTAGGTAGAAATCCGTGGGGCTATTCCAAAAAATAAAAGCTTTTCGAGCGCAGCGGCAACAGAGTGCTGTGGAAAAAAACCAAAAAAATCTGCAGAATGCCAAGGCCATCCGAGAGGATCGTGTGGCAGCCATCGAGTTTTTCTGTGCCCACAAGGACCCTGCCATTGCGATTCCCGCTTTGCTCAAGCGCTTCGCTTTTAGCTTGGATCATGGCATTTATGATGCCCGAGAGAAGGAGAGTGCTTTCGAGGGGATTTTGGCCTATGGCGCGGCGGCCCTTCCGATTGTGCGCGACCATGTGTATACGACCAGTCTGATTGCGTGGCCCCTTAAAATCATTGAGAGATTGGCCACTCCGACAGAGATGGTAGAGATTTTGGAGGGATGCCTGGATTATACAGATGTCTCCTTAGATCCTGATCAAACAGACAAAAATTACGATATCCTCTGTCATTTGCGTGATTATCCCTTGCAAAACCCCCATGAAAAAATGCTGCCTTTTCTACAAGCTCACGATGAGCGCATTCGATATGCGGCAGCAGAGGCGTTGACACATCAGCCTTATTCTCTTGAAATCACAAAGATTTTGGAGAAATTCCTCACGGACCATTCTGCTGAAAACACCAGACTGCACCAGATCGTGCTGGATGCGTATGTGGAGCAGAAGTGGAAAGTAGTAGAGCCAGAGCGTTTAATCAAAGCTGGATTGCCCTTTGGGCTTTTTATTACCCCAGAAGGGGTCTTAGCTGTTAGAGGGTAAGAAGGTCTCGCAACTCCGTCATCCCAAGGCTGCGCAGCAGCCGTATGGGATCTCTTTGGAAGTGCCTAGTAGCTGCCTAGGGATCCCATACGGTCCCTTTGGGACCTTGGGATGACGAAATTTTGGGACACTCTATCGGGGTGTCCCCTCTAAATCCAGGCAGTTTCTATTGCTTGACCTATGGTTTTCTGTTAGGATCTCCGCCAGCTTAAGGGCTTTCCATTTTATTTTCCTGTAATTTTCGCAAAATAGAGACAAGACGATGAAACGTACGTACCAACCAAGTGTAATCAAAAAACTGCGAACCCACGGGTTTCGTGAAAGAATGTCGACTGCCAATGGTCGCAATGTACTTAGAAGACGACGCGCAAAAGGCCGTGCTCGACTTACCCCTGTTGCTTACACAAAGTAATCCTGTGAAGACAGTAGATCGTCAAGATCAGGAAGAAGGGGTAGTGAATATGCAACCTCTTTCTTCCAAGACTCCAACTGGCAGATTGAGATGCAAGGCGGAGTTTGATCGCGTCTTTAATTCTTCGCGCAAGCGAGTGAAGAAAGAGGTGGTGATCTTGGCTGCGCCTGCACCGATGCAAGACGGCGTATCTGCAGGCAGACGCTTGGGTCTTGTGGTCAGTCGCAAGGTCGGAAATGCAGTCTGTCGCAACCTCGTGAAGCGAAGACTGCGGGCGATTTTTCGTCAGCTGCCGTCGACCCTCGGGGAAAATCAGGACATCGTGGTAATTGCTCGCCCTCTCATTCGTGAAAGTGGCTATGCAGAGCTACAAAGCAGTGTAACAACTGCGATGGCTTCGATGGTACGAAACCCGTCTGCCACCTAAAGGGCCCCCATGCAATACCGTGCTCCCGCAGGTATCAAAAAATGCTTCCTTGCTGGAGTCCGGCTGTACCAACGATGGATTTCGCCTTGTCTACCCCCTCGTTGCCGATTTTATCCAACCTGTTCTGAATATGCAGCTCGCTGCTTACAACAAGACTCTTTATCCCGTGCCTGCCTGAAAATCAGCCTTCGATTGGCAAAATGTAACCCTTTTCATACCGGTGGAGTGGACATACCTTGAACATGGACCGCAAAAGCATTATTGCAATTACCCTTTGTAGTATTTTTTATTTTGGCTATGAGTATTACTTAAACCAAAAATACCCCAGTCGCTTTACAAAGCCAGCTGTGCAGAGTGAAATGCCTGCAGCTGCCTTGTCTTCTGCGGTACCCCTGGGAACCGCAGCGACCATGCATCAAGAGGGAACCGTACCTCCTGCTGTGCCTGCTACCAGCACCCCAACTCCTACTGTAAAGCAGCTCTCTGTAGAAGCATTAACGTTAGAAAACGAAACTTCTCGCTATACATTTTCTCAACAAATGGGAAGTGTGCAGCAAGTCGTCCTCAAGCAGTATCAAGATGATGCGCGCAAGGGCCCTCTTCTTCTGCTCGAAAGTGAACTTGTTTTTCAACCGGTTTTATCTGGAGAATCTCGTTTATACGAAGGGTTTGCAGCCCGCAGGGAATCTGATTCTTCTATCGTCTTTACACGCTCAACCCCCGAGTGGACGTTAGAGCACCGCTACACCATCCCTGCTTCTGGATATGGAGTGGATCTAACGTGCAGCTGGGAAAACCGCTCAGAGGTCTCTCGCAATTTGGACTCCATTGTAAAATTGAGTGAGGATATTTCCTTCCATCGTCCAAAGAGCAGCTTCTTGCCAGGCGCGCCTTCAGGCCGGCCTGCTGTGGTGAGCACCATCAACGGCAAGACCGATTGGGAAGATGTTGAAAAGTATTGTAAGGATACGGACAAAACAGAACCGTTGTTTGCAGGTGCCAACCAAGATGTAGACCTTGTTGGATTTGATAAGCATTATTTCATGGCAGCTCTGTTGCCTCAGTCTGGCAATTTGACCTTGCAGATTGAAAAACAACCGGGGGTTCACACCACCCACTGCCCACTCCTCATTACCCAATCTTTGGCCCAAGGCAGCGTTGCGCCTAATCAAAAGGTTGAGATGAAATTTAAGGCGTGGATGGGCCCTAAATCTCCCGAATTGCTAAAAGCTTATGACGCCAAGTTAGAGCATGCGGTGGATCTTGGGTTTTTCAACACCATCTCTCGAGCTTTGCTACAGTCTCTGAACTTCGTACATGGTTTGGTGCACAACTGGGGACTTGCCATCATTCTCTTTACGATTTTCTTGAAGTTTTTGTTTTACCCATTGACCCGTCAAGCTGCGGTATCCATGAAACGGATGCAAAAGTTCAACCCAGAGATGACCCGCATTCGAGAGAAGTTTAAAGATGATCCTCAGCGTCAGCAGCAAGAGATTATGCGTTTTATGTCAGCGCATAAAATCAATCCGATGAAGGGGTGCTTGCCGATTTTACCGACGATTCCTGTGTTTTTCGCTTTCTATCGGGTGCTTTCCACCTCGATCGAATTGCGGCATGCACCGTTTGCAGGTTGGATTCAGGATCTCTCTGCAGCAGATCCGTACTACATCACACCGCTCCTGTTGGGAGCCTGTATGTTCGTACAGCAGAAGTTAACGCCCACAACCGGGCTTGATAAAACCCAAGAAAAGATGATGCTGATTATGCCAGTGGTGTTTTCTGCGATGATGCTCACCTTGCCAGCTGGTTTGGTGGTCTACATGTTGACCAACACCCTCGTATCCATTGCCCAGCAAAGATGGCTCAACCGAAGGCTGGCTCAACTCGTATAGCAAGAGGAGTGTGGACATGACCCTTGTGGTAGAAGAAAAAACCTTGCAGCTAGCGCTGGTAAAGGCTGCCAGTCAACTTGGTGTAACACAAGCTCAGGTGGGCTACGAGATTACTCACCAAAAGAAAGGCTTTTTGGGCCTCTTTGGCGCTCGTGTCACCGTTGAGGTATGGAAGAAACGCGCCCCTCGTCACAGAGAAGAAAGGCAAGAGCGACGCCCCAACCCAGCGCCGACGCAGCAACCACGCAGGGAGCGATTGCCTGCAGCCACTGCCGAAGAGCTACAAGTTTTGGGAGAAGAACTGCGAGAGGCGTGTCAAAAACTGTGTGCATTCTTCGAACCAGAAGGTGTACCCGTTGTTTTGACAATCTCTGAAGATCACATCTGTCTGGATATTCAAAGTGAGGGGATCAAGGCTCATTTTTCTCACAACAGTAAGTTGCTCGATGCCTTTGAACACATTCTCCATAAGATGCCAAAAAACCGGGTATGTTCCTTTCGTTTATTCGTGGATGTATTGGGCTCGAGAAAAGAAAGAGAAGGGGAACTCTTAGAAGTTGCGCAAGAGACCTCCGAAAAAGTGCATCAAAGCAAAGCCCCAATTACACTGAACTACCGAAATGCGTATGACCGAAAGGTGATCCACATGGCCTTGGATCGTGATCCTCGTGTGTATACCCAATCGGTGGGACACGGCCCCAGTCGCAAGCTAATGATAGCCCCTAACAAGAATTATACCCATGACGACGCCTCTACTTCCTGATCAAGCACCCATCATAGCCCTTGCAAGTGGCAGAGAGGCTGCAGCCATCTCCATCCTTCGCGTCTCAGGCGAGGGGTGTCATGATGTTCTCAAAACCCATCTGCGCACGCGCATGGACCCAACATGGCCCCCTCGTTCGTTGCAGTTATGCGAGTTTCTTGACCACACCGGGTGTGTGTTGGATGCGCCTATGGCTGTTTTCTTCTATGCACCCCATTCTTATACGGGACAGGACAGTGCAGAGATTTACCTCCACGGCAGTCCTTATCTAATTCGTACCTGTATGGATGTCTTGCTCCAAGCTGGTTTCCGACAAGCTGAAGGGGGAGAGTTTACCCGTAGGGCTTTCTTAAATGGCAAGATGGATCTGGCAACGGCAGAGGGTATCGATGCCCTCATTCATTCCGTATCCGAGCAACAGTGGATGGCAGCTCAGCAGTTAACCTCGGGCGCCTTACAACGCACTGTGCTTGGGTTGCGTAAGTCACTGCTACATACACTGTCTCTCTTGAATGCCATGATTGATTTTCCCGAAGAAGAAGAAACTTCTCGCTTGCAGTTGAAGCAAATTCTGCCTGAGGTTTTGCAGGTACAAGCACAGATGGCAACCTTGGTGGATAGTTACCAGAGTGGGTCCATTACCAGAAATGGACTTCAGGTTGCCATCGTAGGTCCTCCCAATGCGGGAAAATCTACGTTGCTCAATACGTTGCTCCAGTACGAGCGAGCCATCATCAGTCCAGAGCCGGGTACCACCAGGGATTTTCTGGAAGAATCTTTGCTCCTTAACGGTCGTGTAATTCGACTCATCGATACTGCTGGCATTCGTGCTACTGCAGAGACGGTAGAGAGCATGGGGATTGAGCGTTCTGTGGCTCAGGCCCAACAGGCGGACGTAGTGTTGTTTCTCTTTCCGGCTGATACAGTGGATGTAGAACTGCAGCTTGCTCAGTGGGTGGAAAAATTACAACCGAAGCACCATGTGTTGATTCTCACCCAAATCGATGTGCGTGCCGTACATGCAAAAGAATCCGAAGGCTTACGCTTGTCTTGTCGAAGCGGCGAGGGGCTGGATGCTTTGAAAGCCAAACTGATCGAGTTTGTAGATTTCCATGTAACCCAAAGCCGAGGGCGAGACTGCTTTTTGAGTAACCGAAGGCACTTGCATGCGATTTCTCAGGCTGCAAAAAACCTCGAACACTACTTACAAACTTGGCAAGAAGAAGGAGAGGATTGTTTAGCATTTGAAATCCAACAAGCTGTCTCTCACCTCGAATCCATCATTGGAAAAATCACACCCGATGAAATCCTAGACTCCATCTTTTCTCAATTTTGCATTGGGAAATAGGATAGTAACTCCGTCATCCTGAGCGCAAGCGAAGGATCTCCAAACGTTATAGTCTGCTTTAGCTCCCTGCCAATTTCCCCCCTTGCTCTCTCCTTTTCAGAGGCGTATACCCATACATGAGCACGGATCCTTGCTTCATAAAAAATTTCTTATTTCAGGAGTATTCCTATGAGAAGAAGAAGCATGGTTCCTATTTATCTGTTAAGTGGTTTTTTGAGTAGTTATCCTGCCTTTATGGGCGTTTTGGCATCGGAGCGTTCCCTTAATCGACGGCTCCTTGGAGAAAAGTCTTCTGATGATGAAGACACCCCTGATTCAGCTGGTCCGACAAAATCCACACTTCACTTTCAAATAAACCCAGATGCAGTGGAATTCGCTGTTAAGGAAAAGCCTGATATTAGTGAACTTGTGCTTACAGGTCCAGTCCCTCTTCATAATCCCATAAAGGTCGTCTTGGCAGAAATGCCAGCTTTGAAATCAATCAAGATTGAAAATATTCCAAGGCCCATTCGTCTCAGGTTAGAGGGTGATTTATTAAATCTTCGTCAAATTCAAGTAGGAAAAGGCATTAAATTACAGAATGTGGAGGTGGAGACTGAGAGCCTTTCTGTAAGTATGATTTCTCTATTCCCTCTTAGTAAACCCTCCCCTGATGAAGACACGGCCTCTAGTTCAGAGCTTCGATCGATCATTGGAGAGCTTCGAAAGAATCTCCAAATTATACAAAATGAAAATTTTAAATTTTCAATGCAGATTCAAGAACTTGATCTGATTAACAAAGCTGTTCGGCAATATAACCTAACCCTAATGAATGAATTGTCTGAACTAGACAGGCGGTAACGGGTCTGGAAATGAAAGAATAGAAGGAACTTTCTTATGAGAAAAAAAAGCTGGTGGCCTTTTTATGTCGTGGGTGGTTTGTTGTCCGGCGTGCCTGGTTTTATAGGAGTTGCCGCAGATGCATTATCCTCGGAGCAATGCCCGCCTGAGGTCGATGGGCCTGCGTCAGAGGGGGAAGAGGAGGAGGATATTGCACTTGTCCTCAACCCTACCCAATGCCATAGAAGCCCTTCCCAAATTAAAATCATAAATGCGGCAACAGCGGAAGTAAAAGCAAAATCAGCAAAGATTGAGATTAAAAAAGATTTTGAGACTGAAAAATTGATTATACAAGGGGTGCCTCCTGTTGAGGGACCGGTGAATGTGCTTGTGGAAGACTCGCCGAAATTAAAAGAAGTTGTGCTCCAAACTCCAGCGCCCATAAATCTTCAATTAAAAGGAAATTTATCTGGGCTCAGACGAATCCATTTGAGAGGTGCTGAATTGGAAAAAGTCGAGCTAGAGAATGCCATTATTCCGATTGAAGCAGTGGAGTTGCTTCCTGCTACAAGTCCATCTGATACTGATAGTTATGAATCTCTTACCCACAATCTGAGAGAGAATAACGAGAGACTGCAAGCAGAGAATGAGAAACTTCGAGAGCAGATTGGATTTCTCACCTGTCGCAATAAAGATCTGATGAGATACAATGCAACTCTATGGGTACACATCAAAGAGATTCAACGGTCTGAGTTACCTACGGAAGCGGATCCAGATCTGGGAAAATAACAGGAACCTGAGATATAGGAGGGTTCACATCTTAAAGTCCTTGTTTCCAGGCTAGGATCCCTTGTATGGCTTTCTGAGGGCCAAATACAAGCCTTCTCTCACCTTGAATCCATCATTGGAAAAATCACACCCGATGCATTCTTCGGCTCTATTATTTCTCAATTTTGCATTAGGAAATAGCTCAATTGGGGACACCCGGTGCGGGTGTCCCCAATTGAGCTATTTCCGTCATCCCAAGGTCCCGAAGGGACCGTATGGGATCCCCTTCGTTTTTATCGAGATCCCATACGGCTGCTACGCAGCCTTATGGGATGACGGAAATTATATGGACGCCGCCCCTTCTTAATTTGCAGTTGAACTCCTTTTTTTGGAGGCGTATACCCAGACATAAGCACGGATCCTTGCTTCATTAAAAAATTCTTATTTAGGGAGTATTCCTATGAGAAGAAGCATATGGCCTTTTTATATCGTAGGTGGATTGTTGTCCGGTATGCCTGGTTTTATGGGGATCGCAGCTGAGGATTTGCCAGGAGCAGCAGAGAACTTGAAAGTGGTTGAGGTTACCGATTCAGAGCATATAATCAGAGGAGAGCCTGAGATTACAACACTTGTTGTGAAAGGTGGGGTGCCTGATGAGGAGCAGTCTACTGAGGAGCCTGTTAAGATTGTTGTGGCAGATCTCCCTCTATTGAACTCAGTTTCATTGCAAGAAATTCCTGGGCCTGTAGAGCTTCAGTTAGAAGGCAATTTACAAAGTCTGAGAAGAATTTGTATAAAAGATACGCAAGTAGAAAAGGTTGTTGCAGATCACGCAATTATACCTGTGAAGGAAGTTCAGTTACGACTGCAGTCATCTGGTGAAGAAGAAGATCAAGCCCAGCCTGAAGAGCTGAAGGGAAAAATAAAAGAACTTGCAGAGGAAAACTCTGATCTTCAATTTTCCATTCAAGGGCTTGAACAACGTTGCGCCGCGCTTCGAGAGTATAATTCGAATCTGGTAGCCCACGATCGCGAGCTTCATCAGTTTATAGACAGAACGAGAGAGATAGAGGGTCCTGTGGCAGATAGCCCTGTGGTGGAGGAAACTGATTGCGAAGAGCGCTAAGGACTGAAAATTAACTGCTTCAAGCAGAGAATTCAAGGCTCCTTGGAATATATCATCAACGGCTGAAAGAAATAGTAGAGGGTAGATTAGTTAGGGAGAAAGCTCCGGAAAGGGAGGAAGCTGCGGGACCTGAGGCATAGGAGGAAGCTGCGGGACCTGAGGCATAGGAGGAGGAAGCTGCGGGACCTGAGGCATAGGAGGGTTCACATCTGAAAGCCCTTGTTTCCAAGCCACGATACCTTGCATGTTTTGCTGAGAGCCAAATACCAGCAGGTTATTGCCATTGACCACTACGGTTTGTTCCAGGTGGCCTTCCGGTGATAGAATGCTCATGTGGCATTTCTTATTTGGATTGGTTGCAGGTCCAGAGAGTGGAAAGCAATAGCCAACGCCTTCAGGAACACCGTCCATCCATACGCTTGCAAATCCGTTTGATTCGTTCAAGATCGTGAAAAACAAATACCACGTGTCCTTGGTAAGGGCGTCTGTATAGGTATTGAGTACATAAATCCCATCAAGCCCTGACAAAGGAAATACGTCTGTTGTTACCGAGTAGTGCCTCTTCTCTCCCGCAGGATTTTTCCAATAGCCCTTGCCTTGATAAGTAAGCTGAGTGTGCCCTATACTCTTGCCCCCTCTTTCTTCTTTTGTTGCTGTTCCGAAGGGGGGCGTAAACGCAAAAACAAATGTAGGAAGACACAATAACGCAATCGCGAACCATCTTCTCATAGGGCACCTTACAAATGGGAGTTGAATATATGGAGAACATTTTACAATAAAGTATAGGGTTGTAAATTATTGGGTTATTGCGGAGGTTCTCTGTTGAGCCGCGATTAAGGGGGGATCGTGAAGGCAAAAACAAGTTTTATTCTTCGTACATCCGAGGGGTTGCATCGATCTCTTACGGCTCAGGCTGCTGAGAAGGGGGTTTCTTTCAACGAGTGGTGTACCCGTAAGTTGATGGGCTCCGCATATGGAAGTTTTGATGCTCAACTTCCGGTTCAGATTGAAAAAATTCGCAGTTTTTTCCCTTCGGGCGATCTAGTAGGTATCCTGCTCTATGGTTCCTATGCACGGCGAGAATAGACGCCTCAATCAGATATCGATATTTTGGTTGTACTTGATTCTCGTCTGTCTCTGACGCGTAAACTTTATACAAGTATTGATGCAGCTTCTGACGAATTTGGGAAGATTGAGGTTCATATAAGCCATCTGCCCTCATTAGATGAGGGGCTTTCCTCTTTATGGGCTGAGATTGCCCTCGATGGCATTGTGCTCTATGAGCGAGATTTTATTCTTACGCGGATTTGTCCACTGCTACGCTATAAAATTGCTGCGGGTGAATATGTGCGAAAATCCACCCATGGGCAGTCGTATTGGGTACAAAAAAAATCTCACGAGTAGGGGAGGATTGAAGTTATGCAAAATCGAAGCCTAGCCAAGGATTACATGTTTCGTTCCAAAATTCGCCTCAAAATCGTGGAGATTTTCTTGCAAGAGAAGAGCTACGCAGATGTTGTGCGAGAGGCGCAAGAGATTGTAGAGCTGGCTCTTAAATCTCTTCTTTTGGAGTATGGGGTTCTGTTCCCCCGTACCTATGATGTGTCAAATATTCTGCGAGAAGAAAAAACAGCATTCCCTCCTGAGATTCAATCTCAACTGGAACGGATGGGTGAAATTTCTAAAAAAATGCGTAGAGACCGTGAGCTTGCTTTTTATGGCAGTGAAGATTTGACGCCATCGGAATTTTACGATCAGCAAGATGCTGTTCAAGCCATTGCAGAAGCGCAAGAAGTCGTGCACGGTGTCGCTCCCTTTATCCCCCTTGCGAAGCCAGAAGCGCGGTAGCTTCTAGAAGGGGAGTGAGAGCTTCTTCTGCTTTAACAGCGGGAGTACTGTGGACGTGCCAGACCCAGTGTCGGTTTATGGCTGCTTGCAAATACCAGATAGAGAAGAAGGGAAACAGGGCGAGGCCCATGGCTACCCATGGGGAGGTTGTGGCCTCTCCGTTTTCTTCTTCCATGCTTCGAATTCTTGCAGCCAAGCAGTAATACAAAACCAAATGGATCCCGGGGATGAAGAGGAGCCAGCTGTAGCGCCGCAAAGAGGTCGGCCTTTGTTGGGTGTGAAACCCAATTTCAGCCAATACGCGAGTAAACCAGAACCATTGTGAAAATCCAAAGGTCAGAACGAACATACAAGCATCTTCTACGGAGTTGCGGTACATACCCAATCGAAAAGCACCCTTATGCGCCAAATGCAGGTAAGCAGTCGGGCGCTCGGATTGCGGGGATCCCATTGTCTGGGAGGATTCCAGCATGAAAACCTCATGTTGATTTCTAGTGGGGCATGATCTATTTTCCTTCAGTATACCATTGGTTTTCCACAGATAAAAGTCTCCCAGAGAAACAATATGAAACTCGATCCATTTGTCTTGCAACAGGCTACCGAGTGGGCCTCGTCTCCTGTCTTTGATGTAGGTACACGCAGTGAGGTGGCTCGTCTCTTAGAAGCCAACGATCATAAGGCCCTCACAGATCGGTTTTATCGAAATTTAGAGCTGGGTACGGGAGGACTGCGTGGCATTATGGGGGCAGGCACTGCCTATATGAACGTATACAACATTCGAAAAGCCACCACTGCATTGGCTTTGTATATAAAAGAATGCTCCCCCAATGAATCACTGTCAGTAGCTATTTCCTATGATTCCCGCAATCGCTCTGACTTTTTTGCCCATGCAGCTGCAGAGGTCTTGGTGCATCACGGTATTCAAGTATTGATCACGGGAGAGATGCGTCCGGTGCCTCTTTTGTCTTTCATGGTACGTCACTTTGGGTGCCAAGCCGGGATTTGCATTACAGCCAGCCACAACCCTCCTGCATATAACGGGTACAAGGTATATTGGAAAGACGGCGCTCAATTGACACCGCCTCACGATCAAAATTTGATAGATCGGTATGAATCGCTTACGGATTATGGGGCATTGGCCTATACCGACTTTGAAAAGGCACGACAAGCTGGCTCCATTCGCATCGTTCGATCGGAGTTGGATGAAGCTTATTTTGAAAAAATGAAAGCCTATCATTTCTTTCAGGGGGATACTGCTTCTACCTCCATCGTGTACACGTCCTTGCATGGGACCGGAATCTACGTAGTGCCAGAGGCCCTGAAGCGAGCGGGATTTACCCAGGTCCATGTAGTGCAAGAGCAGGCAACACCCGATGGTAATTTTCCAACGATTACCTCCCCCAATCCGGAGGAACCTTCTGCTTGGGAATATGCCTTGAAGCTTGCACAAAAAGAGCGAGCCGATCTGGCTTTTGCTACCGATCCCGACAGTGATCGTATCGGGGTTTTGGCAAGAGACGCAGATGTATATATCCGATTAAATGGGAATCAAATCGGAGCATTATTAACCGATTATGTGCTAACCAGTTTGAAGAAAAAAAATGCACTATCCCCTCATGGACTTATGATCACCACTATTGTCTCTTCCGATCTTCAAAAGGACATTGCCACCCATCATGGGGTGCACTGGGAGGAGACGCTTACGGGGTTTAAATGGATTGGAGATCGCATCGAAGCCTATGAGTCGGGGGTTCGCCTTCCATATCGAGAGTTTGTATGTGGAGGGGAGGAAAGTTTCGGATTTCTTGCCGGTCATTTTGTACGAGATAAGGATGCAGTGCTCAGCTGCATGTTGTTTGCCCAACTGGCTGCAGAATATCGGTCTCAAGGGCATTCGGTGATGGAAGCTTTGGATGCTTTGTATTTGCAGCACGGCCTGTATCATGAAACGCTTTCTACCTTCACGCGAGAAGGCAAAGAGGGGGCCCAGCAAATTGCCTATGCCATGACACAAATGCGAAAACATCCTCCGACTGAGTTATCTGGTGTTTGCGTGAAGGAAATCAGGGATTATTTGCAACCTCACAAAGACTTACCTCCCTCCAATGTATTGCAATTCGTATTGGAAGATGGAAGCAAGGTGAGCTTACGTCCCTCAGGTACAGAGCCCAAGATTAAAATTTATTTGTCCGCGAAAAAAGCGGCTGAACATCTTACAACAGCCAATTTGCGAGCCTCCAAGAAAGAGGTGGAGCTATGTGCCCAGCTGATTGAAAAAGCATTTATTGGATCCTTGGTTTTTTCTTGATTGCAAAAGGAGTCGTCCATGGGGGTTACCGCTGATTTTGATCTGTTGCAGCAGAAGCGAGAAAAACTGCAGGAAGCTGGGGGGCTTTCTCGCATTGCCCATCAGCACAAGCAAGGAAAGCTAACAGCAAGAGAACGTATTCACTTGCTGTGCGATGCGGGTACGTTCTTTGAAATCGATGCCTTTGTGGAACACGATTGCCAAGATTTTGGCATGGAGAATCGTCGCTTTCTAGGGGATGGGGTTATTACGGGGTGGGGGCAGATTGAGGGGCGTCGGGTCTACTTGTTTGCTCAAGATTTTACTGTGCTCGGGGGAAGCCTCTCCGCAGCCCATGCCAAGAAGATTTGTAAAACCTACAAGATGGCTATCCAAAATCGATGTCCCATTATCGGTCTTAGTGATTCTGGAGGGGCTCGTATCCATGAAGGAGTGGTGAGTCTCGGTGGCTATGCCGATTTGTTCTATCTCAATGTACAAGCCAGTGGAGTGATCCCTCAGCTCTCTCTTGTGATGGGACCTTGCGCAGGGGGAGCTGTATACTCTCCTGCGCTCACGGATTTTATCTTTATGGTGGATCACACCAGTCATATGTTTATTACAGGACCAGATGTCATCCAAACAGTAACGGGGGAAGTAATTTCCTTCGAAGACCTTGGAGGCTCCATGACCCATACTCAAGAGAGTGGGGTGGTGGATTTGCGTTTTCCCGATGAGATATCAGCTCTGCAAGCAGCTCGCAAGTGGTGTGAGTATGTATCCCCTGAACCTACAGTTTTTGTGCCATTGGATGAAACCGTTGTAGTGGAGCGTCAGCGCATTCTTAACGGGATTATGCCAGACAACCGCACCTCTCCTTACTCCATGCATAAGGTCATCGAAGCGGTTTTTGATCCTGAATCTTTTTGGGAAATGAAACCTGAGATCGCGGGCAACTTGATCGTGGGATGGGCACGCCTCGAGGGAAAAACCGTCGGTATCATTGCCAACAATCCAGAGCAACTGGCAGGAGTATTAGATGTTGAAGCTTCTGTAAAAGGTGCTCGTTTTGTGCGATTCTGTGATGCCTTTCAAATCCCTTTGGTTACGTTTGTAGATGTACCAGGATTTTTGCCAGGCAGTGATCAAGAGCGAGGGGGCATCATTCGACATGGAGCGAAATTACTCTATGCGTTTTGCGAAAGTACGGTCCCTCGCTTTACCGTAATTACGAGAAAAGCTTATGGAGGCGCCTATGATGTGATGAACTCCAAACACATCGGAGCTGATCTCAACCTGGCATGGCCCAGTGCAGAGATTGCGGTAATGGGCGCACAGGGAGCTGCCAAAATTATCTTTCGTAGTGAGATCCAATCTGCTGAAGATCCGAAAGAAAAAGAAAAAGAAATGACCGCTGCCTACGCGGTTAAATTTGAAAATCCCTATATCGCTGCTGCAAAAGGATTTCTAGATGCTGTGATTTTTCCAGAAGAAACCCGCAGGTATTTGATTGAAGGACTGCATGTGTGTGCAGATAAAACAGTAACGCCTCCTATTCGTAAGCATGGCAACATACCTTTATAATCATATCTCTGTACAAAATATTTTGACCCACTAAAAAACCGTTTCCCGTATTTTCATTCTTTTCGTTACCGTCTGCCCATTGATTTTTTACAAAAAAATGAGGGTAGTATGAAACGAACTGGTTTGTTGATGTCTTCTATTGCATTGGCTGCAACGATTTCTTCTGTCTCTGCTTTTTCCTTGACTCATGAGCAGTCTCAAGAACTTCGAAGACATGGGACCGTTACCGTTTATGATAAAGCAACGGGACAAAAAACGGGTCACTATGAAATCAGTTTTATGCCTGGTCAAGAAAACATTGTGAAAGACGGCGGCAATCATTGGATCGCTGCTGGAAAGTTAATGGACGAATTGATTAGAGAAGATTTCTGGAAAGACAAGGTGTACCGACGTTTTAAAGACGGAATTTCCGTCATGAAAGACGGGGTAACCAATGGAGTTGGTGCGATTCCAACCCAATTTAAAGAAATGATCGAATTGGATCGAAAAGCCAAAGGACAATTTGGCCATCTAGCTCGCGTGGCATTTAATGCCATTAAATTCAGCGGGAAGGTAATAGGAGATGTATTTAGAACCATTGGAGAAGGGACAGTTGGCGTAATCTATACAGTTGTTGCCCCGACAGGCACGATTTTGTACCGACCTATTGCTGCGGCAACGGAAGCCATTGCAGCGGGTACATTATGGCCAGTTGCAAGATTCACATGGAATGGGGCTGCATGGGCTGCAACAGCAAATAGCCATGAACCCACTGGACATGGGGACATGTTTGTTACTTTTGTGCCTGAACATATGCCAGCGTCCTCACATGCAGCTTCTTCTCATGACGAAGGTTCTGCACATGACGAAGCGGCCCACGACGCAGATCTTGTGCGCGCTGAAGCTACGCTTGAAAAGCTCGAAATAACTGAGTAGTCCTCTGCAGGAGCCTTGCAGCTATGCATCCGTATGGCTGCATACCTTTAGCCTCATATCTCTGTATAAAATCTTTTCCTCCCACAAAAAACCATTTCCCATATCTCCATTCTTTTCGCTACCGTTTATTCATAGATCCATTGCATAAATTAAAATGAGGGTAGCATGAAACGAACCGGTTTGCTGATGTCTTCTATTGCGTTGGCAATAACGCTTTCTTCCGCATTTGCTTTTTCCTTGACTCAGAAGGAATTGACGGAGTTGAAAGAACATAGGACAGTGACCATTTATGATCAGACAACAAAGATGAAAATCGGCCATTATAAGGTGCGATTTATAGTGGATCGTATAGTGGATCGGGGAGAGGTTTGCGCTGCAGATCAAGAGCGTTGGGAAAAAGAAGTAGGCACCATGATTGCTGCATCGGAAGCCAAACCTTTCACACCTTGGAGGATACACGAAAGAGAGCAAGAAGGAATTCGTCCTATTATGGATAGGGGGAGAAAGGTTGGCAGCTTGTCTTTTTTCCCAGCAAAAGCATTTCGGCCTGCCACCATACAAGAAGAGCAAGATTGGGCCCAAAGTACTGCGCTGTAAGTTCCGTCATCCTGTGAGATCGGAGATCGGGTCCACCTACCGAATTATTGGAGGGGGAGCCCCCCTCCGTCATCCCAAGGTCCCGGAGGGGCCGTATGGGATCTCTGCGTTTTTGTCGAGATCCCATATGAGATCGTGAGATCGGTGAGATCGGGGACAGTTACCGAATTATTGGAGCGGGGGATGCCCCCCGCTCCAATAATTCGGTAACTGTCCCCGATCTCAAATAATTCGGTAACTGTCCCCGATCTCACCCGATCTCACATCATTCGCGGGTGTCCCCTTCTGCTCTTATAAAAAATCCAACACAATCTTCGATGCCTCTCCACTTTGAAGGAGAGCAAAGCCTTTCTCAAATTCCTCATAGTGAAACTGGTGGGTAATGATGGGACGGATATCGAGTCCACTTTGCAGCAGAGCTGCCATCTTGTACCAAGTTTCAAACATCTCTCTTCCGTAGATACCTTTGAGAAAGAGTCCTTTGAAAATAATTTGATCCCAATCGATCAAGGTTTCCTTGCTCAAAATCCCGAGGAGCACCACCTTGCCCCCGTGATTCATGGCGTGAAGCATAGAAGCAAAGGCTGTAGAATTACCTGACATCTCCAATCCTACGTCGAAGCCCTCTGTCATACCAAGTTCTTCCATCACGGTTTCAAGCTGGGTCTTCATGGGATTCACGGTATAGGTAGCACCCATTTTACGAGCGAGTGCGAGTCGAGATTCGTTGGGATCGGTGATCACCACATTGCGTGCACCCACGTGTTTAGCTACAGCTGCAGCCATAATACCCACGGGCCCAGCCCCTGTGATGAGCACGTCTTCCCCTACCAGATCATAGGAAAGAGCGGTATGCACTGCATTGCCATAGGGATCGAAGATGGCGCCCAGCTCATCGGGAATGGAATCTGGCAATCGAAAGGCATTGAAAGCTGGCATCACCACATACTCAGCAAAGGCGCCGTTACGGTTTACCCCTGTGCCGAGGGTCAAGCGACATAGATGGCGTTTGCCTGCGCGGCAGTTTCGACAAGCACCGCAAGTAATGTGGCCTTCGCAGGAGACACGATCTCCTACTGCAACGGGGCATTGAATTCCGGGTCCTACTTCTACCACGGTGCCCATGAATTCGTGGCCTATGATGAGCGGGGGGTGGATGGTGCGCTGCGCCCACTCATCCCACTTGTAGATATGGAGATCAGTGCCACAGATGGCAGCTTTATGGACGCGGATCTTGATTTCTCCCGGCCCAACTTTGGGTTCCTCTCTCTTTTCAAGCCACAGTCCCGGCTTTGCCTCCTTCTTTACCAGTGCGTGCATCATGTAGGACCCCCAATTTTTTCCCAATTTTAATAAAGGATGCGATTGCGTGGTCCAAGTCTGCTTGCGTGTGAGCCGCTGACATCTGTGTGCGAATGCGGGCTTGACCCTTGGGTACCACGGGAAAGGAAAAGCCAACCACGTAGAGACCTTCGCACAGCAGTTCATCGGCCATCTGGGTAGCAAGAGCTGCGTCCCCAATCATCACCGGAATAATGGGATGATCGCCTGGCGGAAGTGTAAACCCTGCCGCCTCCATGTGGCCGCGAAAGTATCGACTGTTTGCATGAAGGCGAGTCCGCAGCGCATCCGATTCTTCTAAAAGGTCTAACACTTTCAGTGTGGTAGCCGCAATCATCGGTGCGAGGCTGTTGGAAAAAAGATAGGGCCGAGATCGCTGTCGCAGCCACTCAATAACTTCTTTAGGCCCAGATATATATCCGCCTGAGGCACCACCGAGAGCTTTGCCCAAGGTGCCAGTCAAGATATCTACACGCCCCAGCACCTTGTGGTAGTCGTGAGTACCGCGCCCTCCCTCACCCATAAATCCGACTGCGTGAGAATCATCCACTACCACCATGGCATCGTAGCGTTCTGCAAGATCACAGATGTGCGGTAAGTTTGCGATATATCCATCCATAGAAAAGACGCCATCAGTGACGATGAGCCGATGACGGGCAGAGGCCGATGCTTGGAGGTGGGCCTCCAACTCTGCCATGTTGTTGTTGGCATAGCGAAAGCGCGCTGCTTTGCATAAGCGAATACCATCGATGATACTGGCATGGTTGAGGGCGTCGCTGATGATTGCGTCCTCTTCTCCCAACAGAGTTTCAAAGAGTCCGCCATTGGCATCGAAGCAGGAACTGTAGAGGATCGTATCCTCCATTCCGAGAAAGGCACTCAAGCGGGCCTCTAATTCTCGGTGTACAGATTGGGTTCCGCAGATGAAGCGAACCGAAGCCATGCCAAATCCATACTTCGGTAAGGCTTGCTGGGCCGCTTCAATCAAACGCGGATGATCGGCAAGACCCAGATAGTTGTTGGCACAAAGATTTAGCACTGTGCGGCCTTCGCATTCGATTTGCGCCCGTTGTGGCGAGGTGAGAGTTCGTTCTTTTTTGTACAGCCCTTGTGATTTGATTTCCTGGAGTTGTTGTTGAAGATGTCGTTGTATCGGTTTCATGGAAACGCTCCTTTTTACTCGTTTTTTCTATTTGTATCTCCTACTGTAATCAATAGAACAATTACAGCTAGGAATGCATATGCGAACAGAAAAGATATTTGGCATTACCCTTTATGTGGGGTCTATGCCAGTAGAGACTCGGTATGGTGTTTTTACGGCGCATACATTTCAAAATCTCATTCACAAAGGCTACATAATTGCCCTTTGCAAGGGAGATTTGCAACACCCCCTTTTATATACGCGTATTCACTCGAGCTGCGTAACCTCGGAGACCCTGCGGAGCTTAGACTGTGATTGCGTACTGCAGCTCGAGGGAGCGTTGCAAAAAATCGCAGAAGAAAAACACGGGGTGTTGTTTTACTTGATTCAAGAAGGTCGTGGTTGCGGGTATGTAGGAAAATCCCGGGCCTGCATGTGGGTGCAACATTCGGATGACCAAATCACGACGTTTGATGCGTATAAAATGTTGGGGATGAAGGATGATTATCGAGATTATTCCAGCATCAAAGAAGTGGCCTATATGTTGGAGATTGAAAAGACACCATTTGTCTTGCTTACAAATAATCCAGATAAAATAAATGGATTTCGCGAGGCAGGTTTGGTTTTGGATCGCGTGGAATCCATCGAGGTAGCACCAAGCCCTTTCAATCAGTCCTATTTATTGTCTAAGCAAGAAATGGGGCATTTGCTCTATAAGACGAAGAAAAAAGAGCCTCGATTTAAATATCCATTTGAAAAAGTAACTCCATTTACCCCCTACTCCTTGCCTGACTGTTCTCGCTTTGTACACTGCTCTAGTTATTATCTGCCGATTAAACCCGTGGATCGAAAGATGGTGTGCACGCAGCAGGAGATCTTTGAATTTCGGGAGCAAGGTGTAGCTCATACGATTTCTCATGACATCGATGGGGATCGATTTTTGGTACAATTTTTTGATTTGGCAGATATCGAAGTGAAGCCATACTGGTTTCAAGTACATATGTATTATGATTTGGCTTCGAACTATGATTTTGTGTTGTTGACCTATGGGCATTACAAGGAAAAAATCCCATTGGTGCGGGTGCATTCGGAATCTCTGTTTGGTCGATTTCCGTTGAAGCGAGGATTGGAGCATTACAAGGAAAAATATAAGCAAAGCATAGAAGAGATCGTAAAGAATGACTCTGGTGCATTGCTGCTGCTCCACCGAGATGGCCGAGGGGCAGGGCTTGGCAATTATATCTTGAATCAAAATGAGGGGGGACTTCGCAGTGGAATTAAAACAGACAGCCGTGATTATGATGCTGTAGCCCAATTGTTGCATCATCACTTGCATGATCAACCCATGCGGATGTTGTACAGTGGGTCTTCTCGTGTTTCCTTAGCAAAAGCCTTGTCGAAGGAGAAGCTGGACGTAGTAGAATGGATCGATTTGGAACCAAAGGACCAAGAGAGGGGCCATCAGCTGATCTCTCAACGGATTCACGATGCACCGCACTATTTGCTGGAAACCACTGCCCCTGCCTATTCGTTTGATCCTGCCTATCGCTACTGGGTAACTGGTGTAGGAAGCTCCGAGGCCCATGCTCGCTACTTGGTCCATTTGGTAAATCGATATCACAAAGACATTCGAATTCACTATCTACCCATTACAGCATGCCAGAGAAAGGAAGAAGGTGCGGTAAAGCTCATCGTGAGTAGCCAGGGGCTTTCTCCCATCGTGTTGCGCCTTTTGTTTATGTGGAAGTATGAAGATGTGACGCTCCTTACTTCCGTGACGGAACAAAATACGAATGAGGAAAAAGTAGAGGTGCTGCGACGGCTGCAAGTGGCTGGCTCCCAGATTATTCCTTTCCCTCTGGAGGATGAATATCGCACGTTGCTTCGTACCGTGGGGCCACTTGCCGGGTATGGGGTGATTTACCAGATGGTTACAGGAATTTCATTTTCCGCCTCCGAGGAGCGCAAGGCTCTTTCCCTACTTCAGAATACCCAGCACCATCTACCAACTCCTTCTTTTTACGAGGGGTTAGATGGCTCTGCGCAGATTGTGATTTTGGCCAGTCATCCATTGACTAGCTTTTTGCACAATTTGGTTTATAAACTTACGGAAGGTGCTTTTATTCGTTCTGTTCAGTTTATGGAATACATGGAATTTCCCCATGGAGCCTATCAAAATATGGAGTATCAGCGTCATCATGGCATTGTGACTCATTTTATTTTGTTAACGGGGCCGCAGTTGGAAGAGGCGATTCTTCGTCGAACTCGAAGCTTATTGGGGGAATTTTCTCCCATTTGGGAAATCCACTCTGAACTGCCGGAAGATCTTCAGATTTTAGAATACGAGATGGTTTTTAATCATTTTGCCTTACAACTGATTGAAAGAAAAAACATCGATCAGGTGAATTGGTTTGGAAAAGATAGGCAACATCTTCTCTATGAAGTAGACAATTGGGAAGGGAGACTTGATACGCACAAGAGTCCCCCTTCTGCGGTTTTATAACGAGGTAATTGGCAGTATGACTCAAGACGTAGATTCCACATGGATGCAAGAGTATATTGAAGTGTGCCCAGACTTTCCCAAAAAGGGGATACTCTTTTATTCCCTCGCTCCCTTACTTGCAGACCCATTGGCGCGTAAGCGATTGAAGGCTCAGTTTCAAAAGCAGTACAAAGGCCGCTCTATCGATGGGATTGTGGGAGTCTCTTCCCGGGGATTTCTTTGGGGGACTTTGTTGGCAGAAGCATTGGATCTTCCTTTGTTTCTTGCTTGTAAGAAGGGGAAAATTCCACCGCCTGTGGTGCAATGTGAGTACACATTGGAGTATGGCACCGATTGTTTGGAGATGAAAAAAACCGACATCCATGCAGGAAAAAAATGGGTGATTGTGGATGATGTGTTGGCTACAGGAGGAACCGCAAAAGCGGTGGTTACCTTGGTGGAAGCCTTGGGGGTTAAAGTGGAGGAGATCCTTGTGGTCTTGGCCTTAGCAGGATTGCCCGGCAGAGAGACTCTTCATGATTATTCGGTTAAGGCTTTGCTGGAGCTGTAAGGTTTATCAGAGCCCAGTGGGGACACCCGATGCGAGTGTCCCCTTAAAAGGGGGGGCACTCCAAGCCCAGTGGGGACACTCGCATCGGGTGTCCCCACTGGGCGTTGCAATTAAAAAAATTGAATCCCCTGAGCCAAGGGTAATTCCTTGCCATAATTAATCGTGTTGGTTTGCCTACGCATATAGGCTTTCCAGGCATCGGATCCAGATTCTCGCCCACCACCGGTTTCCTTCTCGCCTCCAAAGGCCCCTCCGATTTCTGCCCCAGAGGTTCCGATGTTAACATTGGCAATGCCACAGTCACTGCCTCTTGCACTCAAGAATGCCTCTGCTTCTTGCAAGTTAGTGGTGAAGATCGAAGAGGAAAGCCCTTGTCGTACATTGTTTTGTATCGCAATGGCTTCTTCTACATCTCCTGAATAGGAGAGGAGGTATAGAATCGGAGCAAAGGTTTCCTCTTGCACAACCAACATATGAGGGGCTGCCAGCACCAAAGCAGGCTCTACATAGCACCCGGAAGAAAAGGCTGGGCCTGAAACGGGTTTTCCACCCCAGATGATTTCTCCTCCTTGTTCTTGGGCTTGCTGCAGAGCATGTTGCATCATGGCTACAGCGTGAGTATCGATCAAAGGCCCTACATGTACACCGGTTTCTAAGGGATTTCCTATGCGAAGGGACTGGTAGGCTTTGACCAGGGTAGATTGTACCTGAGCAAAAATGGATTCATGCACAATCACACGCCTGGTGGTCGTGCATCGTTGTCCAGCTGTGCCCACCGCACCGAATACAAGGGCAGGGATTGCAAGTTTGAGGTCTGCATGTGGAGTTACGATAACTGCATTGTTGCCACCAAGCTCCAAAATCGTCTTGCCAAAACGAGCCCCTACCACTTGGGCAACGGTTTTACCCATCGCTGTAGAGCCCGTTGCAGAAATCAAGGATACCCGTGGATCTTCGGTTAACAATCTTCCTATGGTTTTTCCGTCGCCTGTCACCAGGTTAAAAATCCCTTCCGGTAGTTTCTGTTCACAAACCACTTGGGACAAAATCTGAAAACAAGCTACAGCTGTAAGTGGTGTTTTTTCAGAGGGTTTCCAAATTGTGACATTCCCGCAAATGGCTGCGATGCATGTGTTCCAGGCCCACACGGCAACGGGGAAGTTAAATGCGCTGATGATGCCTACGATGCCCAATGGATGCCACTGCTCGTACATACGGTGGTTAGGCCGCTCAGAATGCATGGTCAATCCATAGAGCTGACGAGACAAACCGACTGCAAATTCGCAGATGTCGATCATCTCTTGCACTTCTCCCAAGCCTTCTTGCAGGGACTTTCCCATTTCCATGGAGACCAAAGCACCAAGGGGTTCTTTATATATCCGAAGCTTTTCACCCAGTTGTCGGATCACCTCTCCGCGCTTGGGAGCGGGGACAGTTTTCCAATATAGGGATGCTTTTTGCGCAGCTTGTACAACCTGCTGATAGTCAGCTGGAGAGGTGCATCCAACTGTAGCGAGCAAAGTTCCATCGATGGGAGAATGGGAGTCAAGAGCAAAATCTCCATCCCCTGTCCACTTGCTTCCTGTGCTTGTACCTTTGTGTTTGTTTTCGATTTGGAAGGTAGCAAGTATCTCTTGTGCAGAAATCATGCAGGGTCCTTTTGTTTAGGGTGTGTCTTCTTGCGGATGAAGTTCCGATTCTTCGGGTTTCTCTTCTCTGATTTCTACTTCTACTTTCTCTTCTCGAACTTCGGATGCTTTTCTTTGCATATGAAGTCGATTGAGCCCATTGAGAGCAGCCACTCGATAGGCCTCTGCCATGGTGGGATAGTTAAATGTGGTATCTGTAAAATACCGAATGGTATTGCCCCCATTTTTTTGTGTCAAAATCGCTTGCCCGATATGGATAATTTCAGCTGCATGTTGACCAAAGCAATGGACACCGAGAAGCTCCAAAGTTTCTGGATGAAACAAGAGCTTCAGCATCCCGATGGTTTCCCCTGTAATTTGGGCACGAGCCAACTGTTTGAAAGAGGTGTGTCCAATCTCGTAGGGGATTTTGGCTTGGGTGAGTTCCGCTTCGGTTTTGCCAATGCAGGAGATTTCAGGGATGGTGTAAATGCCAACTGGGATATTGGCTACCAGTCGATGGTCACATTCGGGATCAAGAAAATGTCCAATGGCAAATCGACCTTGATCATAGGCAGAGCTTGCCAGAGCCGGAAATCCCACCACATCTCCCACCGCATAAATATGGGGGATCTCCGTTTGGAAATGAGTGTTCACGAGGAGTTGTCCCCAGTCGTTCACTTTAATACCAATGGTATCGAGATGAAGGGCTTCCGTATTTCCGATGCGACCGGAGGCAAAGAGAATGATGTCGCTATGAATCTGTTTGCCGGAGGCAAGGTGCAGCACCACTTCTTGGCCTCGGGTCTCCAAGTGAGAGAAAGACTCTTGGTTGCGAATCAGTACGCCGCTATCTCGAAGATGGTAGGAGAGGGCGTCAATGATTTCCGTATCGAGAAAGCTCAACAACTGGGCCCTTGTGTTGATGAGGTTGACTTTTTTCCCTAGAGACCGAAAGATACTCGTGTACTCACAACCCACAACTCCAGCACCAAAAACGGTGACTACACGGGGATTGCTGCGCAATGAGAGAATGGTATCGGAATCAAATACACACGGATGTTGATAGTTAACATTTGGCAGTCGATAGGGGCGAGATCCCGTCGCCAGTACGATGACCTCTGCGCGGACAAGTTCACTTTGTTCGTTTTGCTGGACCAACAGGGTATGTGGGTCCACGAATTGAGCTTCTCCGTGCAGCACCTCTACATCATTGCGCATATAGTG
The DNA here is from genome assembly GCA_947475005.1 of Deltaproteobacteria bacterium. GTDB lineage: Bacteria > Bdellovibrionota_B > Oligoflexia > Oligoflexales > Bog-1112 > CANIBL01. The sequence continues at coordinate 47,686 of CANJLI010000003.1, read as the reverse complement.
GCTATTGCGCAGCTTAACCTGTTGTCCAATAATGTCTCGAGCTTGGTGGAGCAAGGCCTCAAAGGTAAAATTTTGCTGCTCAAGATGAAGAAGAGGATCTGCGCGAAGTGCTAAAATTTTATATGCACTGTAGCGCAAAGATTTAGAGGGAATGGTACCCGTGTGGGTGCAGCCCCCTCCTACGAAAGGCTGCTTTTCAATGACGAGGACCCGCAGCCCCTGTTTGCGGGCCTGCATGGCAGCCCCCTCGCCGCCAGGGCCGCTTCCCACAACGATTACATCAAATTCCCGTACTTTTTTTGGCATTTCATGTTCCTGCGTGTAGGGAGAATGCAACGAGGTTGGCTACTCATTTACCCGGTCAATTCTCAGCGTCCATTCTAGGGCGAGCAAGGTTGTAAGAGAGTCGATAATCAGCTCGTGCATGTACTGGGAAAAGCGCGGCAGATTTATCTTAGTAAGCCTTTCTTTTATAGCGAGATCGGCTCTTGTCTTCGGTCCCTTAATTTCAGGGAGTTCCTTTTGCCTCTTTAATAAGGTTGCTTCCAGTTTGGCGAAATTCCTATGTATATCCCATACCTTATATGCATCGAATTTTTCGAGATTTTCTAGAAGTGCGAAGACAAAAGAAAGGTCGCTAGCATTTTCCTGTAAAGCAGCTTTAAATTCATCGACTGAACCCTCTACAAGCTCTTGCATATCGAGAAACTGAGTTTCTGTAAGCGAAACTTCTGCAGCGTGCAGAGAGATAGAAAGAGAAAGGGCGGAAATAATGCTACCAACCATTTTTTTCATACAGCCTCCGGTGTTACAAGACCGAATCTTTTTTATCGCAGCTTCTTCTTTTGCGCCAGTTGAAAGAAATATTCAACCGTTGTTGTATGGCATTTTTTTGCCGGAGCTAAAAGTGACTCACAAAGTTGGGATGATTAAGTTAATTGATGAAACGCCTTTTGGCTTTACTCTGGAATTTGAAGCGCAAAGATCTCTCTTGCTTGTTGCACATATGGATTTCTTTTTACGCCGGATTTGTCCCATGAGTTCTTGTATATTGAATCACTTACTGTTGTTTGAGCGGTTCCACGGCTGCCATCGCCAGGCAGGTTCTGTTTAACCAAAAGAGAGATAGCCCCGAAAGCTGCTGCACTGTACGCTTGAGCTTCCCGGTTGAATGTTGATTGGTATAGGACGAGTAAGGTTGAGAGGGAAATGAGAGTTGGAGCTTGTTCTCTTGATTTTCCGATGGTCTGTTTTGTTAGATTTTCTAGGCCTAGATTTTTTCGTATGCCATCCATTTTTTTGTCTGCTGCAGCCTCTACAACCTTTGCTTTCGCATAGAATATGTGACTCGTTAGCTCGTGAGCTTTATTAAATAAGTCATTGCTCGCCCTCTCCGTCATATTACGAGCCTCACCCAGATTTCCTCCTTTATGCCAAATTTGATATGGGGTGGCATCATTGTCCAATTCTGTATGTAAAATCCTAAACCCTGCAAAATGATTCACCTTAATATAAAGATAGAAATAAACAAAAGACCATTTTATATAGTTCTCTGCAGAGTCAAATCGATTTGACATCTCGGTTTCAAGGACTATTTTTTGTGCTTTTAGTAAGGTTTTATTCAGTTCTGCAAAATTAGCATGTATCAGCTGTAGTTTTTCTGCCTGTAGCTTTTCGATATTTTGTAGAAGTATAGATACAAAAGAAAAGTCAGAAGCTCTTTCTTCTAAGGTGCTTTTGAATGCATCGGTCGGACCCTCTAGTAATTCGAGTATACGGAGAGTCTCCTCTCCTGGCAGGAAAGCTTCTGCTGCGTACAGAGACCCTGTGAGGGAAAAGACGGTAAGAAGGCTCACAATTATTTTTTTCATACTACGCTCCGGTGTTATAAGACCGGAGCTTTCTATTACAGTTTTTTCTTTTGCACCAGCCGGAGAAAATGTTCCACCAGTTGGTTATATGGAGCTGCTTTTTCAGGGAAAGCCCCCGGATTGTTCATGTAAACCCCTCGGGTTTGGGTTTTACCACCTTCTTTTGTAAGGGTGAAAAACTCATACTCGACGCCATCAAAGACTTGGGAGAAAAATGGAGTGAGCGACTGAGCTTGTTCCATGGCTTTTTGAAAGACTTGCCACTGTGTAGGGGAAATAGGCTGAGTCTCTGACCATGCAGTAGCGCCTGGTGGGGCATAGTAGAGGACTGCAGGTACTTTGCCATTCTTTTGCAGTACAAAATACTGCCCACTATCTGCCCATCCCCCGGAGGAGAGGAGAGCCCAACCTTTAGTATAGGTAGGGCTTGAGGCAAAAAGTGCGAGGATCGTGTTCTTCCATTTGGGTTGTACAATTGGCGTGCGTGGTGGAGGCGTTGAATCTAGGGGCATGATGGAGCTAATGGAGATTTTTTGATTGCCATCACAAAATTGAATCTCTTCGATTTTTCTAGGGACAGGCAGAGACTCTACTTTCATATCCACGTAGCGAAATTTTTTCCCCGCAATTTCTTTCGCAAAAGGGAGAGTGCTTGCCAGCTGGCAATCTTGCTTGTGAGACACCCAGTTGCGGGCACATACCGGAATGAATCCGGGTTCTACACGCCCCTCTTTGGGGGTGAGCTCGGGCTCCAGTGTCCACTCGCACTTTTTCTTGCGTTCTGGGTCGCAGGCTAAGAACCAAAAACAACTCAGTAGACCAAGCAGCAAGAGCCCAAATCGCATCAGGGGGATATAGCTAGCGTTTTTATACATAATAAGGGTACCTCTCCCCTACTATTTTACTGCATGAGGGGGAGGTAAGATTCTATGAGTGCGCACTTTTTCTCGCGCGGGAGTTTTTTTATGGCTGCTTCGCGACGCATGGCGGCTCGACGGTCCTCATGGGACTCTATATAGACCATTTGAACGGGGAGGCGGACCCGTGTGTACTTGCTGGCGGTACCCGCTTGGTGGGCGGAAAGCCGCCGAACTGGATCTACGGTCCAGCCAGTGTAGAGGCTGTTATCCGAACAGCGCAGCATGTAAACAAACGCTTCTGACTTCATAGGGTCTTTCACTGGGAGTTTTAGGGCCTGTACCCCATCCGTCATCCCAAGGTCCCGAAGGGACCGTATGGGATCCCTGTGTTTTTATCGAGATCCCATACGGCTGCTGCGCAGCCTTGGGATGACGGATGGGGTAGTAAAGTTGGGCTTCGGATACTACGTCTTAAAAAGCCTGGCGCAGATCCTCAACCAAGTCCGCCGCCGCTTCGATGCCTACAGAAAGTCGAAGGAGAGAGGGGCCAATACCCAGTTTTTCCCTTAGTGCAGGCGGTACAGAGGCGTGGGTCATGCGCTCTGGATGATTGATCAAGCTCTCAACCCCTCCCAAGCTCTCCGCCAGTTTGATGATCTGCAGGCGGGAGAGAAATCTTTTTACCGCCTCATAATCACCGCGCAGCGTAAAACTTACCATCCCCGAGTAGCCGGTCATCTGCTTACGCGCGATGGCATGGTTCGGATGGGACTCGAGGCCGGGGAAGAAAACTTGCTCCACCTTGGGGTGAGCACAGAGAAATTTCACAACTTCGCGCACATTCTTCTCATGCTGTTGCATGCGAATGGCCAACGTCTTGATACTGCGGAGCAACAAAAAACATTCGAAGGGCGCAGGTACCGCCCCGGCGGCAAATTGTACATACTGGAGCTGTTGAAATAATTCTGGGTTCGAGGTCATAACCGCACCACCGATAAGATCGGAGTGGCCCCCAATGTATTTCGTGGTGCTGTGAATCACGATATCGGCCCCCAGAGCCAAGGGCTGCTGGAAAATAGGCGAGGCAAAGGTATTGTCCACTACCAAACACGCAGAGACTTTTTTTGCAATGGCGGCTACCGCTGCAATATCGATAATCTTAAGAGTAGGATTAGTGGGGGTTTCGATCCAGATCAGCGCCGTTTTCTCGTCAGCCTCTTTTTCAAGTAAGGCCAAGTCCGACATATCGAGGAAGTGAAACTCAAACCCATACTTTGCAAACAAAGTGCGAAAGAGCCGTCCCGTGCCTCCGTAAACATCGTCGCAGACCAGTGCTTTGCTTGTGGGGGGGAAGATCTGAATGATGGCTTGCTCAGCAGCCAAACCGGAGGCAAATGCAAGGGCGTGCTTTGCGCCTTCCAAATCTGCGAGCGCGGTCTCGAGGGCATCTCGTGTGGGGTTACGGGCGCGGGAGTAATCAAAGCCTTTGTGTTCACCGGGGGCCTCTTGCACAAAGGTCGAAACCTGAAAAATGGGTGGAAATATAGCACCGGTTACCGGTTCGGGTTCTGAGCCAGCGTGTACACAGCGGGTAAACGGATGCATATCTCTACTCCTTTTTTAGGCGCCTTCTATAATTTTTTTCAGCTCTCCTTTGCGATGCAGCTCCATGGTGATATCACAGCCGCCCACAAATGTTTGGTCAATATAGAGTTGCGGGATGGTCGGCCAGTTTGTGTATTCTTTAAGCCCTTCTCGCAACTCCCAATCCTCCAAAACATTCACGGTAACATAGTCTTGGTTGTAGCTGTTGAGAACATGCAAAACCTGAGCAGAAAATCCACACATAGGTTGGGTTCGATCTCCCTTCATGAACAGGGCGATGCGATTATTTTGCACGGTATCGTCGATTTTTTTGCGGGTGGCGTCTGAAAGCAATGTAGAAACCTCATATAAGTCGGGATCAAGTTCCAATCAAATACCTCAAATCACCATATGTTTCAACAAAAGCAGTAGAAACTGCAAATATTAGATTTGAGTAAGAAATTGTTTGATGGTAAGTATTGAAATAAGAAATCAACTAGGAAAAATCAGTGCTTGCAACAGATGGGGGGAGGCCCAGGGGGGCCTACTTGTCCATCTCGGAGTCGACCCGTTGTCGCAATTCGGTACCTGTACGCCATACAGGTAAACGTTTGGCGGGTACTCGGACTTCTTCCCCCGTTTTGGGGTTACGGCCCACATAGCTCTTATATTCTTTTACGGAGAAGGCACCAAAACCTCGAATCTCTACACGCCCTCCCTTACAAAGCGCATCGGACATACTGTCGAAAAACAGATCGATGAGTTCTTCTGCTTTGGACAGCGTAATGCCAGCTCGATTGGAAAGTCTTTCAATCAATTCTGATTTGACCATGGCCATTCCCTTTAATTCTATTGGATCATTCGTATGTTGGGTGATTCCATGTAAAAGTATAGCAAGTAATTCGCCGTCATCCAATGTATAACCATAAAATAATGAGGATAATAAGCAGGATAGACAACAAACCCGATATTTCCCCTTTTTTGTAAAACAAAAAAAGAAGAGGAAAAAATTACAATTTAAGACGAATAAAAAGTAAAATAAGATACGGTTTGATTCAATCGTTCTCCCCTCGAAGAAAGTCTCAAGTTCTTCAAGGGGAAGGTTTATCTCTCTTTGGGGAAAAAACTTTTATGTGGAAAAAGCGAAACTGTCTCATTTTGGTTCTGGGGTTGTGCGCGTGGGGAGATCTTTTCGCAAAAGACTACTCAGCTGGTTTTCAAGAGTATTTGCGCGCTAATTTCCAACAATCCAAAGAGATTTTTGTGGATCTTCTAGCGGCACATCCTTCTGCTGATGAAAAGAAAGCTCTCTATAAAATGAAGGGGCTGTGTGAGTTTATGCAAGGGGACCGAGCAGCGGCGGCTAAGAGCTTTGAAAAAGCAAAGGCCATAGATCCCACTTTGCAGTTATCAAGCCAAGAAATTTTAGATCAGTCTGTGCTGGATTTTTTTGCCTCCATTACAGTACGTTCTCCAAAGCGCGCTCCTTCCATCGAGAAGAAAAAACCGGAACCGGTTGCCCCTCATGAGGAGGTGCCTGCCGCTTGGCTGGAAAAACCAGCGCCAGCACCTGTGATTCAGCCACCTCCTGTCGCCACAAGTCCAGAAGTTGCAGCACCTCCCCATGTTGTCTCTGAGCAGGAGCATGCACCATTACCCCATATGGCCTATTACTTCTTACCTTTTGGGGTAGGACAATACCTCAACCACACTTATGGCTTGGGGATTGCTTCTACGGTGACCCAGATTGTGACCTTGTCTTTGGGTGGGTACTATTACAATTCTGCTACTACCATCGTGGGTAAGACAAATGGAGAGGTGACAGATAGAGAGCACTATGCCAATACCCACTTTTCAGATCCAGTCGCCCAAAAAGCGTACTATCAAACCCAAGTGTTGGATTATCAAAGTGAGCAGACCAAAAAGTCAGATGCCGCTTATAACACTTCTTATATTATGCTAGGTGTCTTTGCCTCGGTTTGGATTTCTAGTGTGGTAGAGGCCTTACTTTCCCGCTCTCATCATGCTCATAACTCAAATGAAGCCCCTTCGAATTTGTCTGATGAAGAACAGCAGTATTTCTCCTTACAGTTGCGCCCAAATCCTCGCACGCTTTCTTTTTCTGGAGGGACTATGACTTGGACGGTGTATTTCTAATGGCAGCAAAGGCAGAGAGGATGGATAGAGAAAAGTGGGTCCACTCTTTTGGCATCGGCCTCACCGGGGGGATTGCCACGGGTAAATCCACAGTAGCTTCCATTCTGCGCAGCATGGAGGTCTTGGTGTGGGATGCCGACACGCTGGCACGTGAAGCAGTTGCACCAGGACGAGAGGCTTTGGCTGCGATTGTGCGTACCTTTGGCTCTGAATATTTGTTGCCCTCAGGAGAATTAGACCGAGCCAAGATGCGAGCTACTGTTTTGATAGAAGCTCAACAGCGAAAAAAACTAGAAGCAATCCTCCACCCCGCCATTCAACAGGAACTTTGGCTACAGTTGGAGGCAGCCGCCATTGTAGGAACCCCCACATTCTGGGTATATGAAGCAGCCCTCCTCTTTGAAACCAATACAGACAAGAGGTTTCGGGAAATTTGGGTAACGAGTTGTTCGAGAGAGACCCAGATCTCTCGTCTGTGCGAGCGGGATCAAATGCCGAGAGATCAGGCTGTTACACTTTTGCAGACCCAGGAATCCACGGAGGAGAAGTGCCGGCGTGCCACCCGAATTATCGATACTGAAGGAGATCTCCCCTCCATACGGGAGCAGGTTTCTGCGCACTGGGCTCTTGTTAATTCACATAACCAGATGTTATATAAGTATAAATACTAATTCTTTTGACGATTCTCCAACCATAGGCTACCCTGCCAAGCATCTCAAGTCTCGTCTGGATAGGTGATTTCGTGCAGATACAATGGAGCCATTTTTTACTTCGGATCTTCTTGTGCATTCCACTGCTCTCTGCTTGTGGGGGGAGCGAGGACAATTCGCCGTTACATGATTCCAAGCCGGATATTGATGAAACGGCTGCCCGCAGAGATCTCCACCTCCTACCACGACAAGATAAAAATTGTTCGATAAATAGTGCGTCCTCTCGTTTGGGCGACTGCGTGAAAATATGGGTCTATCAAGGAGAACAGCCGTCTCAAGTGCAACTGGATATGCGGCATTTTTCTGGAAAAGGCATTACCTCGAGTTTGGTAAAAGGGGTGCACGTGGGAGCGACGGGGGAGAGATCCTCCACGCCAGTTTCAACTATACTTCAGTATTCAGAAGGAACTCCCATTCCAATCTGCCGGGAAAATGGTGGGTATAACCTAGATAGCATCGAAAATAGCGGGCTATTGCTGGCCTATAAAACCCACGAAACTATGCGCCTCAATCGAGAGATTCATGCATCAGCTCACAGGCAGCCTCTTCAAATTTATCTCCAGCCCTTATTAGTTAAACGCAGCACTAACTCTTTCTTTGCAGATAATGCGATGCACGTGGGAGATCGCAGTGAGCTTTTTTTTCTACCTCATTCTCACCTATTTTTGCAGCGGCAAGGGATTCGTAAAATTCCCTACTACCACAATTGGATGGCCATCGGACACGAGATTACCCACAATCTTTTCCATAACTTGGTGTTGAGGGGAAAAAAAGCTCACGCATACCCCATGTTTGTTGCGGCGTTAGATGAAGCCATCGCTGATTTGGGAGGACATCTCCATGGGTATCAGCCCCATTTTAGTATTTCCCGAGCTAGAGACCTTTTGGATTCTTATGCAGAAAATCCCAAAAAGATCACCCAAAGTACCGTTCGAAAATTAGAGGCAGGTATTCTGGATGTGCATGAGGTGGGATCTTTTCTAGCTTATGGGTTCTATCAAATGCTTCGCATAGGGCTTGGAAAATACGATGCGAGGGCTCAGCTCCAGTTCCTCTTTCTCTATTTGGATCAACTAAGACAAGCGGAGTGGAAAGAAACGGGATCTGACTTTTTGTCCCAATCTGTCGAGCTGTTTGGCAACTTGCTAGCAGTCGAACAGGGCTTTTTGTATGAATCCCAGTGTAAGATCGTGCGTAAGGTCTTTCCTTTTTTTACCATAGCGGATAACACGTTCATGTCAAGTTGGGGCTGTTCCCTCTAAGGGAGGCTATCTGAAGCCTTCGGGTAAGGCTTAGCTCTGGTTCAGCGCCGCATCGATAGAGGCGCTCAATTCTTCTACGGTGTAGCCTTGTACGTGTTTGATTCCATTTATGTAGATCGTAGGGGTGCCCTCGATATGCAAGTCATCTCCTTTCTTCTTAGATTGAAGAATCTTTGCTTTGGTAGACGTGGCCTGTAGGCAGCTTGTAAATGAAGCCATCTTAAGACCCAGTGTTTTAGCAAAGATTGTGGGGGAATCTGTCGTTAGGCTCGCTTGGTTGCCGAAGGCCATGTAGTGATACTCCCAGAATTTTCCTTGTGCATCGGCACAAGCTGCTCCTTCTGCGACGGTAAAAGCCAAGTGATGGGAAGATAATGGGTAATCTAAGAATACAAACTGAATTTTGTTTGCATAGATAGACTCTACTTTTTTCATTACCTCTGCAGTGGCTTGGCAGTGAGGGCATTGGTAATCCGCAAACTCAACCACGGTTACTTTTGCCGTATCTGGCCCCTTACGCGGGAAACCTTTGGTATCGATTTCCATCTTTGGCGGGATGGGCTTTGCGGGGGAAAATGCGTAGGATTCTTTGACTTTGAGTTGTTGAATGAAGGCCTCTCGTTTTTTCTGCTGCTGTTCCATGGAGAGAAAATGCATGATGTCGTTTTTTACACCTTCAAACGGGCGCCCCCCCAATCGAAATTGATTGGCATCGAACCATTTTTTTGCTTCCGCTTCAGAGACAGGCGTCGTGGCAAATAATTTTTTCTCTAGATCATCTGGGGAAATTTTTTGCTTGCTGGATTCTTCCTTTAAATACATTTCCAACAGGGCCGCTTGCGAGAGTTGAGAAAGAGCCTCATAGTACTGTTTTTTTGCATCGTAGACAGATTGCTGAAATCCCGGGGAGAGGGATTCTAGCGTATGGGTCTTACCTCGGGTGACAAAGAGGTTCTCTGCAAACAGGGCAGGAATTGGGGTGGCTATGCAGAACCAAGTTAGAATTTTTTTCAAGGTGGTCTCTCCTTTTTATGGATCGTAAACGATCCGATAGCGTATCCATTTTTGGCTGTTCCCGCAAATTTTTTTTCTAAGGGAAACCAGCTGCGCAGTTTTCCCTTAAACCCTTCCTTGCTACGCACTGGGAGATGGTGGGATTTCTGTCCGTTACCATCTTAGATGCCAAGGCCGGCGCTCGCTCGGGGCCTCCCACCCTCTCAAAATCGCAGACAGAGCCCCCGTCATGGACACTAAAAACCAGACTGCGATTTGTGACCCGGGTAGGTCCTACCGCATCTCCAGTTATTTTGTATGGTGATCTTGTTTCCCAAGTGGCTCAACCCTTTCAGGTATCTCTGAAAATATTCTAGGTTTAAAACTAGCTCTGACAACTTTATTAAAATCGTAACATATTGATGTTAAATGTATATTTATCCATACAAAATAACTGGAGATGCGGTAGGACCTGCCCGGGTCGAAAGCGCAGCGGACGTTCTAGATTCCCTGACGAGGATTAGCTCTGCGATTGAGAGAGGGTGGGAGGCCCCGAGCGAGCGCCGGCCTTGACTCGCCATTCTCGAAATGGATCTCCGTTCTCCCATTGCGAGGCAAGGAAGGTCTGGAAAACTGCGCAGCTGGTTTCCAGAAAAGAAAAGAAAAGAAAAGAAAAGAAAAGAAAAGAAAAGAAAAGAAAAGAAAAGAAAAGAAAAGAAAAGAAAAGAAAAGAAAAGAAAAACTAAAACCGATCTGCCGGAGGTGGCACCTGCGGTGTCCTTTCTTTACTCACCCAAACCTTGGGGTCCTGGGTCCGACTGGGTTTGTTTTCCCCTGCCTCTTGCATCAATCGATTTCCAATCTTTTCCGAAAGGCTTCGATAGGTTGTCAGTTTGCCTCCATACAGGGTCAGCAGCAAGCTATCCCCGATCCGAGTCTCCCCCACCACATGCTCGCGAGAGGTTTTGGATATGGAATGCTTGGCATCCAAGGGCAGCCAGCGAAGGCCCGCGAAGGTTCTTATGAGATCGGTCTTTGTAAAAGGCGTGCGAAAGTAGGCGTTCCATACAGAAAGCAAGTATTGGGTCTCTTGGGCATCGATATGTACATCATCGAGGTTGTCTTCATAGAGGGATTCGGTGGTTCCTACAAGGGTGTAGCCTTCCCATGGTAGCGCAAAGACGATGCGTCCATCTCCTTGCAAAGAGGGTAAGAAAAGTCCTGCTGTAAGGCCGATGTCTCGACAGAGCAAATGGGCACCTTTGTTATTGATAGCTTGATACGGAACCGGCAAGTTGCTGTCCAATAGCAAGGTATTGGCCCAGGGGCCCAAACAGTTCACCACATACTGAGCTTGAATCTCCTGCAAGGCTCCCGAAGGTGTGCGCACCTGCACACACCATCCTTTTGCGGAAGGTGTGATTCTTTCCACGCGATGGTGTTGAGAAATGCTCCCCCCATTTTGTACACTCGAAGCGGCAACCCGATACACAAGGCCCAAATCGTCTGTTTGCCCATCCCAAAAAGAAAATACAGAAGAAAATTTGTCGACTCGAAGTCCAGGCATTCTCTTCTTAACTTGGTCCAATGGAATTTTTTTATGAGGGGCTAAACCCGCTCGACCCGCCAATCGGTCATATAAAGTGAGTCCAATTTGAATTTTCCAAGTCGAGGTCCATTCTTTTTGTAGCAGGGGAAATAATAATTCTACCGGGTGCACCAAATCTGGCGCCACATGCAAGAGGAGAGAGCGCTCTCGCAAGGCCTCAAAGACCATCCCCATCTCTCGCAGTTGTTCGAGGTAGCGCAATCCCCCATGGATCAGCTTGGTCGATTTTGAACTGGTCGCGCTACCAAGTGTATTTTTCTCAATGAGGTGTGCATCTTGATATCCTCGACTTACCCAATCATGGAGCACCCCAACCCCATGAATTCCTCCTCCTAGAATTAGGACGCGCGTGTGGGTAGGTAACGGTGCATCAAACATGGTGCGAATTCCTCATCTTGCAGAGTCATCATTTCAGGAGGAGCCGAGTATACATTCCAATTCTACTGCAATTCGGTAGATAGAAGGACGGGTGTAGGTGTTGCCTTGGGTGGCGAATCCATCCTTCCATCCCTCCTCGTCTCTTTTCATTCTCTTTTCGTAGGCAACCATTAGGTTACCAAATAGAAACCCTCGAAGCAGTCTACGAACCCCTGCTTCCAATTGGTGTCCCTCATATAAAGTTTTGTTGTACTCAGAAGTTTCTTTTTGAGGGCGCTCGCTTCTGCCCCAATAGGCCCCCAGTAAAAAGGAGGTGGAGGGATCTTTCTCCAGTTGCAATTTCCACGAAATGTTTTGTTGATTTACCGCCGGCCTGGCTGCAACATCTGAACGCCATTTGTCTTGGGCCCAACGAAGATCAATGCTAGTCAGCAGCGGGAGATAGAGGTGCCCCCGATACTGAAGTGAGGCTTCAGCAAAATAGGAGGTGCGAATGATATTGTTATTCACAGTTTCTCGTTGTTTGCTAGAAAAGGTGCCCCCGAGTCCAAACACCGTCCATTGGGGATTCAGATAGCTCGTCACGGATCCTGCAACGCCTTTTCTTGGTTGCTTTACCTCCGGTGCAGAATCAAAGGTTTGGTCTGAAAAAGAAAATTTTTCTACCCGATCTCTCGATCCGTTGAATGCATACAAAGCAAAATCTACACTTTTTTCTTCTCCCGCAGGTGCCGTACCGAGTGCCAAGGGGAACCTGTGTTTAGTTCCCTTTAGTTGGAGTGCAGAAATTTTCATTGGAAACAGGGTTAAAAGGCTGAATGTCAAGGGGCTTTCGTAGGCTTCGATGCGAGAGTAAAAATCTGGATAGATTCCAACTCCTGCAGACAGAGAATCTGAAAAATCAAACTGCAGCTGATAGAGATCTAAAAATTCGATCTGGGGTGCTCTTTGATATACACGCCCTGCCCGTCGTTCGAATTCAAACACACGCTCATCTTGTGTCTTTCGTTCCGTCAGCAACGCATCGGGGCGCAAGCTGAGAAACAAGCTGGTCTGGTGATAGCGGGTCCACGAAAGGTCGATCTGTGCTTTTGTAAGCCCCAATGTTCTGTTTTTTTCTTGAAAATCAGCCTTTTGGATTCCGTTGATCCAACTCATGGTTAGATCGGTTTGGTATTGAAAAGAAGGCGTTGCCTCCTCTTGCGCCACCGCACTGTATGAGAACCAGCACAATACCCATATCCATCGATACATAGACTCTCCTCTCCCTTACAGGGTCAAAACTTCCAAGTGGCTGTCATTTACTTGGCACAAAGTAATTTTTTTGACGGCATCTGATTGTATGAAAAAAATGGGAATTTTCCTACCGATTTACACAGGATAGCTGGCTTTCCCTTCTTTAACGATGGGTATGGCACGGATTTTGAAGAGAAGAAAGGCAGAGCCCATTTTTGCGTCCCCTTTTGGGAAAACTTTTTCACATAGTGAGTCAACCAATGAAGGGTTTGGTAAAAAAGTATCAGCAGGAAGTGCGTGGTGTCGACAGTAAACTTCGCGACCAATTGATTATGGATTATGCCCCTCTGGTTCGCTTTGTAGCCCAGCGAATCTCTTCTCGACTGCCTGCCAACATCGAGCTTGATGACCTGATCAGTGCAGGTGTGATCGGCCTCATGGATGCCATTGAAAAATATGACCCCACTCGAGACAATAAATTCAAGACGTATGCGGAGTTTCGGGTGCGAGGTTCCATTTTGGATGAACTTCGTTCCCAAGATTGGGTCCCGCGTTCTGTACGAGACAAAGCGAAGAAAATCGATCGTACCAGTGCGGCTCTCGAGCAAAAATTGGGTCGTTTGGTGACGGATCTCGAAGTGTCAGAAGCTATGGGGATTGAAATCAACGAATACTATGACATGGTGTCGAAAGTAAAATCCATTACACTTCTCTCTGTAGATGAACTGTTGTCTCCAACCAAGACAGAAAAAAAGAACCTCCTTGAAATTTTAGAAAATGCCAATTCAAAAAATCCATTTGTGGATCTGAAAAACAAAGGGATTCGGGAGATGTTGGTTGCAACGATTGATGAATTGCCGGAAAAACAAAGGTTGGTCCTCTCTCTTTATTACTATGAAGAGCTGAACCTCAAAGAGATTGGGAAAATATTGGATGTAACGGAATCGCGTATCAGCCAATTGCATACACAAGCAGTAGAACGATTGAAAATCAAACTCAAGGATGCCTTGACCGATTAGGAGCATGCATATGTCAGAAAAAATATTCGATGCTGAACTGGTACGCGCCTACCCACGGGCCAACAAAAAAATTGCGATGCAGGTACATCCCTATCGATTGAAACACGAAAAACAGCCTCCTCAAGAGGGGCATACGCTTTACGTTAGCCCCCATGGCATCGAATTTCAGTCTCCCCAGGAATATCCAGATGGTATGTTGCTGAAGGTGCATCTCGAGTTGCCTGATTATTGGAAACGAAAAAGAGAGTTTGTGGAATACAATCGAATCGATATCCCCTCCTCGCTTAAGATGTTGGTGCGTGTCATCAAAACAGAACCCGCTTTGAAGGGGAAGAAAAAAACGGTGTTGGTGCAAACGGTTAACATCGAAGAAGTGGATGAAGCTCTGCTCAAACTCTTTTTGGAAGAGAAGAAATTATAGTTGCAGACAGCCACACACTCTTTTCTGCCAATAACAAATGACCTGCCTCCTCTGCTACGAGAAATTGACTTTGGGGAAAGGCAGCTTGCAATTGCTGAGCTTCCTCGAGAGGGATTAGCGCATCTTCTCTGCCATGCAAAATCAAAACAGAGCCGGTGAATGCGCTTCGCTGCGCTGCAGTTGGAGGTGCATATAGTCGCATAGCTTCTAGCTGTCGATTGGCATGCAGCAAGAAGTCGTTTTTCTCTACAGCTGTGGAAATTGCCTGTGCCATCATGCGAAGGAGCATCTGGTTCTTTTCTTTAAAAGACGCGCTAACGTAGTGTCCAAGAATTGCTTGGTTATGATCCACATCCATGCTCCACGTGACATTGGGTCGCAGAATGCGAGCAGGGTGCACACAGGAAGAGACGAGGGTGAGAGAGGAAATCCTCTCGTTTTTACGGGTGGCCAATAATTGAGCTAGCAAACCGCCCATGGAAAATCCAATGACATGGCTTGAGAGAATCTCTTCTTGATCCCAAATTGCAACCACATCATCGGTCATGTCGTCCAGGGTAAAGTTGGTGGCATATTGAGTCCGCCCTGTGCCGCGATTGTCGAGGGCGAGAACGCGAAATCCAGCTCGCGCCAATCCGGTGGCGAGGAGAGTAAAATCCGAACTCGATCGCATAAATCCGTTGAGGAGGGTGATCCATTCACCCTGTGTCCCCCACGTGGTGTAGAAAAGTTCTGTGTTGCCTCGTTGTAGGGATGCCATTTTTGAGTTCCTCGTCTTTTATTCGCCACAGCGATCGAATCGATTAATCGGCTGGCTAGCCAAACTTTTCTTGGAAATCGCTCTAGGCATCTGTATAGCTTCTTAGAAGCTGTCTAAAGTCTCCAGCTGGAGTCTTTGGATGCAGGGGACGCCCGATGCGAGTGTCCCCTTTTCCGGGCTTTCGTCGGGGACGCTCGCATCGGGTGTCCCCTTTAGGAGCTGCTGGGAGGTCTCCCTCTGGAGACTTCAGACAGCCTCTTAGGAAATAGCCGCGAGGCGGTAAAATCGCAAGGGGGAGTTTGTTCATGCAGAAAAAATGGTGGCTATTGCTGTGCCTCCTCTGTGTTGAAAATATAGCGTGGGGTGTGGAGAAAGTTGGCTTTGGTGTAGCAGTAGTAGATAGCGAGGAAGAGCCGCAAGAGGATCTTTCAGCAGAGCCTGTAGAAGTTAATCACCAAGACGCAGAAGGAGACGAGGACCTCAATCTAGAAGATTTTCTCTTCCCCGAAGAAGAAAAACAGTCCTTCTTTCAACGCTGCTTGGCTGGGTGCAAAAGTGCTGCCGTGGGGGTCCAAAAAGCAGGACAGGGTGCGGTGGATTTTTGCGGTTTTATGACAGAGAATGCTCTGTGGAAGCCGCTCGCAAGAGATATGTTGACTGTGTTTGAGCGTGATTTGTTACCTATTCTTATTGTTCACGGTCTATGTTGGGACGCTCAAAATCAAGAAGTTGATGGTCTTTTTGAAGGTGTACGACAGGGTCTTCGTGATGCCGCATGTGCGGTGATTCCGAAGATCGTTGCCACCCATGGACTGCTTAGACTTTATATGCATGTGACTCCCCTTACGATGAAATTGGTGGGGGATATTAATGGAGAAATGGGGCATCCCGTTTCTCTCTGCCAGACAACCTGTTCAAGCAAAGCGCGTCTGCAAGGAAATGCTGGCAGTATTGTTACAATGGTTATCTTGGCAACGAATTCGGTTACTAAATATTTAGTTGTCCCTCAAGTTGGGATGTTGATGGCATTATGGACGTCCTTTCAATTGGCTGCTACGGCCATTGAGTCGGGATGTCCGAATGATTGTTGGATGCATATCAACAAAAGAATTAAAGACAATGCAGCAGAAATTACGATGATGGCACTCTTATTAAGCCAACTTCCCATTGAAGCCCAAGTTATAAGCACGCTTTTTTTGGCAGGTTCCGTGCAACTCGATACGAGCTTTGCACCTTCACAGGAGCCTGTCTCCAAGCTAAATCACTACTGTTACCTCGTCGCTGGTTTGCCAAGAAATGTGGTGGAAGCATTGCTTCCATGCGCAAGCAATGCTGTAGAACGTAATATTTTGGATAGAGACCCGCGTGGTTTTCCGAAGCTGGTAGTTTGGGCAGTGAACAAGGGGTTACAGCAGCACGATCGTCTCTCAAAGAGAGGGTTTCCTGCGCACATTCAAATGAGTATTGAATTCCTTGTTCCTCTTGAATTGTTCAATGCAAAGGCGTTTTCAAGAGATCCGATTTTAAGGGAAGCTCTTTTATCCAGGGTCACTTCTCAGGGGATTTTAAAAATTGAAACCATAATAGAGACTGCTTTAGCTACTCGTAACACCTTAACAGGTCGGTTTGTGATGTGGGCAACCGAGACAGTGCCTTTACTAGAAGATGGTATTGCTGCTGTAGCAGGGGTACCCACCTTCATTCTCGATTGGGTACGTGTGTTGTTACGGAATGCGAAGAGTGTGGAAGACATCGAAGGCATTCTCACATGCCTCAAAACGCTTCGAGAGCGCATTCCATTTATGGATCAAAATACAAATCCAACTCTAGCTGTCCCTCCGCGGATCACAGATATTGAGTAGAGGCGGCGGAATCTCACCCCACAACTCCGCGGTGCCGCATAGGAGAGTCTGTGTTTTTCGCCTCTTCTTTTTTTAAGCTGCCGATTGAAAAATTTTACTTCGCCGCGGCGAACGATAAAAAACCAACTCGTTGGTTCTTATAAAAAAATTTGGGAACTTCATCTGAGAATCATATTCCTGCCTGTCTCCCCCCAGATTTAGTGGTTGACCGCCATTTGACACGCTATATATGCTGGTCACCTGGAACAAAACACACAGACTTGCAAAATCGAAAGTAGCGCATCCGCGAAGATTGCGGATGAGCCGAGGTATCGATTTCTCTATGTGAATAAAAAATGTTCGTAATTTGCGAGCAAGCACACTCTGGCGGGAAGGTTCGAAGAATGGAAGGCAGTACACACACGGCGGAACGCAGTACGTTAGCACGCAATAGAGGAAAAGCTACAGATCCTGCCTTGATGAAGGTCCAGAAGCGAAATGGGACCCTAGAGCCTGTGGATGTCATGCAGATCACCAAAAAAGTGGCGCGATGCGGGGCAGGGCTCAAGTACATCAATCCGTTTCTTGTGGCTAGTAAGGCGATTAGCGGCATCTATGATGGGGTTACCACCACCGAGCTTGATTCCTTGTTGATCCAAACAGCAGCCATGCTGATCAAGGATGAACCGGAGTATTCCAAGTTGGCGGCTCGCCTGCTGACTACGTTCATAGACAAGGAAGTCGGCATCCAAGGGATCAAATCCTTTTCTGACTCCGTGCAGAGGGGCTTTGATGCACGCCTCATTGCGGAAGATACCCTTGCCTATGTTCAACAAAAGGCGCCTGAGCTCAATGCATCGCTGTTTGAGGAGCGCTGTGATTTGTTTGAGTATTTTGGACTTCGCACCGTATACGATCGGTATTTGCTGAAAGACCCAGCAACTCGAAAAGTCATTGAAACCCCTCAGTATTTCTTTATGCGAGTAGCGTGTGGACTCACAAGGGCTCCGGAGGAAACCAAAGAATTTTATGATTTGATCTCCTCCTTTCGTTACATGCCAGGCACGCCGACTCTCTTTAATTCAGGAACCCGGCACCCACAGATGTCCTCTTGCTATCTATTGGATTCTCCCTTGGACTCCTTGGAGGATATCTATCGCAAATATACGGACGTAGCGTTGCTCTCGAAATTTGCAGGTGGTATCGGGGTTTCCTTTTCTCGGGTACGTTCGCGCGGTTCTCTCATTCAAGGTACTAATGGGCATTCCAACGGTATCGTGCCTTTCTTGAAGACCCTTGACTCTTCCGTAGCTGCAGTCAACCAAGGGGGCAAGCGCAAAGGGGCTGCTTGTGTCTACTTGGAGACGTGGCATCACGACATCCTCGAGTTTTTGTCTCTTCGTGACAACACGGGGGATGAGTCTCTGCGTACCCACAATCTCAATCTAGCTAACTGGATTCCAGATTTGTTTATGGAAAGAGTAGAGCACGATCAAGTGTGGTCCCTCTTTGACCCGAAAGTGGTCCCTCAGTTTTGTGATTTATTCGGGGAAGACTTCCGAGAGGCCTATCTTGAGGCAGAAGAAAAACAACTGTTCATGAAGCAAATCAAAGCCAGAGATTTGTATGCAAGAATGATGAAAACCTTGGCTCAAAGTGGACAAGGTTGGATGACGTTTAAAGACCAATCCAACGTCAAAGGCAATCAAACCTTGCGCCCAGGCAATGTGATTCACCTCTCCAATCTATGCACTGAGATTTTGGAAGTAACTTCCGACAAAGAAACTGCCGTGTGCAACCTCGGTTCTCTTAATTTGGGGCGTTACATCAGAAATGGTGTGTTTGATTTTGAACTACTTGCAAAGAATGTACGCATTGCGGTGACGTATTTGGATCGCGTGATCGATGTGAATTTCTACCCCATCCCAAGCACCAAAGATTCCAACCACCGTTGGCGCCCTGTGGGATTAGGAATTATGGGATTGCAAAATGTATTCTTCAAATTGAAGATGGCATTTGATTCTCCACAAGCCCGTCTCTTGTCCAAGAAGATTCAAGAGGAGATCTATTACCACGCGCTCAAAACCTCTTGTGCACTGGCAGAGCAATATGGGTCTCACACTGCTTTTGCGGACACACGTGCGAGCGAAGGGGTCCTTCAATTTGATTTGTGGAACGTTCAGCCTGAAGATACAGCTCGCTGGGATGCGCTCAAGGAAAAAATCAAGAAGGTGGGCTTGCGCAATTCTTTGATTATTGCCATTGCTCCGACTGCCACTATAGCTTCTATTACAGGGGCCTATGAGTGCATCGAGCCCCAAATTTCCAATTTGTTCAAACGAGAAACCCTGTCTGGGGAATTCTTGCAGGTCAATCCGTACTTGGTGAAAGAGCTGAGGCAACTGTCCTTGTGGGATGATTCCATCAAGAACCAGATTAAAATTGGGGAAGGTTCGATTCAAGACATTTCGGAAATTCCGGAAGAGGTACGATATCGATATCGTACGGCTTGGGAAATTCCTCAGCGTTCGTTGATTGACATGGCCAGTGAACGGGGCCCCTTTATCGATCAGAGCCAATCGCTCAATCTTTTTATGGAAAAGCCCACCATCGGGAAGCTCTCCTCCATGTATTTGCATGCATGGAAACAGGGCTTGAAGTCGCTCTACTATTTGCGCTCGAGAGGGGCTACGTCGATCAACAAAACCACGGTTACGTTGTCTCAGATTGAAAGTTTGGAAACAGTTGAAATTCAAGCCGTGGCTTGTTCTCTTGAAAACCCCGAAACATGCGAATCTTGCATGTAAACGCCAGGAGCGGTTTCTATGTTGCTTGACCCCGGATATGACTTGACGCTTCGACCGATGAAGTACCCGATTTTTTATGAAATGTTCAATAATGCGGTAAAAAATACTTGGACGGTGGAAGAGGTAGATTTGGGATCGGATGTTACCGATCTTGAGCGCCTGAGTCCCAGTGAGCGCCATTTGATCCATCGATTGGTTGCCTTCTTTGCTACTGGTGATTCGATTGTTGCCAACAACTTGGTGATTAATCTCTATAGCCATATCAATTCGCCTGAAGCCAGGATGTATTTATCTCGTCAGTTGTATGAGGAGGCCTTGCACGTCAAGTTCTACCTGACGCTACTCGACACCTACATTCCCGAACCGGAAGAGAGACAGCACGCCTTCCAAGCCATCGAAACGATTCCTTCCATCAAGCAGAAGGCAGATTTTTGCTTTAAATGGATCGGTTCGATTCAGGATCTTCGGGCACTCCATACGAAAGAAGAACGTCGCCAGTTTATCTTGAATCTGGTTTGCTTTGCGGCTTGTATCGAAGGACTTTTCTTCTTTGCCGCATTTGTCTATGTGTATTTCCTCCGATCTAAGGGACTGCTGCACGGTTTGGCGACGGGTACCAACTGGGTATTTCGCGATGAGAGCTGCCATATGAACTTCGCTTTTGAAGTCATTCGTGTGGCCAAAGAGGAAGAGCCGGATTTATTTGATGCAAACCTTCGCATCGATATCATTAAGATGATGAATGAGGCTATCGAGTGTGAGATGCAGTTTGCCCAAGATGTATTGAGTTTGGGTGTGCTTGGACTTCCGCAAGATCAGATGCGCCAATATTTGGAATTTGTAGCCGACCAACGGCTTCATGCATTGGGAATTC
Organism: Deltaproteobacteria bacterium; assembly: GCA_947475005.1. Lineage (GTDB taxonomy): Bacteria > Bdellovibrionota_B > Oligoflexia > Oligoflexales > Bog-1112 > CANIBL01. The sequence continues at coordinate 27,304 of CANJLI010000003.1, read as the reverse complement.
CTCCCATCTTTCATTCTAAAAATCCCTTCGGGTTTATGGAATTGCAAGATGTACAGGAGTTGACGAACTTCTTTGAGCGACGTGTGGCTGCCTACCAAATTGCCGTTGAGGGTAGTGTCGGTTTCACCGACGAGTTTTAATCGGATCTATTGGGGAACGTCTAGCGTGTCTCGTTCCCCCATTAGATCTTTAGGAAGATGAATTTTGCTACCAGCTGTTCCAATCAATAGGTCACGTCTTGTTGCAAATAGCTTTTTTCTGGCGTCTTTCATTCGTTCCATTATCTTGTCTCTATCACCTTGAGCTTGAGGAAAGACTATATTATGCAAATATTCTTTTATATTACCCATCCCCTTTGGAAGCGCTCCATGCAGTGAAGAGCTGTGTAATTCTTCAGATGTATAAAAAGCTACCAAACGAACTTGATTCTCTGTTGAGACCTGCAGCCCTAGATATGACTGTTCTTTGCGTAGCATGTGAGCCAAGAATAAAATAGTCGAAACGTTACCAGTTGTAATAATTGGTAAACTCCTTTCCTCGAGAGGATCGCTATCCTGAAGACCCCGGAGTTCTTGCAGTAGTGGTAGTACTTTTGGCATTATTACAGGAAAACCAGGAGCCATCTGAGATGTTTTTACCAAGCGGCGAATATACATTGCTACTTCAGTTGTGTTATCACTTTCTTTCACGAGCTCAATATTTCCGTTGGGAATTAGCGTATAGAATGGTGCATCCGCAGCTACTGCAGTAGCGGGTAATAAGAAGTTACTCGCTGCTGCAGAGGTAATGCAGATTGTGTAAAAGAAAAACTTTTTCATGAAAATTCCTTTCGTTGATTGTTATAATTCAAAGTCTACAGATGTATGGGGTTGATTATACCACTGTTTTTATTGATTGTTAATGCATTTCAATTTTAATAATGATCAACTGTATTTTATTAATCTTATTAAGAGCCTATCTGGTAAGAAGCTGTCTGAAGTCTCCAGTTGGAGTCTTTGGATGCAGGGGACACCCGATGCGAGTGTCCCCTTTAGGAGCTGCTAGGAGGTCCCCCTCTGGAGACTTCAGACAGCTTCTAAGAAGCTGTCTGAAGTCTCTGATGTCTAATTAACCCACTCAGTAAGCCTTTTTGTAACTACCCAGGTAGTTGTTTTTTCTTTTCTTTTCTTTTCTTTTCTTTTCTTTTCTTTTCTTTTAACTCCCCAGGTAGGTCAAGCCGCTTTGGCTAGGATTTGAGGTTGATCAATAGAGATGTCAGGCAAGAAGCCAACATTGGCTTGAGAAATAGCTTGAAAGATATTGATACCCTGTTTTCTGCAAGTAGAAGTAAAACTCCGAATTGTGCAAAAAGTTTTAGCCCCTTGCATGGTTCTAAACCCGCCAGAGATTTTCATTTTGACCTTCATCATACGGAGGTCTTGTTCAGCAAGATTATTAGTGAAAGCGACCTGTGGGTCGCTCAAGAACCGTAAGACGTCGTTCTTATGGTTCTTGAGCCTGAGCAGCAGATTGTGACCAATTCTCCTTTTCTGCCGCCCTCTTTTCCCTTTTGCTAGAGGTTCCAATGACTCGTGGTAGTGAAGGCCTTTGGCAACAATCAAATCATAGAGAACGATGATACGAGCTTTTTTCTCTGGGTATTGATTTGCGGAACGTAGCAGCAATGCCATTACCCATGCCCAGGGCTCTTTTTCAAATTGAGTAAGTGCTTTAAGCTCTCGCAACAGGTGGGCATTACATAGTGCGTGCAATACCCCAATCAAAGCATAGTAGGATTTGAAGCAATCGTGAATGATGGTGCCAAGCAAGTTGGCAAACATTTTCCCTCTATTTGGGGAAATGCGATAAACAGTAGCTTCTTTATTAGACATGACATGGAGCCACTGGGTTTTCTTCTCGACTCGAAATCCAGTTTCATCCAAATGTTTTACGGGTGCTGTTGTTAGTTTTTCTTCGGCATCCTGTTGCCATGGCTTCAAAACTGTTGCGAGCTGTTCTCCAGCTGCGACAACTATTGCAGACGAAATAGTAAGAGCGAATATATCTCTAAATACTTCGACGACTCGATCTTCGGGAATCAGTTGCCGGTGGTTGAGGTAGATACTCAGAGCTTGGACCAGGTTGCCATATTGAACAGGCGCTTTTACTTCTAGGGGAAAAACACCCACACAACGTTGGCCACAAGTGCAGATTTTGACTTCAGCTTGATGCTCCGTCACCTCGATTTTCGGCTCTGGGATATCAAAAACCTGGCGTCTTTGGATCGAATGCGCGGGAATGGAGATAAGGTCAGATTGACAGCTTGGACAGGATTTCAATGTATATCGTTCGATATGATCAGGGGTAGATACTTGTTTGAGAGTTTCGCCTTTATGCCCCAGCTGGCCACCCGATTTCTTTTCACCCTTTTTGCGCAAGCTTTGCGGGGGGCGTTTAGCCAATCCATCAGTAGATGGAGGCTTGCCGCTATTGCTGCTGTTCAGCCTCAAACGACGTTCCAGCTCTGCAATTCTTGCCGTCAAGATTTTTATATGATCTTGCAACGCTTTAATAATGATATCTTTTTCATCCATGAGAGGAACTTTGCCATCAAATGCGTCCTCAAGAAAGAAAAATCATCAGAATATTAAATGGCTACCTGGGGAGTTACCTTTTTTTGTAATTTTTAAATTCTATATAACAATTACATATTTCTCTACTGTGGTACTTATCCTGAATCTGACAGGATTTGCTACAATATATAAGCTGGCATCCTTTTCTTTTATCACAAGGAACTCTTTGGATAGGTGAAAGAGTTTGGGTACAGTGTCCACAAAAGTGAACGAGAGTGGAGCCGCTTGCTTCAATATCGGTTAGAAAAGAATCTGTGAAGTCGCAGAGAAGCTGCTGTCCGGGAAGAATTGATTTTTTAGCTGATATTTCCAATGAAAATCGGTAGATTTCTTCTCCGTTTTTGGAGGGGTATTTTATCCAGTTAGGCATCAATTGTACATTACAAGTTGCGCTGTTATCAGAATTCATAAAACGAAATTCATTTCCCTTTGCTTTTGCACTCAGAGATAAATAAGTAGCAGAAGATGAAAAAAGCACAGGGTGTGCTGGTGCTATTTGTATTCTATACATATCGGAGAAAGCGGGGTTTTCAGCGGAGGCCCTTCTCATGGTTAGAGCCATTTCTCCTTTGTATGACCCAATAAACGCCTGTGCAGGAATCTCTTCGCTGGAGAGTAAACTGACACCTACTCCCTCTATTTCACCTAGATATAAAGGATACTTTTTTCTCTTTTTTAAATGATCGCTGTCTATAGCGATATGATCAACCAATGCGTTAAACGCCTCAAATACAACTTTATTTTCAGTGAAAATTTTGCAAAGCGTATTGAAGGAGCGATCGGAAACCAATCTTTCTCGTGTTCTGAGATATTCGGCTGCTTCTGGGAGCGAGAAAAATCTTTTTTCCAAGAACAAGGTGTAATCGTCTTTGTTGGCCTGAAAATTTACCTGCTCTATTAGGCGAAAAAAGAATAACGCCAACTGATCTTTTGTTAACCCGTTAAAACCTGTATTGCTTTTAAGATAGATGAGTTTTCTTTTGGCAAACTCTGTTTCCCAATATTCTGCCTGAGGTTGCAAAACAGGTGTTTCTTCTGCTGCAACTACAGGTGTTTCTTCTGCTGCAACTACAGGTGTTTCTTCTGCTGCAACTACAGGTAGGGTTAACAAAATAAGAAAGGGCCAAATTCCACAGGTTAGAAAACGATTCATAATAAAAACTCCTTATTGAGCGTTACTTATAGAGTTGTAGAGTTCATTTGTTATCGAAGAGCTATATAAAACTGAGGGGTAGCAGGCAAGCGGAATCTAGATATTCCAGTAAAATAAGACGGATACATCCACTGTGAAGCATCTATAAATAACGCGATGTGAGGGTTTTACCTCTTCCATACCCATTGACTTTCTTGTATCCATCTATTCCTTTGTTTTCTTGTTTTCCAGAAGAGCCCTTCACTGACTGTGAGTCCGTCAATAGAAGCGACGGGCTTGCCTCCTTCCCTAGAAAACATCGTACTTGTTTGTTCAAACTTCCGTTTATTATTTCCCAAAACCCCATTTCTGCAAGCCATCGTTGCAGCCCAATTCGATGGTGAAAAGGGCTCTTCTCGCTAGTTTGAAAGAAGCTGCACAGTATGCGAGTTCTTCTGTCGTTTACTGAACAGTTGGGTCGAGAGGCACAGATAATGCATACTTTCCAATCTCTCGATCGATATCAAACGCAGGGTGATCGTCCAATTTTCTCATAACGCTATACATTTCAACAATACCCTCTAACTCTCTCACCCCATCAAAACTTTGATTTGTTTTCTTTATAATTTCCTGTAGAATCCTATTATCTTCTTCCTGTATTTTGACCCCGTGCTTTACAAATTCTCTATTGAGGAAGAGGGATCCCAATCGCTGCCGTTCAGACAAGTCAATTCTTGGAAATGAAATTGTGGCGATACGACTTAAAAAAGCAGGATCTGTAATTTTTTGATTCCCAGTGAAGATAAAGATTGCTTTAGAGATATCATGAAATGGCAATATCTCGATCATTCCAATTCTTCCCCGATTCGCAATACCATCCACAGAATCGGCTTTAATATAATAAGTTGACCTATCCAATAAAATTTTTGCCGTTGAAAATAAATCTTTTTTCTGGTAATCCGCTACTTCCCTCTCAAAAGAGCCGCCTAGAAAATCTCCAGCCTCATCGATGAGGACAATGACGTTGGTTGTGGTCGCCTCCCCCAAGAGGTTTTTGAGCTGTCTTAGCCCAGCTTCGGTAAAAGTGGTCTCAAGAAATTCAAGACCCATCGCCGCAGCTAATCCTTTCGCTACGTAAGTCTTTCCAGTTCCAGGGTTACCTTGAAAATAAACCATCTGCTTAGATGGATTCTTATGATTTGAATGCACCGCAATTGCCTTATATATTTGCCTGAGATCATTCTTGGTTTTGTCTGGAAAAATAGCGATGAGTTTTTCTAAGCTTGGAGTTACTTGGCTAAGGTCAATTGATCGTACGTTCGTAGGAAAAGAGATAATCCGTTTAAGAGAAGTTATGCCCATTTTAAGACCGTGAACCGCTCCATCACCGGTGGATCCATTATCGTAACTATCTCGACTCCTTGTGATCTCTGCTTTGCCGTCTACAATAAGCTTTTCGATAACCGGTATGTTAATGGCAGGAATCTTTTTTTGATCCAACATTTTTTTTGCTACTACTGCCAATTGTTCAAATTCTCTCGCTAGTTGTAGAGCAGTCTGCGCTTCATCGAGTAACAAAAATGAGGGTGTGATGTTGTGTCGATGGGATTTAATAAATTTATCTGTATGGATGGTAATTGCAGTTGGCAGCTTAGAATACTGAAATGCCAATTTACACATACGCATGACAGCCGAATCAGTCTCTACCGGGGTACTAAAATGCTGTACGCTGGCTTTAACCGCTACGCTCGCCCCCAAACAGAGAGCTGAATAGCCGAATTGTTTAACTTCGTCATAGGGAATCATTTGGCCGATCTTTTTTATGTTACTTAGATAGGATGCATCGACAGTCTGATCGGATTCCGACTGGGGTATACTTGGCTCACAGGCGGCAAGAGACTCTGGGTTGGAGGCCGAGCAGGCTTCTAATTTTGCCTCTTCCTTTTTTTCCATAGAAAGCGGCTGATCCGTGCAAATGATGGACGTGAAGTAGTACTCACTTTTAGATGCGGCCAACGCTCTGGTGCGCAAGCTATATTCTTTTTTCGTCATATCCGTTAAGACTCGCAGGGAGGCACTCTCCTTGGCTTTTTCTAGTTCATGGGTTTCCTTGGCAACGGAGAGACAGGACGTTTCCCCACACTGATGAGATAGGCACTCCATCAGGGCTTGGCGTTTAGCGAAATCATTGAAAATCTCTACTTTCTCAGGCTCAGACCAGTTAGGGTTACTGTTCAGAAATTCAATCTCTTCAAATGCGATGGCAATTCTGCCTTTTAACCGATCTTTTGACAGCTCCAGCTCAAAGGCATGTGCTGAGATGGAGTGAGCCAAGACCAATCCAATAAATAATCTCTTTATAATATACATATAAATCCCCTCTATTTTTTATATGGGAGGGATTCGGATTAAATTTATAATATTTTATATTTATTTTATATTTATTTTATAATCTAGCGGGTTGTGGGAAATAGATAAGAGGCTGTCTGAAGTCTCTTATATCTAGCTAACACACTCAGTAAGAGCCTATCTGGTAAAGAATGCTGATTTTTCGCGGAATTTGAGAATAATTTAGCCGCGGCTTAAGTTGTGTGGCGATTTTTGAGAGGGGAAGGGATGATGACCCCTTTCGACAATCACTACAAAGCTAAGAGGTCATCACCGCGGCAGTATACCCTACTGATCTATCAGATTTCCAGTGGTCTTTGATTAGCCCCTTTTTTCAGAAGTCCAATCTGGGCAGACCATCTATACATAGCAAATGTCAAATTGTGAATGCTATGCTGTACTTGTTAAAAGCAGGCTGCTCTTGGAACATGCTACCAAAAGAATATCTTTCCTATAAGACCGTTTTCGATTATTTTCAAAAATGGCGAGGCAATGGGTTTTGGGAAATAATAAACGGAAGTTTGAACAAACAAGTGCGATGTTTTCTAGGGAAGGAGGCAAGCCTGTCGCTTCTATTGACGGACTCACAGTCAGTGAAGGGCTCTTTTGGAAAACAAGAAAACAAAGGAATAGATGGATACAAGAAAGTTAATGGGCGTAAACGCCATCTCGTTTTGGATATCCTTGGCTTGATAGTTGGTTGCCACATCACAGCCGCAAATGTACACGATAGCAGAGCACTTGAGTATGCCCTTGAAAAGAGTTTCCGAGATGGAAATTTAAAACGGTGCAAAAAAATCCTTGGAGATAAAGCCTATCGGGGTGATCTTGAAATCCTTATTCCTATGCGATTTGGTATTCAACTTGAAATTGGGGCATTTGAAAAACATCCAGGTTTTCTACCTAAACCTAAACGTTGGATTGTAGAGCGTACTCATGCATGGCTTGGTAATGTCAGAAGATTGGTTAAAGACTACGAGAAAAAAGTAGCTTCAGCTACCGCGTGGGTATATCTCGCGAATATCAGGCTGGTATTGAGAAAGATCGAGAAAACCGCATGAAATCAACATTCTTTACCAGATGGGCTCTTACGGGTTGAATTAAGTTTTGATACTACTTTGTTATAAAAAAAACGGGATCTTGAGATTTATGAGGGGATTAATTCATAGCTAAGCTGTTTTGATCAATACAAGCTACAAAAGCATGGAATACTCCCTTGCATCTATGGTAGATTTTAAGGAATTCTCCTTAAAAAAAAGGGTATTCCTATGGCCTCTCAAAATACCGCCCTCAATCTGTGGGTCGACTCGGTAGCCGCACTCACTCGTCCCGATAAAATCTACTGGTGCACCGGCTCCGAAGATGAATACCAAGGGCTCATCAAGGAAATGCTCGCTGATGGAACGTTGCTTCGATTAAATCCAGAAAAATACCCCAACTGTTACCTACATCGCTCCCATCCTTCGGATGTTGCCCGAACCGAGCATCTGACCTTTGTATGTACACCTGAGAAAGACGATGCAGGGCCTAACAACAATTGGATGCTGCCAGCAGATGCTCACGAAAAAATCGATGAACTGTTTGCTGACTGTATGAAGGGGCGCACCCTCTATGTGGTACCGTACTGCATGGGACCCATCGACTCCCCTCACTCTCGCTGTGGGGTAGAGATTACAGACAGTGCCTATGTAGTTGCGAATATGAAAATCATGACTCGTATGGGAACCCCTGCGTTAGCTCGCATTGAGAAGAGTGGAACTTTCGTCAAAGGACTTCACTCTGTTGGGGATCTGGATGTGAATCGTCGATTTGTGATGCACTTTCCCGAAGAACTTACGATCAAGAGCATCGGCTCAGGCTATGGAGGCAATGCCTTATTGGGGAAAAAATGCCATGCCTTGCGTATCGGGAGTTTTCAAGCTCGTCGGGAAGGATGGTTGGCTGAGCACATGCTTATCGTGGGTATCGAAAACCCACAAGGTGAGCGCACCTACGTGGTAGCTGCATTTCCCTCTGCTTGTGGAAAAACCAACTTGGCTATGATCATTCCACCGGCTTCTTATAAAGGATGGAAAGTATGGACCGTCGGGGATGATATTGCGTGGATGCATGTTGGTAGTGATGGGCGTCTCTATGCCATCAATCCAGAAGCTGGATTTTTTGGTGTGGTACCTGGGACCTCTACCAAAACCAATCCCAACGCCTTGAGTACCATTCAGCATGATACGATCTTTACCAATGTTGCCATGATGAAAAATGGAGAGCCGTGGTGGGAAGGTCTTGATAATCGTACCCCTGATTTTGATTGGCAGGGGGATCCTTTTGTGCCCGAAAAAGGCCCTGCTGCTCAACCAAATTCTCGATTCACCGTCGCTGCAAAACAATGTCCTTCGTATACCCCGGAAGCAGAAAATCCAGAGGGTGTCCCCATTTCTGCCATTATCTTCGGAGGACGACGCCCTCATCTTGTGCCTCTCGTCTATGAAGCCAAGAGTTGGGCGCACGGTGTAATGGTGGGTGCTTCCGTTGCCTCCGAAACCACTGCAGCAGCAACTGGTGCAGTAGGCGTCTTGCGTCGGGATTCCATGGCTATGAAACCGTTCTGTGGCTACAACTTTGCAGACTACTGGAGCCACTGGTTGAGCTTTGCTTCGAGGAGCGATAAGCTTCCGAAGATTTTCCATGTAAATTGGTTTCGACAAGATGACAATGGAAAATACATGTGGCCTGGGTTTGGGGACAATATGCGGGTCCTCGAGTGGATCATTGCCCGTACTCAGAATCAAGTACCAGCTGTGCGTACACCGATCGGATACGTGCCGGAAGCGGATGGGATCAAAACCGAAGGCCTTTCTATTCCTGAATCTACATTGCGGTCTCTTTGCTCTATCGATCCTGAAGGTTGGAAGAAGGAGATGAAGGATACGGAGCAGTATTTATTTTCCTACGGAGACAGACTGCCTCAGGCTTTCCGACAGGAGCTTAAACAAATTATCGAGGAATTAGATATGTAGTTTTTTTGTGCCGTATTGTTTTCCACTTCATCGCATCGGGGACACCCCGTTGGAGTGTCCCCACAGGACTTTCACCTCACCAGGAATACTCCCAACGGGGTGTCCCCGATCTCATTAAAAAATCTTGCCCGGATTTAAAATCCCAGTGGGATCCAGCACAGCCTTAATTTTTCGCATAATCTCTATTTCCAACTCCGAACGAGAGTAATGCAAATCCTCTCGTTTGATACACCCAATCCCGTGTTCAGCGCTGATACTACCTCGGTAGTGAGCGATGCATTCAAACACCTTTTTTTCGAGTACCCGTACGTCTCGTCGGAATGCCTCTACATCTCCATTCGCAGGTCCTATGTAGTTGATGTGAATGTTTCCATCCCCTAAGTGCCCAAAGTAGATCACTTCGATGCCTCCCTTTGGTAAGGCAGAGACACTTTTCATAAACGCTTCGAGGGAGCCAAGTGGCAAGGTCAAATCGTTCTTGTGTACGCGTCCCGTGCGCGCAAGGCTTTCGGTGATGTTTTCTCGCATACTCCAAAATCGAGAGAACTGTTCCGCGTTTTCCGCAAAGACCGCATCTGCGAGAATCCCGCAAGAAAAGGCCTCCTCTATCAATCTAAACAAAGGATGCTCTCCCTGTGTGTGGGAGGCAACCTCTACTTCGATCAATCCGTAGAAAGGATGGGGATCTGAAAAAACACCGCCCAAATGAGGAAAACAAGTTTTGACATGTTGGTACGCTGCATCTGTGAAAAATTCAAATGCGGTGAGGGTGTGTGTGGATTTACGACAGAGTGCCAGTACTGAGAGAAGGTGAGAGAAGGTATCTACCGCAATCAACGTGACGAAGTAAGGCTGCGGTTTTTTCATCAACCGAATTTTTCCCTGGGTAATAATCCCTAGGGTACCTTCACTTCCGATAAATAGCTGCTTGAGATCGTAGCCGCAGTTGTCTTTTTGCAAGCTAGCATTCATATCGAGGATGCGTCCATCTGCCAGCACCATTTCGATGCCCAAGACATGGTTGCGCATGCCTCCGTATCGGATGAACTTGAGGCCCCCTGCGTTGGTTGCCAAATTTCCACCGAGCTGACAACTTCCCTTCGAACCGAGATCCATGGGGTAGAAGAGCCCTGCTTTTTTGGCAGCGTCTTGCAAAGCTGCAAGTGGGACTCCGGCTTGAGCACAGATCCACATCTCCTGGATGTTCACTTCGAGGATTTGGTTCATGCGTTCCACCGAAACCACGATCTCTCCGTCGAGTGCTACCGCTCCTCCTGCCAATCCGGTGCGCCCTCCGCTGGGCACTACCGAGAGTTTGTGTTCGTTACAGTACGCAAGGATTTTGGATACTTCCTGTGCGGTTTTGGGGCGCAGCACGAGAGAGGCGTTTGGGGGATACCGTCGAGTCCAGTCTGTACCGTAGATGGCCAATGCCTCCGGGTCTTCGAGTACGTTGTCTTTTCCTAGAAGGCTTATAAAGTAGGCAACAGTTGTCATGGGTTCTCTCCAGCTAGAGTCTTTGGGGACACTCGCATCGGGCGTCCCCTTTAGAAGCGGCTTACAAAACTCCCTGCTGCGCACTTACATAGATCATATTCACAATCTCTTGCACGCTAGCCCCTCGTTGCAAAATATTTGCCGGTTGGCTTAATCCTGCAAGGATCGACCCCGTGGACGTATAGTCTGCAATGTTGGTGAGGAGCTTGTAGGCAATATTCGCAGCATGCAAATTTGGAAATACCAACACGTTGGCGTTGCCTGTTAAGTCGCAGAACGGAAACTCTTGTTTGCGCAACACCTGATTCAACGCAACATCCGCTTGCATCTCCCCATCGATCTCAACATCAGGCATGCGTGCCTTTGCCAAATCGGTAGCTTCCTTCATTCGCAGATTGGATGCGTCTTTGCTTGCTCCAAAACTGGTAAAACTCAGCATAGCGACTCGAACCGGGGATCGGGTGTATTTCTTCGCAAGATTTGCGGTCATCACTGCAATGTCTGCGAGTTGTGCCGCTGTGGGCTCCACGTTGATGGTGCAATCCGCAAGGAAATACTCTCGTTCTTCCGAGGTTAAAATATAAACCCCAGCTAGGGTTTTGTTTCGACCGGTGCCCAAAACTTCCAATACCGGACGAGCGGAGTTGGCATAGGTGTTGGTAACACCCGTAACGAGGGCGTCTACTTCTCCCAATCGCAACATGATGGAAGCAAAGTAATCGTGGTTCATCACCACTTGATGGGCACGGGTGCGAGAGATGCCCTTTCGCTTGCGCCACTCAAAGAGATGTTCGCTATAACTCTCTTCTTTGTCAGTTTTTCTTGGATCGATGATCTGGATGCCTGCTAAACTTTCGATGCCATTTTGGGCACCGATTTCCAAGATTTGATCTGCATTCCCTAATAGGATGATTTCCACATCCCCCCCATCCGCAGCTTGCTTGGCAGCTTGCAGGATACGAGGATCCTGCCCATAGGGCAGTACCACACGGGGTTTGCGATTCGTCTTTCCAATGGAGACCGAAATTTCTTTGCGCAAGGTGCGAATCATACGGCGGGTAGGCCCGAGCAAGCGTTCGATGCGCTCTTGATACTCTTCCAGATCCACATGAATACGAGCCACACCCGAATCCATGGCTGCTTTGGCAACGGCAGGTGCCACACGCAAGAGCACTCGTTGATCTACAGGTTTGGGAATCAAATAATCCCGTCCGAATTCGTAGCGATCGGAGGTTTTGTACACAGCCATTACTTCTTCCGGAACCGGTTCTTTGGCAAGGGCTGCGATGGCTCGTACAGCAGCGAGTTTCATGGCTTCATTAATGGTTTTTGCGCGCACATCCAAGGCCCCGCGAAAGATATATGGAAAGCCCAGTACGTTGTTTACTTGGTTCGGATAATCGGATCTGCCTGTTGCAATGATGGCATCGGGTCTGGTTTTTTTCGCAAGCTCGGGACTGATTTCTGGATCTGGATTTGCAAGGGCAAAAATGATCGGATTTGCAGCCATCTTGATCAGCATGTCTGGTTTCAATAATCCGGCAGAGGAGACCCCACAGAATACATCGGCTCCGTCCAGGGCTTCCTCTAAGGTGCGCATTTTGGTCTTGCGTGCAAATTTTTTCTTATAGGGATTGAGATCTGTGCGTTCCGTATGGATCATCCCCTGACTGTCGCACATCCATAGATTCTCTGATTTTACCCCCAAGGTGTGAAACAAATTGGCGCAAGCAATAGCAGCTGCCCCTGCACCGGAGAACACCACCTTGGTGGCGGCAATGTCTCGATGGGTAATTTCCAAGGCGTTGAGAAATGCAGCAGAAGCGATGATGGCAGTTCCGTGTTGGTCATCATGAAACACCGGGATTTCCATGCACTTCTGCAATTGTTCCTCGATATAGAAACATTCCGGCGCCTTGATGTCCTCGAGATTGATGCCTCCAAAGGTCGGCTCGAGGGATTTTACCGCTTCGATAAATTTATCAGGATCCTCTTGGTTAATCTCCAAATCGAAGACATCGATGTTGGCAAACTTCTTAAAGAGCATCCCCTTGCCTTCCATCACAGGTTTGGCAGCATAGGGGCCGATGTTGCCCAATCCCAGTACGGCAGTACCATTAGAGATAACACCCACCAAGTTGGCTCGTCCCGTGTAGCGAAAGGAGTCATCCACATTTTCGTGAATCTTGCGACACGGTCCTGCAACCCCGGGTGAGTAGGCAACGGAGAGATCGTCTTGGGTGTCCAAGGGTTTGGTGTAGCGAATGGCAAGTTTCCCAGCAGGGGCTCGCTCATGATACTCCAATGCCAGCTCTTCATAGTTACGTGGCTTTTTCTTTGGCTTTTCGGTCATATGTCAGACTCCTGTTCGAAAATTTTGTAGAGTCCTGTTTCTTGAATCTGATGCAATTCGTCGAGGGTGGGTTCTTTTCTTCCCGCTTTTGCATTTTGTAAAATTGCAAAGGCCAACCACCCCTCCTTGGGATGGAACAAATATCCAACTAAAGACGCAGTACAAGGGCTTTGTGCCAAGGTTCCGGTCTTCGCTCGAATATTTGCCTTGATGTCTTTTAAGCCATTCCCTTTAAAGCGATTGCGCAAGCTTCCGTTCCCTCCAGCAGCTGGAAAGAGAGAAAGAAAATCGGCAAAGAGCAGCTCATCACGGGCCATAGATGTTAAAAATCCTGTCAGGGTATGGGCACTGATGGCATTGCCTCGGTCGAGACCGGAACCATCGTGCAAGGTTACCCTTGATGTCAAGGGCTCCTTGCTTTGCAGATACGCATGCAGGGCTTGTACCCCTGATTCTGGGGTGCTTGAGCCTGTTTTATCTGCTACCAAGCGTTGCAGAAGCACATCAGCCAATACATTATTGGAATAGGCAAGCATAGCACGTACCAGCGTAGAGATCGGTTCGCTCTTCCAAATCATCAACGGTTTGGTGCTGGGAGGCTGAGCCCCAGCTACGATTTGTCCCTGAATGGTAATGCCTTCGTGGGCAAAGAAAGCTTTTACATAGGCCCCTGCCGCCTGCACAGGATCTTCTGCCGCTCGGTAGAACTTCACCGCTTCTGCGTCAATGGCTACTGCCCCCGTGGCACTGAGTTTTTCTTTATCCCCTTGTTTGTGCCGATACACTTCGATTTTCTTTGAGGCCTTGGTAGAGCTTGTTTTGATCTGGTTGTCGATGATCACTCCTTCCAAGGGGTAGGGGTCGAGTTGTACATGAGCGGGTGTACCAAGAGTGGCGCCGGGGGCTACCAATACCGCGTAGGTATTAAAGTTCATCACAAAGGCAGAGAGGGGAGCATCATAGGCGCTGTTGGTGCCTTTTTTTTGCAAGGCTTCGTCCCTTTTTTGTACTGGAATCATCTGGTTATCGATGATGAGGTTACCGGTAATGGTTCGTAGACCTTGATTGTGGAGGTCTCGTGCGATTTGCCACAAGGACTCCGAAACAAACAAGGGATCTCCCCCTCCCACAATGACCAAATCTCCGGAAATTCGATCTGCTGTACGGGTGCCGGTGTGCAAGAACTTGGTTTCTAGCTTGCGAAAAGTTCCCAGTCCTTCGAGTACCGCACCTGCCGTCAAAACTTTGAGAGTAGAAGCAGGCATCAACGGGGAGTCGGGGTTGGTGGCATACAATACCTTCCCATCTTTCACCCGTCGTACTTCGATGGATTGATCCGCTGCGAGGGTATCTTCTTGAAAAACCTTTGGTTTGGCAAAAGCAATGCAACCCATGTTGAAAACAAAAAACGATGAAACTGCTACCCGATAGAGAATGCGCATGGAAAAATCCTTCCGACTTACTTTCTTGCTGTTTCTATGATAAGGCATCGAGCGTGTCTTATGCCAGATTTGGAACTGAAGAGGGATCATATGTACAAAGTCACCATCATCGGCTCGGGCCCTGCTGGCTTGACAGCCGCGATTTATGCCGCACGAGCAGGCCTTGAGCCTGTTATGTTTAGTGGACTTCAACCGGGGGGTCAACTGACCACCACCACAGATGTGGAAAATTTTCCGGGTTTTTCCCATGGGATCCTTGGCCCTGAGCTGATGGATAACATGACGCAACAGGCTACCCGCATTGGCGTACGGATCTTTCAAAAGGAAGTGAGCCGTGTGGATTTCTCCTCCCAGCCCTTACGGATGTATGTGGATGGCGAAGAAGTTCTTTCCCAAACCGTGATTATTTCCACGGGGGCCACAGCCAAAACCTTGAACTTGCCCAATGAGCAAGCGCTGATGGGCAGGGGGATCTCCACCTGTGCCACCTGCGACGGATTTTTCTACCGAGGCAAGCGAGTGATCGTGGTCGGCGGAGGAGACTCCGCCATGGAGGAGTCCCTGTACCTCGCCAACTTGTGCCAAGAAGTGATTCTGGTGCACCGCCAGGATAAATTCCGCGCCTCCATGATTATGCAGGAACGTGTTCGCCGCCATCCCAAGATTACACTGAAGATCCCTTTTACCGTGGCGGAAGCGCTGGCGGATGACAAGGGGTTGACTGGGGTGATGCTCAAAAATACAGAAACCGGCGAACTGGAGAACTTCCCCATCGACGGACTGTTCTACGGAATCGGACATAGCCCGAACTCTTCTCTCTTTGCTCCCTTTGTGGATGTGGATGATCACGGCTACATTCGGGTGCAAAATTTTACAGAGACGAAAACTCCCGGTGTTTTTGCGGCAGGTGACATTGCGGATCCTGTGTTCAAGCAAGCTATCACTGCTGCAGGCATGGGCTGCCAAGCTGCGATTCAAGCTGCGAAGTTTATCGAACTCATGTCTGAGGCGTAATCTCCGAGAGCCTTGTGGGGACACCCGATGCGAGTGTCCCCGAACAGAGGGCAACGAGAGCCTTGTGGGGACACCCGATGCGAGTGTCCCTGTTTCCGAAACGAGAGCCTTGTGGGACACCCCGTTGGAGTGTCCCCGTTTCCGCAATTGAAGGGGACACCCCGTTGGAGTGTTCCCACAAGACTTCAGCTTCTTACTCCGAGGTACCCTGTGAAGTGGTTTCAAAAGAAAGATCCCCCTACTGTAGCGGAGGTTCCGCCACAAGCATCGCAAGCTCCGGCAACTCCAGCTACGGGCACGCGCATTCGCTACACCTTAGCCATTGCCTCGGGTAAGGGCGGGGTAGGAAAGTCCACCACAGCTGCGAACTTGGCCTTTGCCTTTGCAGCCCAAGGGGCGAAGGTGGGGCTCTGTGATGTAGATGTCTACGGGCCTTCTATGGCGCTCATGACTCAAACCCCCACACCGACGGAGATGGAGGGTGCGCTCATCGTGCCGCCTGAGGTGCGCGGTGTAAAAATCATCTCTCCCGCTTTGTTCGCCTCTACGAACAAGGCGAATATCCTGCGCGGTCCTATGGCGGGAAACTTGGCGAAGCAACTCCTGACCCAGGTGGCGTGGGGGGAGTTGGACTTTCTGTTTATTGACTGTCCCCCAGGCACGGGGGATATTCAGCTCTCGCTGGCGCAAAATATTTCCCTCGATGCTGCCATCTTGGTGACGTCCCCTCAGCAGGTGGCGTTGCTCGATGTGCGAAAAGCCCTCGAGATGTTTCGTACCTTACAGGTTCCCGTATTGGGGCTTATCGAAACCATGAGTTATTTTCTGTGTGGGACCTGTGAAACACGGCACCCTCTCTTTGGCAAAGACGGGGGCAAGAATTTCGCTGCTGAGCACAAGCTCCCTTTCCTCGGGGCCATCCCCTTAAGTGAGGCGCTCACGCAGTCTGGGGACCGGGGGGTGCCCCTTGTGGTAGCAGACCCCACTCACGCGGGGAGCCAGGCGTACTTTGAAGCCCGCGATGCGATTTTGGAAGCGTTGAAGCAAGGCAAGGGTCTTCCGCCCAAGGGCTTGGGCAGCTTTCATCTCAAATGGGATCCCATGCCGGAGGTACAGCCATGAGTCATCATATCCAAGAAATTTGGCAAGAAAATGATCGAACCCTTGCGATCACGTGGACCGACCAGCAGACGTCTCTCTATGATGTGGTGCGGTTGCGAGAGCGCTGTCCCTGTGCTCAATGTGTGAATGAGTTTACGGGGGAGCGCAAGCCCATGGAGATCGACCCTTCGGTGCGGCCCGCGGAGCTTTTTTCGGTGGGGCAATATGCCATGCAAATCCACTTTTCAGATGGGCATCGCACGGGAATTTATAGCTTTGATTTGTTACGGCGCTTGGCAGGGTGAGGGGAGGTGGAACGTTTTGTGATCATTGGGGCCGTTCGTACTTCAAGTCGAACCCCAGGTGCTGATCAGCCCCCTTTTTATATTCAAGTTAGGCGTCTCGTTCGATAAATGACCAGCGAATGTGCTCAGGCCTGAAAAAGCCCATCGCGATTTCTTTTACAAGCTCTACGTTGTAGGGCTTGCAGCTAAACACATCGATGTAAAAATTTCCGTTCTTATCTACGAAATGTCCCGAGATGTTGCTGGTTTCAATCATTTGACAGAATGAATACCCGGCTTTATCGGGATCATGAGTGGCAAAATGGGCTACCATTGGGTCTCCATAGGCAACCATTTCGATCTTGTCCACGAGTTCTTTGATGAAGGAGCGAATGTTTTCCTCGCTCTTGATTTTCTCTTTGCTTCCGGCTCGACAATCCAACATCAAATGATAGCCCCAAGACATATTTCACCCCTCGTTTTTTGGTTGATAGGTGACTTCTCTCTTTTCTGTTTCTTTTTTACAATCTTTTTTTTCGATACCACTCTCTCGCTGCTACAGGGGGAGCGAAGTAACAGTCTTAAAATCAAAAGGAATTTAGGAGTTGGGTCCACCTACCTTTTTTACATAGAGATTCCCACCTATGCTGGGAGTCTCTATGTAAAAAAGGTAGGTGGACCCAATTCCTAAAAAAAGAAAACCGCAACGACGTTACAAACAGAGTGAAGGACCACACAGGGGGCCAACCGTCCGGTGAGGATATACAATAGCTCGCAGCTCACACCCAACAGTAGGGGCCCCAATGGCAATCCAAGACGCCCTTCAAAAATGCGTGACACAGTAGGCGATACATGCAAAAAAGAAAAAAGTAAAATCGAGAAATAACTCCCCAGCCAGATGCTGTCGCTATAGCGGCGTAACCAAGGCCCTACGCCCTTTCGAAAGACAACTTCTTCTACAATGGGCACCCAGGAGAACGCAGCAAGCTGCATCCAGGAGGGTTCACTCCATCGTGGGGATACCCATAGCCAGGATGCTGCCAAAACCACAAGGCCAGGCAAATAGGTATACACCCTGCTGCGGAAAAAGAGATGTAGACGAGGAGGGGTCAGCATGCGTCCCTCGTGAGCCCCGTAAAAAAAAATTGAAACGGCAAGTGCCGAATTCAAAAAAGCGGACGACATCCACAGCGGTAGATCTGTGAGTCGAGATAGAATGGCACTCGTTTCCGCAAATAAAATCCCAGCTCCCATTACACCGAGTAGGAGAAGCAAGAGGGGCCGATTAGGTATATTCTTTGGACCTACGAAAGAGCTCTTCCAGATTTTTTTCATGCACTTTGGAAAGCTTGTCAAACTTAATTCCGGTCTGTGCATTGCGTTTGTCCGTCCATGCAATGGTCGCTTTTACCCGATCCAAGCCCGAAAAAGCCGGGGTGGGTGCGACCGATTTTGTTTTTTTTGCTTTCTCTTCATGCACCTGTAGGATGATGGAATCGCCCGCTTTTAAGCTATGCTTGCCTGCGATTTCGATCAAAGCGCCACCGAAGCTTAAATTAAGTAATGTGGCTTCCACTTTTTTGATTTTGCTAGAGGCAGGAGTCAATGTGACTTTGCTTTTTGCCATAAACCGTTTATGCAATCTACGTTTTTCAATTAAGAAGTGATCGATCTTGGCAGAAAGGGATTCAAATTTTACTGGTTTTTCAATCCACATCGAAGAATCTATAAAAGCATATAGTTCGTCCGAGATTGCTTTTTTGACAATCTCCTCTGGAAAAGCTGTGATCAAGATTGGTCCTGTAAAATGGGCGCGTAGGAGTTTGGTCAATGTCACGCCGTCAGTATCAGGTAGGTCAAAATCGATAACGATCATGTCAAATTTTTTCTTTCCCACCTTCTCCAAACACTCTCGTCCTGTGGCACAAGTTGTGACAATAGTGCCAGAAATTCGATCTTTGAACACTTCTGAGGTCATGACCAACCCCGACTTGCTGGTGTCTGCAATTAGAATTTCCACGAGATCCTCCTCTTCATACAGCGTTTAGAACTGCCCGTCGTCCCAAGGTCCCGAAGGGACCGTATGGGATCCCTGCGCAGCTACCGGTTGCTCTAAAGAGATCCCATACGGCTGCTCTGTGGAGCCTTGGGATGACGGGTAAACATAAAACTTGCACACCACGCTTATTTCTATTTTGACATAGGAATGCAGATTTTCCTCATAAACCCGCCCATGCTGCCGATAAAGCCGCCAAACCTGGAAAGTGGGTATTGGATGGCAGACGTTTTTTATTTTAAAACAAAATATCAAATTATGATTGTATATTGGCTGGTTGTTGGCTGCTGCTTGGCGCAAGAAAATGGGTGGGAAGATCCAAAAGAAAAGCTGCCAAATAGCCTCTACTACTTTATGGGAAAGGGTTTGCTTATCCCCCTGCAGGAATCGACCTTATGGCTTATTCCGGAAGAAAAGATACTAACTTTGCGAGAAAAAAGGAAAAATCTCTATATAGAACCCCTGCATGGAGCCAAGTCTTTGGTTCGAAAAAATCTAAAAACACCCCACCAGCAGCTTGCATTGGATCCAGCTCTTTTGTCCCCTTCTGCAAAAACAAAGCTCTTGTCTCAGCTGCAGCCCTTCTTTCCCTCTGAGCGTCATCAGCGTATTCAAACACAGCTATCTGGAACCAAGTCTTTCCTGGTAGATGTGAACCTGCTGCCTCCTTTTGCTGCTGCGCACGTGAAACGGTTTTCTATCTATCGAGGCCCCAACTGTTTTCACTCTGCCATTGCGTTTGCCTATCCTGATATGGTGGACTCGGACCTTTTAAATCCACGACGGGAAAAATTCTATCATTCCAATATGTTAAATGGGGATGAGATTTTGCGAGTTTTGTCTTTTGGGTTTTACCCCCTACATCGAGTGGACGGTCTTCAATATGGAGACATACTGATTTTCTTGGAAAAATCCTCGAATCCCCGGATTCCTCTTCACCTCAAGATTAAGCATGCGATGGTCTACCTCTTTTCTGATTACGTATTTTCCAAGGCATCCAAGTCAGCAGACTCCCCGTATCGCATCGAAAAACTGGAGGTTGAGTGGAAAATTTGGGGGCAACTTCAGGATCTTGAGATAAAAGTCTTCCGAAAAAAGCCTGTTCATGGTACTACCCTTTCTTCTTTCGTGCCCTATGATTGGCGCTCTTAACCCACGTATCAGACACTCAGGTTTTCATGAAAAAACGTCCTGCTCCGAAAAAACAGCCAATCATCGGACCTACCCTGGACTGCCCGATTCAAAAGACCTGTGGGTTGTGCCTCTATGTAAATTCACCTTATGAAAAAGGTGTTGCAGCCAAATACAAAAAAGATGTGGAACAACTGCAGGGCATTTTTCCTGAACCTGTGCCTGCTTTGCCTCCTGTGCTTTCTCCCAAACGACTTCGCTATCGCACCAGTATGAAGTTGGCAGTGCGAAGTAATGCCCGTGGGTGGATTGAAATTGGGGTGTTTAAACCCAACTCCCATCAAGTGGTGGAGATGCAGTTGTGTCCCCTGCATGCCCCTGCGCTACAGAAATTGATCTATAAATTGCCACTGGCAATCAAGGAAGCTGGGTTGATTCCGTGGCGAGAGGATACTTGCGAAGGAGAAATTAAGTTTATTGCTGCTCGTTGTGCCCATCTGACCGAACAGCTGATGGTGACATTTATCGTTACCGATATCCAAGCCAAAGAAAAGGTGCTGCGCTGTGCAGAAATTCTAAAAGAGCAGGGTCTTACGATTGATTCTTTGCATCTTAATTTGAATGCCAGTCACGGCAATGAAATATTTGGAGCTGAAACTCATCGATTGATGGGTTTAAAAAGATTGCGAGAGACGATTTGCAATTTCAGCGTCTCTCTCAGCCCCACCAGCTTTTTGCAAGTCAACCCTTGGATTGCAAGCAAGATGTACCACCGTATCGAACAGCTTGCAGGTACTCCAAACGCAGGGGCAGTGGCCATCGATCTCTATAGTGGAGTGGGTCAAATTGCTATGGTGCTGGCGCGCAGTGGATATCGCGTCGCTGCCATTGAAGAAACCCCTTCTGCCAAAGAGGACGCCTCCACCAATTTGCAGCTTAATCGTTTACAAAAGTCTGTGGAATTTTTCTCGTGTCCGGTAGAAGAATTTTCTCACACGTCTCCTGAGTGGGCCTCGAACCCCCAACTCATCGTGGTGAATCCGTCAAGAAAAGGTCTTTCGGATGCAGCCCGAACTTTTGTCAGCGAGACTGCAAAAAAATCCAGTAGCTTATTGATCTATGTTTCTTGCAATCTCACTACCCTGTTGCGAGATCTTGAGCTTCTTCAAAAAGATGCTTTTCGTGTCCATCAGCTGGAAGCATTTGACCTTTTCGCACAAACAGATAAACTCGAGTGGCTTGTGGTTTTATCCCCTATCCCATAGATCGAGAGTTCCATCCCATGCAGATCGATCGAAACTACCATCTTTTTTTTCTGTGGATTTTGCAAAAAATTTTGTATCTCTGGGCCCGTAGCAAATCATTTCCAAGTGAAAATGTAAATGAGCAGCTTGACTTGGATCCCACTCGTCCAGTCTGTTATTTATTTAAATCCCATTCTTGGATCGACTGGTGCATTCTGGATGTTCATTGTCGGCAACTGGGTCTACCTCGGCCCCTTTACGAAGTAAAGGACCTGAGTCAGGAGCCTCGGGGGCTCTATCTCTACCTATTTAAAACAGGCTTGTTCCAACAAATTCGCCTGCAACAGTCCCCTCAGGTTCTTCAACTGGTAAGAAAAAGTGCCGCAGAAAAAGTAGACGTACAAATTATACCCGTGTCTATTTTTCGGGGGCGAAATCCAGGAAAAGAAGAAAAGTCACTCCTTAAGCTTCTCTTCTTTGATGATGAGAATGGGGGCTGGTTTCAAAAGTTTTTAACTTTCTGCGTACAGGGGCGTCAAATTGTCTGCCATTTTGGTAAGGTAATTGAGTTGCGGGAGCTGCTTGCAGAAAACAAAGAAGATACTGACATTGCGCGAAAACTGCAGCGAGTGGTTCGGGTTCACTTTCGCAAACAACGGGAGGCTGTGCTTGGGCCGTACTTGTATGATCGCAATCATGTGCTGTCTGCACTAATCGGATCTCGGGAAATCCAGAAGACCATTGATCGAGAGGCGGAGCGTAGTCTTCAGTCGAGAGAAAAGATAGAAGCCACTGCATATAAATATGCAGATGAAATCGCAGCCAAGTTTATGTATCCCGTGTTGTTGTTCTTTGATGTGATCTTGAGTTGGTTATGGAAGCGCATGTACCGGGGCATCGAAGTCCGAAATGCAGAGTACCTACATAACTTAAGTGAACAAGCCGATATTGTTTATTTGCCCTGTCATCGCAGTCATATGGATTACCTCCTTTTTGGATATTCCATTTATAACCTGGGGCTCATGATTCCCCATACTGCTGCTGGTGTGAATTTGAACTTCTGGCCTATTGGGCCTTTGTTTCGACGAGGGGGGGCTTTTTTTCTTCGGCGTTCTTTCGCAGGAAATCGTTTGTACGGTTCTGTCTTCAGTGAATATGTACATGATTTGCTGACTCGGGGATTTCCTATCAGCTTTTACCTTGAAGGAGGCCGCAGCCGCACCGGTTATCTATTGGCGCCTAAAACTGGTCTTTTGTCCATGGTTGTTCAGAGTGCTTTGCGCAGCCGCAGACGTCCCCTCGTTTTGGTTCCTGTGTATATCAGCTATGATCGGCTGATGGAGGGAGGGAGTTACATTCGAGAAATTCGAGGCAAGACGAAAAAAGCAGAGTCCTTTGGTCAATTGCTCAAAGCGCGAAAACTTCTAAAGTCTGAATTTGGAAAAGCCTACATCAGCTTTGCTCCTCCGATTTATATGGATGAGTTTATAGGAAAACAAGAGGATCGGGAAGTTGCCTCTCCTCTTGTTCAAGAGGGTACCGTTAAAAGTCTTACGCCAATTGTACATCGATTGGCCAAGGAAACCATGATTCGCATCAATGAAGCAGCTCTGGTAACACCTGTTTCTTTATTTGCTACAGCCCTTCTCGCGACTCCACAAAAGGCTATGGTCGAAAAAGAGTTGCTTGGATTTTCTCATCTGCTCCTTTCCCTGCTGGAAAAAACGGGGCGTGCAAGTGCGTTGACTTTTCCAATGGATACCTTACAAGAGCAACTACTCTATGCAGAAAGCCTCACCACGCTGCAGCGTTTTGCTTGCAAAGGAGGTGACGTTTTATATGTGAATGAAAAAGAAAAGTTATTGGTCACCTACTATCGAAATAACATGGTGCATCTGTTTGCGCTGTCCTCTCTGATTGCTGGATTTTTCCAACACAACCATGAGCTTGAAAAAGAAGTTCTCGTTACCGGATGCTTGCATATTTATCCCTTCATTCGAGAGGAATTTCATCTTTCCTGGCAGGAGACAGAGGTTGTAGTTGCGCTAGAATCTCACTTGGAAGCTTTCTTTGCCTTGGGATTATTGCGTGCACAAGGAACAAAGATCCTACGTTGTGATGTGGGGAGTCCCGCTTTCTCTCATCTTAAATTTATTGGGAATATGTTGCGAGATACCTTTGAAAAATATGCGATCTTTTCAGCTCTATTGCTCCGTCCCCCTGGACAAATCCCTATTAGGGTAGAACAGTTTGAGACGGAAGGTCTTGTGATGTTGCAGCGCCTCTCTATTCTAAATCGGGTGGAGGATAGCAATTTCTTCGACAAGAACTCTCTTCAGCAGTATTTGGTAATTTTGGCTCAAAAAGGCTATATCACCATGGACTCTCACATCCATGTAAAATCCGAATTGGCTGAAGTTACCCATAGTATCATGGAGCTTCTGAGCGGTGATATTCGAGATAGTATCCAGCAATCTTGCTTTACGACCTCTGCCTTCCGAGAAGAACCCTAATGGCAAAGAATTGGCATCTGAAAAATAAGCTCGAAAATGTGGAAAGAAAGCAAAAAATTTTTCGCAAGCGAGAACATACTGCAACTTCTTCCCAACGGGATTTTGAAATCCCTGAAGCAGCATGGGCTGCTGATATTGAGAAGGGATATTTTGCCGCTCGGGTGGTAGAGGTCCATAAAAAATATGCCTTTGTTTCTCCAGAGCCTACGTTATTTACTGTCAATACGCGGGATGTGTGGCTCTCCACCTTGGCTCGTAAGTTTATGAAAAATGATCGTCAAGAGCGAAACTTAATCGCTGTGGGGGATCGGGTTTTATGTCGCTCCAATCAATTTGAATGTGAAAAACAGTACTCTGAACTGCCACAATGCACGGTGGAATTTCGCGCCCCACGTACCAGCAAAATTTCTCGGGTGGATCCCTTGTTTCTCGATCGAGAGCATGTACTAGCAGCCAATATCACCCAGTTGGTCATCGTAGCCAGTTTCTTGGCGCCGACTGTAAAATGGGGGCTCATCGATCGGTATTTGGTCTTGGCAGAAGAAGAAGGATTAGAAGCCATCTTAATCCTCAACAAGAAGGACCTCTTGCGCGATTGTGACAATGATAGCTTTGTGGAGATCTGCAAGGAACGTTGTGCCCATTATGAAAAATTGGGCTATCGGGTGTTGCAAGTGCAAGCAGGGGGACCGAAGTGCCCCAGAAAAGCACGAGAGGAAATCTATGCCATCTTTCGCAATCAGGTCTCGCTTCTCTCCGGGCATTCTGGTGTGGGGAAATCCTCCCTGGTGAATTTGATGCGCCCAGAGTTAAAGCAAGAGGTGGAGACAGAAGAAATCTTGCAAAAGGGACGGCACACCACTTCCTATGCTAGTTTTATTAAGTTGGGGATCGGTGGGTATGTGATTGATTCACCGGGTATTCGTAGCTTTTTAATTCGAGAACGTACACCATTGGAGCTTACGATCGGGTTCCGAGAGTTTCGTCCTTATGTCGGGCAGTGCAAGTTTCGCAAGTGCTCTCATATGGAAGAGCCGGGTTGTGCCATTCTTGCTGCCGTAGAAGCGGGGTTCATCTCCCGCTGGCGTTACCAATCGTATATCGGTATTCTAACAGGTGCTACCGGACGCGAGGGGCGTATGCAAAACAGCGACTCTGGCGATCCAGAATCGATCTAGCGAGGAGTCTATCGCCTATGTTTCAAGTGGAAGAATCGGAAGAATGCACCATGTTACGCGAGAGCGTACGCAAGTTTGCAGAGACAGAAATTTCCCCCCTTGCCGCACAGTTAGACCGTGATGAAGAGTTTTGCATCCCCCTCACCCATAAAATGGGAGAGTTGGGCCTCTTTGGTACCATCGTAGGCACAGAGTACGGAGGGCAGGGGCTCGATTATTATAGCTATATTATCTGTGTAGAGGAGTTGGCTCGGGTAGACAGTTCTCAAGCTGCCACCATTGCAGCTCACAATAGTTTGGGTGCGGGCCCTCTTTATTACTTTGGTAGTGAGGCCCAAAAGAAAAAATATTTGCCCGGTTTGAGTACAGGAAAAGAATTGTGGTCTTTTGGACTCACGGAAGCAGAAGCGGGTAGCGACGCTCAAGCTAGCAAAACAACAGCTGTCTATGATGTAGCTACAGCAGAGTGGGTAATCAATGGGAGTAAGCTTTGGATTACCAATAGTGCGTGTGAATTGACAAAAGGCATCACGGTACAAGCGATTACCGGTAAACGCCCGGATGGTCGAAATGAATTGTCTTGTTTTCTTGTGCCTGTGCCTAGCCCGGGGCTTACCTGTCGAGCCATGAAAGACAAAATGATGTGGCGCGCTTCCAATACAGGAGAGCTTTTTTTCTCCGATGTGCGTGTACCGGCTGATGCCATATTGGGCAAACGTGGCGATGGTTTTGAAATCATGATGCAAACCCTGGATAATGGACGCCTTTCCATTGCCGCCATGGGATTGGGTTTGGCCAAGGGGGCTTTTTTGCTAACCCTGCAATATGCCAAGGAGCGAAGAACATTTGGCAAACCCATTTGCCAACACCAGGCTGTATCCTTTAAACTGGCAGATATGGCAATGCGTATTGAAGCGGCCCAGGAGTTGCTATACAAAGCCTGTCGATTTAAGCAACAAGGGCTTGCGTTTCAAAAGTTGGCTGCCATGGCAAAACTCTATTGTTCAGAGGTAGCGGAATTTTGTGCGCGAGAAGGGCAGCAAACCTTTGGTGGATATGGCCTCATGAAGGAATATCCTATCGAACGGTTGTATCGAGATGCAGCCCTTTTACGGATTGGAGAAGGTACAAGTGAGATTCAACGGTTGGTTATCTCGCGTTATATCGGTTGCTAGTTGTTCCATCATTTTTGGTTCACTATCGGGCTGTATAACGCCTGCAATGCGGTATCAATCGAAGCCAATCGTCGTACAAACCGTTCCCTTTTTTACCCAAAAGAAGGTGGCTCCCCATCCAATTCCATCCTGGCAAGGGGATTGGGCCTTTCGACGCTGGCGTTTCGAAGAAATCAATGCAACTTTTTTTGAAGTCAAACCGGATTTATTGATCGCACAAGAAGTCATGCAACGAGCTGACAGTCCCTATGAATCGGACCAGGCGATTCTTACTTCTTCGTCTCTGGCTGGTTATACATGGAGCGTGGCTCCCGTTGATAAAAATATGCTGACAGCCGAAGAAGAGAGTGCCGCAGTTGCATTTTCTTATCCGTTTCAACTTCGCGTGGGGGCGCCACCTCCTGCAATTTGGAAGGTGGGCGGTGGGTATTTAGCGGGTTTTATTCTGGAGTTTCAGCAAGAGCCTTTAGCCGTATTTAGTTGGTTTCAAGATCAAGCTGGCTGGTCTCATAATACGTTTGATCCTTTGCTCCCTCTTGTACAGGCATTCCTGCAGCAAAATAAAATTTGTGCTTCCCATGTTTTAATGGGTGGTGTGTTTGCACAAGGCATTTACGATCCCTCGTATCAAAATTTTTTACAAGCACTTGGGCTTCGGGATGCCTCCGAAGGATTCTGTGAACAGGAAACCCTGTGCTATACCCATACCTCTGCGAATAAAATGTACAAAACTCTCTTTGGGGAATCGATTCCGAAGCGAGGGGTTCGCATTTTGGTGCCAAAAAATGCCCAGGTGTTTCGTAGTGAGCGAAATTTTACCGAGCCCGGGTCCATTCGGTCTTACAATGAGCGGTATGGATTGGGGGAAACCTGGGCTACGCTTTATGCGGGATGGGTGACGGAGATTCAATTGCCGAGCTGTGAGTGATAGTGGGTTTTCTTTTCTTTTCTTTTCTTTTCTTTTCTTTTCTTTTCTTTGTGGAACCAGCTGCGCAGTTTCCACACCTCCTTGCCTCGCAAGGGGAGAACCGTGCATGAAGGCAAAGATGGCAGCGGGAAGGCCGGCGCGACGGTCGGATCCCCCCGTCTCTCTCAAAACGCAAACACAATTCTCGTCATGGACAATCGCTCTTGGTTGCGTTTTTCAACCCGACGGGTCCCTCCGCCCTG
>CANJLI010000002.1 GCA_947475005.1 Deltaproteobacteria bacterium | reverse complement strand
TTGTGTTTGCGTTTTGAGAGAGACGGGGGGATCCGACCGTCGCGCCGGCCTTCCCGCTGCCATCTTTGCCTTCATGCACCATTCTCCCATTGCGAGGCAAGGAGGGTTTGGGCAACTGCGCAGCTGGTGCCCAAGAAAAGAAAAGAAAAAACAACTACCTGGGTAGTTACAGCAAAAGAGATAAATCCCCCAAGTGACAAAGAAGGGATTGACCGGCTGTTCTTTGTTTAGCTGATGCGCAGCGGGCTCTTCAAAAATGGGATTGGGTCCACCTAGCTCATCCGTTAGAGCGGGCTTTCATAGCTCTTTTGATACAGAATTTTATCCCATGAAATGGGCACTCGCGGTTTCCCTGTCGGATAGACAAGAGGAAGCTTAACCGGTATAGGAACTGGATTTCGATTCGCAGGGATTACAACCACTGCCTGCATATTTTTTTCGAGGATGGATTGAAACAAGCCTTTGTCGTATTGAATTTTTCCTTTTTTGAACTTACGTAAACGTCCGATGAGATCGGAGGCGAGTTGGGCAATTTCGCTCGGTTCTTTTTTGTCCCTTGTTCTTACTTTCCCCTTGACTGCGTTGGGTACAATAATTTCGCGCATAAATGTGCTGCGATTATTCACAAATTGGATGGAAGCATCCGCTAATTTCTTCAGAGCCTCGGGTTGGTAGGTTGGCTCGTGTGCGAGCAGTGTTGGGAAATAGTTTCCAACAAAGGCTCCTGATCCAATCGGTAATTTCTCCCAATCTGTACTCGAAAACTCATTACAGGTTTTCATGAGAGCCACTGCTTTTTCAAAATAGGGTTTTCCCTTTAATAAATGATCAATCTCTCTCAATAGTTTTTCTGTGCCTGGTTTTGATGGGAAATTTTCCTGATCCAGTAAAAAAACCTCATTCACACGCTTCAATTCATCTAACAAGGTAGGAGATGCAGCATAGAATCGGGGGTCAAAAACGACAGTCATATATAAATCAAGCAGGCCTAGATTGAGTGCCAGCTCTGCATTGGAAGGGGCTTCATGGGTAGCAGCAGATTTAATTGCTTCTTTAAACAAGCATTCAGCCTCTGTAAGATTTCCATTGGCAAATGCTTTTACAGCATCGTTGTGTAACGGTTCCCAAGGCTGCCCCTCACAACTCAATGCCTTTTTCGATTCTTTCTCGTCGCAGACATTCGGATTTTCATCTGAGGGGATATATACCCATTGTTTCTTCTTGTCCGTTTTAGTTTGTGGGTGAGGTTCCAAAGCATGATCTCGGGTATCTCTCCAATCCAAATACAACGTATTAATATCAGTGACTTCTTGAAATTGTGTCTTATATTTTGGATTCAATAATTGGAGAGTTTCCATGAGGAGACCGAGGATGGATGAAAGAGATTCAGGGTTTCGAATTTCGAAGAATTCCCCCATCTCTTCTTCTTTCGTTGGGACAGATTTGAATGGTAGGGTGTTTTTAAGGGTAATGATAAATTTTTCTTGTTGGAGCTTGATTTCTTGTTCGTATTCTGGAGGAATTTTCAAATGCAACATCCTCATCTCCAACTTAAAAGGTGCCCCATAGTTTGGGGTATAGGGAGTTGGACGAATGACTTGTGTTAGGAGATAAAACTCCATATAGGACTGATAACCAGTCATCCACGTTTCTTTGTTTTCTTCATAGAAATTAGTCAAATTTGATTTGAATAACTGACATAACTCTATAAAAATATCCTCATGGCCTTGCATAAATTTCTGATAGGTACCAAGAGTTGATTTTGTAAGCAGGGCAATTTGTATGGAAGAAAAACTGCTGCTTTGTATCTGAATCCAGGCAGCGGCAAGTTGTTCTGTTTTTTCTTTAGATCTATATTTCACCCTTTTATATAATTTATTCCATCTTTGAAAGAGCTGCCAACTCTGCGTCCATTCAGGCGAAAGCTTTGGATTGCCTCTGAAAGAATCAATTGATAAATTTTCAATCAATTGTATGGTGAGAATACAAGAGTAAATAGAAATAAAAGGCAAAAGGTGAAAGAGAGAAAGAACAAGATAGTCGTTTTCTTCCTTTTCTTCCTTTTCCTCCGACCTTTCGTTTAAAAGTCTTTCAATTTCACCGAGAGTCTCGCTTATGCATTGTTGCGGTTTTAGGCGGAAGTATGCCTCTTGTAATACTTTGCTTTGTTCTGGCGTCTGTGTTGTGGACAGATCGGCAGATAAGTTCGAACCCGTTTGTAATAATTTAAAAAGAACTTTCAATCTAGGCGAGTAATTTTGTGTATCACCTGCATGCAGATATAACGAGAACCAGAGAGTCAAGAGACCAAGACAAAGCCGAAACATTTTCATACATACTTTCTTTTGCTTATACGGAAGTAAGAAGTTGTCTGAAGTCTCTAGTTGGAGTCTTTGGTGTTTGGGGATTGGGTCCTGGGATTGGGTCCACCTACCTTTTTAGAAGAGGGACACCCACCTTTGGTGGGTGTCCCTCTTCTAAAAAGGTAGGTGGACCCAATCCCTCCTGGAGACTTCAGACAGTTTTTAAGGCGCTACTGCCTTTTATAAAGACAGAGTCTGGGACTTGCATCCCACACGTAGCCAGCCACTCCTCTACAGTAGAAATAGAGTTATATACAACAAAATCAGCATCAAAGTTGGGGGCGAGGGCCCCTTTTTTCGTACCCAAGCCGAGACTTACGCTGGGTACGTAGGTAATGGCTGCAAGTATCTGGGGCAAGGAGAGGTGACAGTGAATACCTGCGAGGGTGGCAAGTAAGGCAAGGTTGTAGATGCGACAGCTTCCCGGGTTGTAGTCAGAGGCAATGGCTACCGCACAGCCAGCTTCCACAAAGGGGCGGGCATCGGTGAAAGGGATTGCCGTATAGAGAGAGGTTCCAGGTAGGAGGATGGCAGTTACCCCCGCCTGTGCCATGGCTGCAATGCCTTCTCGAGAGCTGTGTTGCAAATGATCCGCACTCGCTGCATGCCACCGAGCCGCAGAGAGGGCCCCTGCAGATTCCGTAAACTCATCTGCGTGCACCCGAATGCCAAGACCCAGTGCCTTAGCTTGAGCCATAAATTGATCCATGGCCTCCGAGGGAGTGAAATACCCTAGCTCCAAAAACACATCCACGTAGGAAGCGAGTTTTTCTTGCGCGATGAGGGGCAGAAGGGTTTCTTTCATGGCAGTTACATAACTATCCATAGAGGAAAATTCAGGGGGACACGCATGCAGTGCCATGCAGGTTATGACTACTTCTTGCGGGGTTTTCGGTTTGAGGGCTTGCAGCACTTCCAAGTGGAGTTTCTCGCTCGGTGCAGAGAGACCATACCCTGATTTCACTTCCACCGTGGTGGTGCCGTAGCGCAAGAATTGTTGCAGTCGCATCAATGTCAGTGCTTCCAGATCTTCTCTCGAAGTTGCACGGGTGGCACGCATGGAGGATGAAATCCCACCGCCTTGCTTAGCAATGTCTTCGTAGGTTAGACCAGAGAGTCGTTGCACAAATTCAGAGGAACGATCCCCTGCGAAAATAGGATGGGTGTGAGCGTCTACAAATCCTGGCAGAACCAGTGCGCCTTTGAGATCAAGGGTTTCTTCTGCATAGGGGCAATGTTGCATCTCTCCATAGCTATGGACACATCCTTCATGGACCCGCATCCAGGCATTTTTGACAATGCCAAGATCTGCATATGTAATGGAAGTGGTGCGCTTCTCTGTTGCGAGAGGCGCTAGGGTGACCAACTGTCCGATGTTTTCAAACTGAATCATCTCCATGTCGCATCCTCAACGTCCATGTGGTGCCAGTAGGAGTGTCTTGTACCCCAATGCCCATTTTGTGTAATTCATCCCGAATCACGTCAGCTTGCTGCCAATTTCGATCTTGTCGAGCTTGGGTTCTGGCTG
The DNA here is from genome assembly GCA_947475005.1 of Deltaproteobacteria bacterium. Lineage (GTDB taxonomy): Bacteria > Bdellovibrionota_B > Oligoflexia > Oligoflexales > Bog-1112 > CANIBL01. Next base: position 106,159 of record CANJLI010000002.1, on the reverse strand, counting down.
CCAACCGTGTTGTAATGTCAGCTTCTAGGATACCCTGATCGGCAATCCATTTCTGCTTTAACTCGGTGACGAAGGCTATAGGGTCTTGCTGGAAAATTTGCAAGACTGCCCCAATCTCTTCAAACAACGTGAGCACAGCCTTTCGACAGGTCTCCGAGAGAGGGCTCTGGTTGGAGGCCTTGGCTAGCTGGTGCAGGAGCGCCATTACTTGGGGCGTGTTGAAATCCTCACACATGGCAGCTTGGAACCGGGTGCGATAGGGCTCCACATCGAAGGTGGCTTTCCCCACTGGACCTGTGCGCAAGGTCTCCATGGTTTCATAGAAGTACAGCAAGTTTTGGCAGCACTCAGTGAACACTTTCTCAGAAAAATCGATGTTGGAGGCATAGTGATTCTGGAGGTACGCTGCACGCAACACTTCTGCAGGCCATTTTTTAAGGAAGGATTCGATGGTGATGGAGTTGCCCAAACTTTTGGACATCTTCTGATTGTCCACCGTAAGCAACCCAGAGTGAATCCAAATAGAAGCAAAGGCCGCTCGGTTGGCTGACTCTGATTGTGCGATTTCGTTCTCATGATGGGGGAACATCAAATCTCGTCCTCCGCCATGGATATCGAAGGTAGGCCCCAGGTATTTCTTTGCCATGGCAGAACATTCGATGTGCCAGCCAGGGCGTCCCTGGCCCCAAGGGCTTGGCCAAGAAGCATCGGCAGTGGTGTCAGGTTTCCATAAGGCAAAATCTAGGAAATCCTCTTTCTCTCCTTGATGAATGTCTCGGGTCCCTGCGCGCAATTCATCTGGCTGGCGGTTGGAGAGCTTGCCATAGTCGGATTTTTGTCGGACGCGGTAGTAAACTTCGCCGCTTTTGGTGACGTAGGCGGCGCCATTGGCAAGAAGTTCTTCCGTCATGGCGATGATTTCAGGGATGCTTTGGGAGACGCGAGGTTCATGGGTAGGAGGACGAATAGAGAGTTGCTGCATCTCGAGGGCATTTTTGGCGATCAACCCCTCCACCAAGGCAGCGGGGGAGATATTTAGTTTAGCCGCGCGAGCGATGATCTTGTCATCTACATCTGTAAAATTACGCACATAGGTAACTCGATATCCAATATATTCCAGGAAATTGCGAATGGCATCGAAGAAGATCGCCTGCATGGCATGCCCAATGTGGTTGTCATCATAGGGGGTAGTGCCACAGGCATACATACGCACATGGTTTTCTTCAAGGGTCTGAAGGGATTCTTTTTTTCTCGTCATATTGTTGAAGAATACAATCTCGCGCGCACGATTCACGGCTCTCTCCTGTTGGGGGCGACCTGCCTTTCTTTTTTCTCAGCAAGCGCAGGTAAGTGGAGCAAAACATATGCTGGATGCGCCGTGGGTGTCAAAGTGAAAAACGCCCTTATCGCGGTGGGATTTTTCGAACAGCTTCCAACATGTCTAGGAATTCTCACTACTTCCATCCTCGGAAGCTTGACCTGTAAAGTTTCGCCAGATATACTTTCAGTAATATCATCCCTTTGGAATCTTACATTGCATTTCTGCGCATGCCCCTGGCGAACGGGTCCTCAAGAGCCTCTAAGCAGGAGGGTTGCCATCCAGACAGAAGGAGCCTGCCATGAAACGCCCTGGCGTACCTAAGTTTCCTCATTCAGCCCAATTATTTCGATTCTGTCAGAAGGTTTTGGCTGAACAAAAGGGAAGCAAAATCCATGACCAAGAAGTAGGCAACATTCTGGAGTTTAATCCCTCCGATTGCAGCCATTGGAAGCGCGGTGAAAAGAACGTGCGCTCCGTCTTTGCTTTGGCGAAGCTCGCAGAGACCTTGCAGCTGGAGCCTAGTTTGGTCCACGATTTGGCCATGGGTTCTGCCACCGTGGATGAAGCCTACTTTGAGTATAAAGAATCTCAGCAATTTTTCTTTGCCACAGAGAAAGTCAAGAAGGTGCTGACCCATGAGCAGCTCCAAAATGTACGCCAACGGGTGATGGCTTTTGTGGAGAACCTGCACCATCGCAGTGACTTCGCCACCGCACCTTTGTACTTGCCCGAGGTCACTCGATTTTTCCCGTTTATCTCCACCCAGCCTGCGGAGATGATGGACAAGCTGACGCGTATTCTCCGTACCAAACCGGGGCAATACACCATCCAGTTTAAAAAAGGGGAGCTCAAGTCCCAAGTGCGGATGGGGATGACCCAAGACGTTGCAAAAATCCTCCTTACGGGAGAACGAGCGCGCTTTCCAGAGTTGGGCGCAAGCCTTGCTGTGTGCAAAGAGTGGGAGATTCTTCTCTTTACGGCAAACTTACTGGTGCCGAAGACCCTGCTGCTCGAAGAGTTGGTGAAATTGGATACCCGTAAGAACGTGGTGGCCGAGCTGGCAACTCTCTTCTGGGTACCGAAGTCTCTGATTGGGTTTCAACTCCAGGATCTGTTCAGCAGTGAGCAGGATACGCAGAAATTCTCTGCTGTAGAACAGGCCCTCTAGGGCAGCCCCCCTCTGTCATCCCAAGGTGTAATTTCCGTCATCCCAAGGTCCCGAAGGGACCGTATGGGATCCCTGCGTTTTTATCGAGATCCCATACGGCTCCTACGCAGCCTTGGGATGACAGGAGCGGCGTCCGTCTTACAGCGTCGTGCTTTTTGGGAAACCTCTCATTTTCATTTTGCGTACGGTGGGGGATGGATTTGGATTTAGATGCCGATCTGCGCAGAGGATGCATTTGGGAATGATGGCAAAAGGAACCAGTACAGCGGCAGAGAACATCCCCCCAACTGTTTGTACGGAGTACTTGGGAGAAGTGTCTGTATAAGGTTGTGCCCAAAGCCAGGTTGCGATAGTCACGACAGTTAGTGTTCCGGCATCGAGCCAGGCAGCAGGTTCAGGGCTTGTAATCCATTCAGCAGCTTTACGGAGCTTGGGCCATTTGATCCAAGAGCGATCTAGGGTGCCTTCTGGTAAAATCCACACCTCCTTCATTTTATAATTCAAGATCCAAATTTCTTTTTTTTCTTTATGAACGAACATCGCAATATCAGGATTTTGGTGTTGAGGGATTCGATCGAATTGGTTCAGCATCTGCGGTGTGATCTCGAGTACGTCGTCCAGATTGTCTTCTTGTGGAGGAATATTGATTCGAGTATCAACGCGAGTTTTAGCTCGAACTTCAGCTAGGCTCGGTGTTCTGAATTGAGTCTCCGAGAATTGTGCATCATCATACTCATCGTATTCGAGTCTGTCGATTGTAGGCCCCATTTCAAGATCAGAAAATCTCTTTTCCCTTCCTGCTTGTAGGAGCGTAGAAGGGAGAAATATACAGATCAAAAGCCCAATAAAACCATGCATACTTATAGCCCCCTTCGATATCTAAACGACCATTTTTTATAGAGAAAAAACAGAAGACTCGCAATGCATAACGGTTCTAAGGCATTTATTTTTCGCGTATTGTAGGTTGCAGTGGATTTATAACTTTGACGCAGAGGTTGAAAATGAAAAAATGGCTAATGATTATAGCGTTTCTTGCAACGGTACCCATGTTCGCAGCAGAAGGCGGAGCAGCTGCAGAGGGTGATTGGTACCAGCGATCAGAGGAAGCCTTGGTATGTGCCAGGTCTGTGCCTATTGAGGATACCTCTTTCTCGTGTGTCGGTCCTACCTGTCGGTAGCTGGCTCGTCTTTTAAATCACTGAATGCGAATGGTTACATTGAAGAGCAAAAAATGTCCAATGTTCTCGCTTCTATGGATGTTTCTCAAACTGCGCAAGCGTCAAAAAATTTAATGGGCTTTCGAAAAATGGCTGGGATGTTTGGCTATACCATTGTGGACCCATCGGGTGTGGATGCATGGAAAATATACTCCTATGTAAGCTATGGGGCTTGTAAAGAAGCAGAACTTGCACCACCAGCTGCTAAACAAGATGGCTGTGCGCAACAGTAGGGCTCTGATAAACTAAAAAGGGGGACACCCGGTGTGGGTGCCCCCTTTTTGATTCTTAGGTCCTCCGGTGTAATTTCCGTCATCCCAAGGTCCCGAAGGGGCCGTATGGGATCCCTGCGTTTTTATTGAGATCCCATACGGTCCCTTCGGGACCTTGGGATGACAGGGGTAGTGTCGTCCATGTAAACTAAAACAGTTTATACTACTCAGAAGAAAGGGTTTGTATGGATTTCTTTCTCGATTTTTTATTCAACTGCTTGTTTCTTTTCCCCACTCGCTTACTTTCGAAGCGAAAGAAGGTGAAGTTTCCCACCTCGGATTATCTTCTGTCCCCAATCCTCTCTCTACAGCAATTTTCGCACGAGCGCATGAATGGGCCAGTCGGGAGAGTTACTGAGAATAATCACGAGCTTTCCAGTTTGGGAATCAACAGCAAATTCACAACGGTAGTGGGAGATCGCACCAGAGTGAAAATAGAGGGTGCGGGGTGGGGATGCCTCCTGCGCACTAAAAATACCCAATCCCACCCATTCTTTCTGCCCGGGCTTTTCGATTTCTCCATGCAGCATGGTAGCCAGCGTGCTCTCTTTCAGCAGTGTTTTCGTAAAGAAGAGGGCATGTAGAAATTTTTGCAAATCGCTTGCGGTTCCGATGACCGCTCCCTCTGCCCATGCGGAACTGAAGTTGATCCGATCCTCTTTTGAGGCCCCAGGCGGGAGCTTTCCTGCTGTCACAAGTTCATCTTCAAAACCGCCTGCAAGCTCGGTGTGGGTCATTCCAACAGGAGTAAAGATATTCCCCTGAAGGATTTCCCTCAGGGGCTTTTTGCCTACCGCTTCTAAAATTAAACCCAGTAGTTGATAGTTGGTCCCTCGATACGCATAGTGCATGCCAGGTGGGGTTTCTTGTTTACCTTCGGCAATCAGTTTCCACATTGAAGCTGAGGTCTGTCGTTCCTTATAAAAGAGGGGGAACGTAGGATGAGACAGATACTCGGATAGCCCTGACGTATGACTCAAGAGTTGCTTGATGGTAATCTGTTTGGCCCAAGGTGTCTTTGCACTGCCCGCTTCGGGGAGTAGTTCTGCAATCGTGTTTTCGAGTTTGATCGATCCTTTTTCCACAAATTGCAAAATCGCAGTTGCGATAAAAGTTTTAGAAAGTGAGGCATAGGGATATACAGCCTCTTGCCTAGAGGAGACCTTGTAACGTTCTGCAAACACTAAGCCATCACGATCTGCTACAAGTATCTCTCCGGAGAAGGGATGGCTTGTGCGAAATTTGGCAATGCTACTGGCAATGGCTTTGGCTCGGGGACTTGGAGGGGTATCAGCTTCTGCAGCGCTACAGATCAGTATCGAAAAAAAGAAGAAAACCCTAGCGATCCTTGAAGGCACACTTGTGACGAGGGCCCTGTACGTTACCGCATTCAGGGCAAATTTCGATGACATCGGGGTCCTTTTTCTTGCGATTGGGATATGGGGTTCCGTGCTCCGTCAATTTGGGGCCTTTGCCCGAAAAAATCAAAAACAGGGAACGGATGATAACAAAGATAGTGAGGATCGGAACCAAAATTTGAAATAGAATTCGTATCATAAAAAATTCTTTCTAAACCGGAATGTTACCGGTCTCTCCGACGGGAGCGGACAACCCAGTAGGCGCTACCCAGAAACAAAACACTAGCAAACCCCAGGCCACTCCACCACAGTGTCGCACGTCCTGTAGGCACACCTGCAAGGCGCACCGTTACAGTTTCCCCGGTTGCAAGCGGCTGTCGTTTCATGATGCCCGTATACGGACTGCCTGTCAACATGTCGGGTAACCCCGGCTCTAACCCCTCAGCAGTAAGGGACAAAGGCGTTGTGTTGGATACGGCAACACTCAATTCTCCAATGGGAAACAGGGGAGAAAAATGCAGATCTACGGAAGAGGTACCCGTTGGAATTTTGCATTGAAAACCAACTCCTAGCAAGGTCATGCCCTTGGGGAAGGTCTTGGTTTTCATGTGTAAGACGCCCTGTTTGTCCTTCTCAATCTCTTCGGGTTTCAATCCATCTTGTGCTTTTACATCGATGGCCTCAAGAGGCAGCATAATGGGAGTTGAGAAGGGTAAGGGGGTATCCGTGCGATTGATCACAGCAAAATAATAGGTGCCCCAGACATTTTCCAAGTCGGCTTGTAATATGATGATGTGACGAGCCGAAATGTAGATTTTTTCTTCTACAGGTTTCTTTTCCTCTGTATATGCGCAGGGAGCTAGCAAACTGAAGAGGAGTATGAGTCGTTTCATTTTTTTCTATCCGTATCATCCGTTTTGGTATCGAGAAAGAACGGGGACCAGAGAATCAAGAGAATGAGTAAAGCCAAAGGAATGGCAAAGAGAAAGACCATTAGATCGATCCTTTCTTTTGAAAGAGAAAACGTGCGACCCATAGGCCACCCAGTGAGAAAAACAATGCAGGCACGAGCCATGCGAGCCAATGGAGTCCTTGCTTCGGAGGCTCTCGAAGAATCCATTGCCCATAGCGCTCAATAAAAAATTGCATGATTTCGGGTTCTGCCTTTTTCTGTTCGATTTGGTCGATCACCGCACTGCGAATCTGCTGGGAAAAGAGTGACTCCGATTGACGCACGCTGATCCCCGTACAAGTGGGGCAGCGCAGTTGGTCGGAAATTTTTTGGTACAAGAGTGCCTGATCATCCGTGAGCTGGGTCTCCTGTTTCAATAAATCAGCTCCTGGATCCGCATGGGTCCAAAAGGAAAAAGCGAAAAAACACATAAGAGTTTTGATCATCGTAGACTCCGATATCTGCGATCTACAAGGCAGAGAAGGGCTCCAAAAATCATGAGAGCAATGCTCGACCATACCAACCGAACCGTGGGATTGAGGTAGAGTTGCAGGGTCGCTTCTTGCTTGTCCGCATCAAAACGTGCGAGCACCGCATACAGATCGTGCCAAAATGTGCTCCACGTATCGACCTCGTTGAACCAATCCTCGCTCGTGGGGTATTTTGCTCGAGCTGGGTTGATCTGCGCCAAGAGGGTGCCTCCCCCAGGGGCAGAGATGGAAAGGGCAGCGTAGTAAAGTCCAGTATTCTCCGTTTGTTTAAATCGAACCCCATCCAGTTGGATGTCATATCCCAAGAGGGTGGTGTGATCTCCTGTGTGGAGGGTAACTGTTTTCTCGATGCCTCGATAATTGCCTAAGAATCCAATGATGCCCACCAATACGCCCACGTGAGCAATCCAAGATCCGATGTAGGACAAGTTGTATCGGAAGAACGGCTTGGTTTGGTAAGAGAGGGCGTGGAGGCGATGGTGCAAGTCCCACACCAAGCAGGTAAAGGCCCACATGCAAAAGACGATCCCTGTGCTCTGCAAGAGAAAGCTGGAGAGGGAGGAGTGATGCACGCCTGTAAAATACCCGTAGAGAAGCGAGAGGGGGAGAGCTGCTGCAAACGTATAGAGCAAGGTTTTGAATCCATCGATGGGTCGATTGGTTTGAAACCGAAGCAAGTTCCCAAAGCCGATCCCTGCTGCCAATCCAAATCCGATGTAGGGGGCAAAGGTATTGAAGTAGGGAGCTTGGATGTTAAATCGTTCTCCCGTGAGGGCCTCGGAAAGAATCGGGTACAAGGTACCAAAGCTCACAATCATGGCAAAGAGGATCAAGAGAAACTGGGTAAACACCAGGGAGGATTCTCGAGAGATCCCCCAATTTCTGGGTGCTGGTGTACTGAGTTTGGGTGCACGCCACGCATAGAGGAGCAGTGCAGAAAATGCGAGAAAGAAGAGAAATCCCAGATATGCAGGTCCAATGGGAGATTGGGCAAAGGAGTGCACCGAGCTAATAATGCCAGATCGGGTGATAAAGGTACCGAGGTAACTAAAGAAAAAACCAAAAAGCGAGAGTAGCAAGCTCATGCGCCCCAAGTGCCCCATTTTGGCTTGTACCGTGAGTGTATGCAGCAGTGCGGTGGCAAAGAGCCATGGGATTAAGCTTGAGTTTTCTACCGGGTCCCAAGCCCAGTATCCGCCCCAACCGAGCTCTACGTAGGCCCATCGTCCACCAAGGGTGATGCCAAAGATCAGAAAGGCCCACGCGAACAAGGTCCAGCGTCGCACGGTGCGTGTCCAACCGGGGGTAAAGGAACCGTGGCACATGGCAGCGATGGAGTAAGCGAAAGGTATAGCGAGAGAGGTGTATCCTGTGAACAAACTGGGAGGATGGATGGTCATGTAGAAATTTTGCAAGAGGGCATTGAGGCCAACACCTTGAGCAGCAGCTGGAAATAAGGGTGCGAAAGGATCTGAGTAGGTCAACGCCAAAATGAGCATCCAACTTAAGACCGATTGCAAGGCTGCAATGAGATACGGGAGCAAGGGACGGTTGTCCTTATTCACGGTCCAGATTGCAACTGCAGAGACACTGGAAAGCAAGAGAGTCCACAAGAGATGAGACCCTTCCAGAGCGGCCCAAAAGGCTGCAAGTAGATAACGTAATGGCAGGTCTGTACTCGAGTTGCGCTGCACATATCGCAGAGAAAAATCATGCTCATAAAAAAGGAAGAACAATAGCAGAGCCGCACAAAGGGTAAGTCCACAAACGAGGGCTGATCCCAATTTGGCACTTTGTAGGAGTGCTGCATGACGCAACCGTACGGAGAGTAAACTGGCTGCCACACTGTAGAGGCTGACTATACTGGCTAAAAAGAGCAGAACGAAACCGATATCACCAAACATAATATTCCTTATTTACGGCTCGTCATCCCAAGGTCCCGAAGGGGCCGTTTTCCGTCATCCCAAGGTCCCGAAGGGACCGTTTTCCGTCATCCCAAGGTCCCGAAGGGGCCGTTTTCCGTCATCCCAAGGCTGCGTAGCAGCCGTATGGGATCTCGTTATAAAAACGCTGAGATCCCATACGGCCCCTTCGGGACCTTGGGATGACGAGCAACCATAAAACTTACATACCGCATCGTTTCTACCACTTTACGACGGGGGGCAACGACACCAAAATGGCTTCCGTATTTCCGCCTGACAGCAGACCGAACTTGGTGCCTCGGTCATAGAGGAGGTTAAACTCCACATATCTTCCGCGCCAGCGCAGCTGCTGTTCCTTTTCATCGGGGGTAAAGGGCATGATTTTTCGCCGCTGCAAGATCCCGGGAAAGACTTCGAGATAGGCTTGGGCGGTGGCTTGCACAAAGGCAAACATGCTTTCAAAGTCTGCCTCATCAAGCTCATCAAAGAAGATCCCACCGACGCCACGGGCACTTTTTCGATGGGGGATGTAGAAGTAGGCATCGCACCATTTGGAGTATTTGGCATACGCATCGGGGTGATAGGCATCGCAGGCTTTTTGGAGGGCCCGGTGAAATTCCATTGTGTCTTCTTCATAGGGAAAACAGGGGGTGAGATCCGCTCCGCCCCCAAACCAGGCATTGCCTCCCGCTTCTACTAGGCGCACATTCATATGCCCGATGGGGGCGTGGGGGTTGTACATGTGGGTGATGGTGGAGATGCCCGTGGCGAAAAAGTCTTTGCCTTTGTACTTTTCTTCCTGAGAAGGAAACTGCTTGCCCCACACGCGAGAGAAGTTTACACCTGCTTTTTCCATTTCTTCGCCGCGTGCCACACCCATTCTGCCGCTACCACCTCCCTGTTGATAGTCCCAGGTGGAAAGTTGAAATCTCGCTTTTCCATCCACTTGTTCAAGAGCGTGGATGAGTTGCAGTTGATAGCTGGAGAAAAAATCCGCTACGCGTTCTTTCTGCTCTGGGGTGACTTGCATGGCATACCTTTTCGTGGAAATGAAGCGAGGCTCACTCATACCGCAAAAAGGGTTTTTCGTACATGAGTTCTTGACAGTCTCGCCCATACTCCAGATAGGCTATACACCATACTTTGGTGACTACCTAGGTAGTCAATGTCGTTAATTTAAGCCAGAAGTAGCCACTCCTCAAGTGTTTCATCAATATTTCGTCTGGATTGGGTCCACCTACCTTCTGGATTGGGTCCACCTACCTTTTTAGAATATGGACACTCGCCTTTGGCGAGTGTCCATATTCTAAAAAGGTAGGTGGACCCAATCCCATTTTGGATAAGTCTTTTAAAAATTGTCCGATTTATTGTATTTTTATCTTTGTCTGTTTTCCTTGTTGTATAAGCACTCCAAGCAAAACAGACGCCCTCGACTTTTACCTTAAAAATCAATGGAATACATACGCGCCAAAAACTACGACCTTAACTTAACGACATTGCCCAGGTAGTTGCTTCTTCTTCTTCTTCTTCTTCTTCTTCTTCTTCTTCTTCTTCTTCTTCTTCTTCTTCTTCTTCTTCTTCTTCTTCTTCTTCTTCTTCTTCTTCTTCTTCTTCTTCTTCTTCTTCTTCTTCTGGAAAACTGCGCCTTCCCATGTATCCAAAGGCAAACATTCCTTTTCTGGTATTTTCAAAACGGGTGCCATTGGTGTGATGAAAACCCTGTTCTTTCAACACCTTCGGTAGTCGATTTTTTGCCTAACGTAACGACCTGAGAAAATTACGAATTCCCCCCCTCTTTAAGTCTTACTTACACTCAACAGTATGTTGTGCAACATATCGATTTAGTTTGTATTTTTGTTGAAAGATAAACATGAGTTGACATCGCGGCGAAAAATAGAATATCACCATTTTGTTGGGCCCATAAAAACCTTGTTTTTTCTTTCATTCACAAAAGTTTTTTTTAAAAAAATTGCAATATGGAGATACTGAAAATGAAGAATCTAATTCAGGTAATAGGTTGTTTTTTCCTTACAGCTGAATGGTTGCGCGCTGGAGATATGGCGGATGGACGTGAGATGCAGCACTTTGAGACTTTTGGTTGTTTCTCATTTGAGGACATGGAGGCTGAATCCCCATTTGCCTATAAATGGTCGCAAACAGGAGCTGTGCCTACTGGATATGAAATGCGGTACATAGAGTGTTTTTTGGATTTCCCATTTGAGAGAAGAAAGATTGTATCCACAGTTTCAGCCCCAGAAGGAATAGATAAAACCGATAAGAAGCGTATGCATAGGCGTAGGGCCGCATCTACTTCAGAGATGGCTGACCCTCAACTTACCAACGTTGGGGAAGAAAGAAGAACAAGTGCGACTCTATTTCGGAAGAGGGGAAAAATAAAGGTTACGACTAAAGATAGATTGAGTCTCTTGAATGAGAAAAATAGCGCTTTAACGCGTGAAGCTAATACTCTAAGAACGGAGAGTAATGTTCTTTTGAGTGCAATCAAATTTGGGGGAGAGTCTTTTATGGACCGAGTTGGTAGAGGTAGCACAGATAGCGCAGATGCTCTCCTTTCTGCTTTCTTGTATGATACATTATGTATGAATGATTCTCTCCAGTGAATGGAGACTGGAGACACCGAGTTTTCACTTAGCCATATGTTTTAAGTAGGCGAGTATTTGATCCAGTTGATCATCCGACATTTCTTTTTCATCAAACCCTCTCATTTTTCCCTGAGACCAGCTGCGCACAGACTGTGGATTTCGGATGAATTTCCGAAGGGCATTGGGTTCCCAGTATGCGGTTACGCTCATAGGGAAGTTGAGGTCAGGACCCACATGGCTTTCTCCTTCTTGATTGAGGCAATGACATACAAAACAATTCTGCACAAATAATTGAAACCCCTTTTGGACTGGGTCTGAGTCTGGCAATTTGGCATCGGGAAAAATCGCTGGGAATCGACTAGCAAGAGGGGCTTTTACTTCGATACGTGCCACTTGATACGGCCACTTTTCTTTCCCAATGAGGACCGAGCTTGGATGCTGCCAGATGAGATAGAAGGCCCCCGCTGTGGCAGTTGCAGGCGAAGCGAGTGTTGGCCACGGGTGCTCGGGGGATTCTATTGCCAAAAAGGCTTGCACGGTATCTTGGGGATGGAGTACTTCTTTGGCAGCAAAGAGGGAGACAAATCCATCCCGTGAGGTGACCTGCAGCGCATCGGTCTCTTGAATGCCGTAGGATTTGAGAAGCCCTGCTGTTGGAATCGCAGCATATGTCATGGACTTTCCCGCATAGGCAGGGTCTGCATGCACCGTAACAGTCTGCAGGTTCGGATCTTTCAACAGGTCTTTTTGCAATAGCTTATGAGTTTGGGCACCCACCTGAATTTCCAATATCTCAGAGGCAAAGAGAGCTTGGAAGCCAGAAAGACATAGGCAAAAAATCAATTTGCACAGTCGCATGAGTACCTCTGTATTTTATTGAATTCCTTCAGTTTGACATCCGCATCAGAAAAGGAAAACAGAGATTTTGCATGGATAGAAAAAAACCCCACATCTACGAATTTCACCTTCATCTCTACGGTTGTTTTACTGCACAAGATTTGTATGAGCAGGGGCAGCTGCTTGGAGAATTTCCACGATGGGAGTGGTTTGCTAGCGAATATGAAGCGGCATGGGGGAAGTTCCCTACTTGGTATTGGGATAAAAAAAATGGGCTAGAAATTCTAACCTCGGAAGTCACTCTCACACAACCGGCTTCCTTTGCTCAATTTCAAAGTGCTTTTAACTTGAGTATCGCTTTATTCCCGGCTGTGCCGGAGGACCAAACGCCTGCAAGGATTGCTTTGGAACGTATTCGTGCACAGGGAGTCTACTACGCAGAGCTGCGTATGGTGATTCCTTTTTACTTTTCCCATGCACAGGCACAGATTTTTTTACGCACCTTGGCAGGGGCTTTTTCTTCTGCTTGCACCGAGAATTTTCAGCCTCGTCTTGTGATTTCTTTACCCCAAGGCCCCCCATCCGCATTGGAGCAGCAGTATAGCTGGGTGCGAGAGGCCATGGCGCAAGACTCTACTGTCGCAGCTATGCTGGTAGCCCTTGATTTTTGTGGAGACGAAGAACCACACCCGCCTTTGGAAAAACAAGATTTTTTTCAAAGGGCCCACGCAGATAACCTCAAATCGGGTCAACCCCTTCGATTCTACTACCATGTGGGGGAATGCTTTTCCAAAATCGGGATGCAAAATGCCATTCGTCGGATTTGGCAAACCCATCGATTGGGTGTAGATCGCTTAAGCCATGCCAGTGCACTGGCCATTCCTCCTGCATCGTACCTCGGACACTCGATTCAGGAAACTGTACAAGAGCGTTTGTCTCATATCGAATTTCTCCTCGAATCCGCAGACTGGTTGCGTGAGTCTGGTTGTGTCTACTCCCTCGATGAACTGCGTAAAGAGCAGGAAACGTTGGGAGAAAAAGATCCAGCTGAAATTCTCGCAAGAGTTATTTCTGCACATGAAGTGGAGCAAACCCACGCATTGCAACAAGCAGTTGTAGCTCGACTTCGGGCCGAAGAAGCTGTGATTGAATCGTGTCCCAGCTCCAACTGGATTCTATCCGGGATTTCTCGGCTGGAGGATCATCCCCTACCAGCCTTGCTACGCAGTGGGCTATGTGTGGTGATGAGCTCTGATGATCCCGGGATTTTTCAGACTGACTATGAGAAGGAGGAGGCATTTTGTCGAGAAAAGCTGGGCATGTCCGAAGAGGAGCTGCAACGACTACGCGAAAACGGGGATTTTATTTTTCATGTAATAACAAATGGTTAAAAAAACAGCCCCAACTTTTGGGGGAGTATACTCCCCGTATAGCTAACTTTTAGGGAATAGCGCCCTGATTTTTCTTTTCTTTTCTTTTCTTTTGGAAACCAGCTGCGCAGTTTTCCAAACCTTCCTTGCCTCGCAAGGGGAGAACGGTGCATGCGGGTAAAGGCCGCAGCGGGAAGGCCGGCGCGACGGTCGGATCCCCCCGTCTCTCTCAATCGCAGAGCAAACCCTCGTCATGGACACCTGGAACGTCCGCTGCGATTTCAACCCGACGGGTCCCTCCGCCCTGCTGCCCTTCCCGCTGCGGCCTTTACCCGCATGCACCGTTCTCCCGTAGCTACAAAGCTCTTGGTAGCAGTGAAAGACTGGATGTGTATTTCTAGAATGACGCGACAAGGGCAGCCGCTTGGGAGGACCTACCCGGGTCACAAATCGCAGCCAAGGGCGTACTGTCCATGACTAAAATACTGTCTGCGATTTTGAGAGGGTGGGAGGCCCCGAGCGAGCGCCGGCCTTGACGTGTCATTCTAGAAATACACCTTCGTTCTCCCCTTGCGAGGCAAGGAAGGTTTGGAAAACTGCGCAGCTGGTTTCCAAAAGAAAGAAAGAAAGAAAGAAAGAAAGAAAGAAAGAAAGAAAAGCAACTACCTGGGTAGTTTTAAAAAGAAACCGGAGGCCCAGTAGAAAGGGGTTGCACTGACCCATAGCACTTTCAATAAGGCAATGGTGGGAATAGCAAGCAATACACCCCAAAATCCAAACCATTGGGCAAAGGAAAGAATGGAAAGGATCACGATCATGGGATGCAGTCCGATGCGTTCTCCGATGATGCGAGGGGTGATTACCATCCCATCCAAGGATTGGACTGTGACAAAGACGATGAACAGATAGAGAAGCTGGCTCAGGCTGTGAAAGTCAGAGAGGATCACGATCAATCCAAGCGCACCACCTACCACCACATCCAAGTAGGGAATGAGACGACATACGCCTGCAATCAATCCGATGGTAATGGCAGAAGGCAATCCGATAATACTAAAGCCGATGAGGTAGCAGAGGGTCACCAAGAAAGCCACAGTCACCTGCCCCTTCAATACAGAGCGAATGGTTTGATCCACCCGATTGGCAAAGATGCGAAGCGGGGATCGCAAATCTTCGGGTACATATCGTTTGATTTGGCGATAAATGGAGTGGTAGTGCTGCAAGATGCAGAAACTCACCAAGGGGATGAGGCAGAAGTTCAGCACAGTCCCCAGTACATTGGGTACTGTTTTCCATAGGGTCGTGAGGGCCTGTTGAGCACGATCCGCCAATTGCAGGGCCTCTTTCCATTCGAGGAAGAGGCGAGTGACTTCTTCGGGGCTAAAAAATCCCGAGGTGAGCAATGTGGTTTGTAGCCAAGGCAACCATTTGGTGAGCAGCGTGTGATACACAGCGGGAATGCGTCGTGTAAGGGCAAACAGCTCGGTATAGAGTTCAGGCAATCCCCAAACGGCAAGCAATGCGACAATTGCATAGAAGAGAAGCAGGAAACATAAAATCCCACAAACTCGCTTTGCCCCTGATTTTCCAAAGTAATCCACCGATGGAGCTAAGAGGTAGCTAATAAACATACCGACAAAGATTGGCAACCACATGGGTTGAAAGAGGAAACTGAGGAGGATCGTGCCTACAAGAAATACAGAGCAAAAGGCAACAAATCGTCGAACCAGTACCCAATCTACGGAAGCGGGAGCGTCTATTTTTGACATGTGGAATCCTACTATCGAGGGGGGATTCCGGTATAGGTCGTGGCCAACACTCGGTTAATCCCCTGTAAATCGGGTATGAACCTTGTCTGATGCCAAGCGGGAGTTGAAAAAATCTCAGCCACTTGGGATGCTTGTTGATGTCCAATCTCTACGTATACACGAGCCCCTGGTGCGAGCAATTTCCACGCATACGCTTCAATCTTCTTATAAAAGAATACCCCAGAGTCAGGCGCAAACAAAGCCTGTCTTGGTTCATAGTTGCGCACATTGAGGGAGAGCCCCGGCTCTTCTTCGAAGGCAATGTAGGGGGGGTTTGAGACCAAAATCTGAACGGGATCTTCCAGTTGCCAAGATTCAGGTAGGGTCATATCTCGGCAAGAAAGTGTGAGTTTCTGGGGGGGAATTTTTAATTGAAGGGCGTTATGCTGGGCCACCTTGAGAGCTGCCTGGCTGATGTCCCATCCGATACCGACATCATTTGGGCGCTCCTTCAAGAGGGAGAGGAGAATGCATCCGCTTCCCGTTCCTGCATCGAGGATGCGTAGGGAGCCGGTAATATGCTGGTGATCCTGCAGCACGGCTTCCACCAAGCACTCAGTATCTGCCCGTGGAATCAAGACCTCTGGGGTTACCACAAAGTCATAGGACATAAACCCTTTACGCCCAAGGATGTAGGCGATGGGTTCTCCTTGGCCCCGACGAGTGAGCAGCGCACGAAATCGGTCTTTTTCCGGGGTCTGTAAGATCCGTTCAAATTGTACGTAGAGCTGGATGCGAGCCACCTGCAACACTTCTGTGAGGAGCAGTTCCACATCGAGACGGGGGGAGGGGGAGCCTTTTTTCTCCAAGTATCCCGTGGCCCACATGAGCAACTCTTTAATATTCCAATTTAATTTGGGGCCAGTCGCTTCGGGTTGGCTCATGGTCACGACTCTTGGTCTTGTTGCAATCGTTCTGCAGTATGGTGGGCACCAAGGGTATCAAGGATCTCCCCCATATCCCCGTTCATCACTGCATCCAAGCGGTAGAGGGTCAGGTTTACCCGGTGGTCCGTTACGCGCCCTTGGGGAAAGTTATAGGTACGGATCCGCTCACTACGATCCCCGCTACCGACCTGTTGCTTGCGATTTTCTCGCTGCACGCGATCCTGCTCGCTTTGCATCTGGTCGTAGATTCGGGTTCGCAGCATCTTCATCGCTTTTTCGCGGTTCTTGTGCTGGGAGCGTTCCTCTTGGCACTCTGCAATTACCCCGGTGGGCATGTGAGTGATTCGCACTGCCGAGTCGGTGGTGTTCACGTGCTGTCCGCCAGCCCCGCTGGAGCGGTAGGTGTCGATCTTCAGATCCGCTGGATTGATATCCACCTCCACATCCTCGACCTCAGGCAGTACCGCGACGGTACACGCGCTGGTGTGGATGCGTCCCTGGGCCTCCGTAACGGGGATGCGTTGTACACGATGGACACCGCTCTCAAACTTGAGGCGGTTGTAGACCTCGTTGCCCTCGATGTGCAGGATGGCTTCTTTATAGCCCCCTTTGGTGCTCTCGTTAGCACTCAGGAGCTCGGTCTTCCACCGACAAGTCTCCGCATAGCGCACGTACATGCGCAAGAGGTCGGCGACAAAGATCCCAGCTTCATCTCCACCGGTACCGGCGCGGATCTCCAGGATCACGTTTTTCTTGTCATTTGGGTCGGGGGGCAGCATGAGGACAAGGAGACGCTGCTTGGAGGTCTTAAGCGTCTCCTCGAGGGCTAGGCGCTCTTCCTGGGCCATCTCCTTGAGGTCGGGGTCCATGTCCTTGCCTTGGAGCATCTCCTCGAGCTCGGCTTTTTCCTTGAGGAGGGCTTCATACTTGCGAAATGCCTCCACCATGGGCTCGATTTCGGCGCGTTCCTTCGTCAACTGCACCAGCTGTGTAGGCACAAGGCTCGGTTGGGAAAGGGATTCTTCGATGGAAATCAAGCGACGCTCAATCTCTTTTAATTTGTCCAGCACGTGAGACCCCCCATTAAGAAGCTGCCTGATAAAAAAAAGGGGGGCAAGTTTTGGCCCCCCTTCATTCACATATGCACACGACGATTATTGTGGTTGCGCATACTTCTTCTTGAACTTCTCAATACGGCCAGCTGTATCCACGAGCTTTTGCTTGCCGGTGAAGAATGGGTGGCATCCGCTGCAAATTTCCACGCGAATCTCGGGGTTTACAGATCGAGTTTCGAACTTGTTTCCACAGGCGCAAACCACGTGGCTGACGGTGTAGGTCGGGTGAATGTTTTCTTTCATCTTCGTGTCCTTTATATGGTCGCCTCGTAAGAAGGGGATTTCTTACGAGGTCCGGTAGCTATTATGCTCCGTTTGAGTTTCCAGTGTTCATGGAGGTAACAAATTCTTCATTTGTCTCGTGTTTGTCAAGTTTATTCAGCAAGAAGTCCATAGCATCCACAGTATTAAGGGGTTGCAATAGCTTACGCAGAATCCACATGCGGTTCAAGACATCCTTCGGTAGAAGAAGCTCTTCCTTACGAGTACCCGACTTGTTGAGGTCGATAGCCGGGTAAATACGTTTTTCTACCATCTTGCGGTCGAGATGAATCTCCATGTTTCCAGTACCTTTGAATTCTTCAAAGATAACTTCGTCCATGCGAGATCCAGTTTCGACCAAGGCGGTGGCGATGATAGTGAGGGATCCACCTTCCTCGATATTACGAGCGGCTCCGAAGAAACGCTTCGGCTTGTGCAAGGCGTTAGAGTCAACCCCCCCGGAGAGGATCTTGCCGGAAGGCGGTACTACGGAGTTGTAGGCACGAGCCAATCGGGTGATGGAGTCGAGGAGGATCACAACGTCTTTCTTGTGCTCTACCAAGCGCTTGGCTTTTTCGATTACCATCTCGGCCACTTGTACGTGACGCTGAGCTGGCTCATCGAAAGTCGAGCTGATCACCTCTCCGCGAACGGAGCGTTCCATATCCGTTACTTCCTCAGGGCGCTCATCGATAAGCAGCACGATGAGGATGGCTTCGGGGTGGTTGCGCTCGATAGCAGTAGCGATCTGCTGCATCAAGATGGTTTTTCCGGTTCTCGGTGGGGCTACGATCAGGGAGCGTTGGCCTTTTCCGATTGGAATCAACATATCGATGATACGGGTCGAGTAAATTTTAGGAGAATACTCGAGATTGAACTTCTCCATTGGGTACAAGGGGGTCAAGTTGTCGAAGATCAACTTGTCGGCATCCTGGCTTGCTTCTTCTTCGTTTACGACTTCGACCTTCAATAGGGCGAAATAGCGCTCGCTCTCTTTAGGCGGGCGAATACGACCCGCGACGGTATCACCGGTGCGCAGGTTGAAACGACGAATCTGAGACGGGGACACATAAATATCATCAGGACCTGGTAGATAGTTATAATCTGGAGCTCGCAAGAAGCCGAATCCATCTGGCAATGTTTCCAATACACCAGCGCCATAGATCGCACCGCCACGCTCTGCTTGGGCTTGCAGAAGGGCAAAGATCAACTCTTGCTTACGAAGGCTTCCAGCCCCCGTTACGCCAAGATCACGGGCCAATTGCGTTAGATCTGCAATGCGCCGGGTTTTAATCTCGTTGAGATCGATTACGTCCGAGGATTCTTCTTTGGTTGTTAGCGTTTTTTTGGCATCTTTGGCCATCTACACAGCTCTCTATAAAAGGTTGGTTGAAATGCGTTTGGAGTAACGAGCTTGATCGATCCTTCCAAAGGGGATCTGGGTTGGGGAGATACAGCTTCAAGCCCGCGATATAGCAGAAAAAACTCTGCGCTCACTCAAACTGGCTGTGCTGTGAAACGGGGAATACTTGAATCGGGGAGATCCACTCGTTGCCATGAGCTTGGTATCTACATGAACCAACGTAGACCGGCATCATAACGAAGGGTTCCCCAGTTTGCAAGGTAGAATTTCTGGTTGCCGCGGGTGGTGGCAACATACTGGATTTTTTGGTTAATGACTTTTCTGCGATGGATCCTTGAATAGCCATGACTTTTCTGGTGTATATGTTAGGGGTATTCCCTCTTCAGGGGATTAGCGTGGGGGGGGTTAGCACATTTTCCTGAAATTCATACCAAGCCACAATTGTAAACTCTTCCATTTCTTTGCTTAGGTTTTTTTTACTTATTATATGAAGATATTCAGTTGGTGATTTCGTTGCAAATAATCCTTCATTTGGCATCATGTTGCTGTCGTGAAAGTCAATTTTTTGGGCTATGTGTATTGCCTCGGTAGGAAACTCATGAACAGTAAGGATGGCTTTCATAGTTCCATTCTGAGCGTTGATATATGTAGGACTTTGTATAAACCATCCATTTGAGTTTGAGAAATAAGCTGTATTTTTGCGAGTCAGTTGTTCAATTTTTCCATGTGTAAAATCCAAGAGAAAAGCATGGGGATTTTTGTCATGCCCAGGTTCAGGAGAGATTTTTACATGGCGGTAGGCACCCTGAGTATCTGCACGAAGGTGGTATTCCACCCTGGTAAGGACGAAGGAGCCTGGCTTATTGTTTTTAGTAATGAATTTTTCGAATGGGATTTCTTGGTAGCCTTGCGGTAAATAGGGTTCCAATGCAGCATTTTTTGATGGTGGTGGTTTAATTGGGCCAGATTTTACTGCAGATGCTGGTGTCTTGATGTAAGAGAACAGCATCTCACGGGTCTTTGTTTGTGTTGTGTGCACTTTTAGCAGTTGAACGGCAAAAAGAGACGGATTTCTTTTGTCTTTTAAAAAAACCAAATGATCCTCTGGAAGGTTGCCAAACCCGCCTTCAGATTGGTAGGCTATCTGCTTTGGTTTTAACAGGTCGAATGTGATTTCCATTTTGTTGTCTTGAAGCGCTTCTTTATGAATAATGAAATAGTATTTGGCATTGCTATCCTGGTGGATGTAACTGGGTACACTTACTGTAAATTGTTCACCCTCATTCTTTGGGCTTGATGTCATTCCATGGGAGGCAACCAGGCTTGGTTTGGCATTCAGTAAATTATAGTAACGATGATGTTCATTCAGGTCCTGATCTGTAGTCGCTTGAATGAGGTATTCATATGAATGCCCATTTTCATAGGAGGTACGCCCCTCCACTTTTTCAAGGAGAAATAAATGGTCAGACCCCAGGCTCTGAAACCACTCTGCTTTTGAGATTTTTGTATAATTTTCGCTAATTTTATCAGGTTTTTGATCTGGTCGGAGATTCTCGGGATCTCCGCTGGATTTTGTATTTTGGCACCCTAGCAACAAATGAATTGCAACAAGTACGATCCTCAAGTTCATCATAATATTCCTTCAATTTAAGCAGTGATCCGCTGGCACTAAACGATTTAAGAGTGGGGATACCCGCGAGTGGCGGCTCCTTAAGGGGGTACTCCATAATTCTGCGGGGACACTCGCATCGGGTGTCCCCACTCTTGGGGCATTACTTACTATACCCACTCGCCTTGCAAGTCGTAGGTGGAACATCCTGTGATCTGCACGTGACCCAATGAGCCTACGGTTGCATCTACCGGTGCGCCACGAACATCAATGATGCCATCAATCTGTGGGGCTTGGGTGGAGAGACGACCTTGCCACGTTTTGCTGGTAGGATCCCATTTTTCCAGCATGACCGCACAGCGTTGTTCGGTATACCTGCGTTGTAGCACCTTGTGGGAGATGTCTTGCTGGAGTTCCATCAAGCGATGCAAGCGGTCCTTTTTCACATCTTCGTCGATTTGATCCTCCATACGAGCGGCTACGGTACCCTCTTCTTGGGAGTAGGCAAAGCAGCCCAAGTGATCGAATTCCATCTCTTGAATGAATTCGAGAAGCTCTTCGAAGTCGGCTTCGGTTTCTCCCGGAAAGCCCACCATTACCGTGGTACGCAAGGCCAAGGCGGGTAGACGGGTGCGTACCCGCTTTAGGATGTGGGTGAGGGTCTCTCGGTCCACACAACGCTTCATGCTTGCAAGGATGGTGTTGCTTGCGTGTTGCACGGGAATATCGAGATACGGAACAAGCTTTTTGGAAGCCGCAAAGAAATCCAAAAAGTCTTCAGAAATATTTTCTGGGTACATGTAGAGCAAGCGCAGCCACTGGAGTCCTTCGATGTCTTCCAATGCTTTCAAGAGAGGGAGCAAGTCATCGCGAGAGTGGTCTCGTCCGTAGGCAGCCAAATCCTGGGCAATGAGGATAACTTCTTTGACTCCGTTGGCCACCAAGCCTTGTACTTCGGAGACCACGTTGGCGATGGGGCGAGAGCGCAGGCGTCCGCGAATGGCAGGGATGGAGCAGAAGGCACAGTTGTGTTGGCAGCCTTCTGCGATTTTCACGTAGGCAGAGTGCGGTGTGAGGGTGTTGATTCGAGGGAGTTCCTCGTTATAGAGATAGTGGGTCCGTTTGGCGAAGAGCT
This sequence comes from Deltaproteobacteria bacterium, assembly GCA_947475005.1. GTDB lineage: Bacteria > Bdellovibrionota_B > Oligoflexia > Oligoflexales > Bog-1112 > CANIBL01. The sequence goes on along the minus strand of CANJLI010000002.1, from coordinate 84,473 downwards.
TTTCCTTGGCTGGGGGGTTCTCCAAGAGCTCTGCGATCCGAGAGAACTCATCGGTACCGATGAAGAGGTCTACTTCGGGTAGACCTTGTACCAAGCGGGTTTTGTAGCGCTGGGTGAGGCATCCGGTGACCACGAGGCGCATATCCGGGTTTTGTTCTTTATAGGCGGCACATCGCAGGATGGTGTCGATGCTTTCTTCTTTTGCGGATTGGATGAACCCACAGGTGTTCACTACGATCACGTCGGCGTCTTCGGGGGTATCGATATGGGCCCAGCCTTTGATCATCAGACTGCCGAGCATGACTTCAGAATCTACGCGGTTTCGGGGGCAACCCAATGAAATGACGTGTACTTTTTTTTCGATTGCAGAGACTGCGACTTGCATAAGGGACATCCTGTGAGGCTGGGTCGGAGAATGGCGAGTTGGCGGCATCCCGAACGTTGCAGACGGCGGTATAGCATGGCTTGTGCGATTTGTCTCCGACAATTGGGGGCATTTGCCTCCCCTCGTCATCCTGAGCGCAGTTTCCGTCATCCCAAGGCTGCGTAGCAGCCGTATGGGATCTCGATAAAAACACAGGGATCCCATACGGTCCCTTCGGGACCTTGGGATGACGGCACGTACATGGGTACCCCCTTCTGCCCCCCTTAATTCGGTAGGTGGACCCAATCTCACCTCAATAGAAAAAAAGAAGAAAGCTGGTCCCCAGTAAAAAAAAATAGTATGACAGCCCTTCATACAAAAGCCTTCAGCCCGAGAATCCATATGACAGCTCTTACACAAAATATCCGACTTCGCATTGCCCCTTCTCCTACTGGGGACCCTCATGTGGGACTTGCTTATGTCACCCTGTTTAACTACGTGTTTTGCAAGCAAAATAACGGCAAGCTCGTGCTGCGCATCGAGGACACCGATCGCGAGCGGTCCAAACCGAGCAGCGAAGCCAACATCATGTCCAGCCTCAAGTGGCTCGGCCTGAATTGGGACGAGGGACCCGATGTAGGAGGCCCCTACGGCCCCTATCGCCAGTCAGAGCGCCAAGCCATCTACCAACAGCATGTGCAGCAGCTCCTGGATGCCGGAAAAGCCTACCGGTGCTTTTGCTCCAGTGCGCGCTTGGATACCGTGCGTACGGAGCAGCGCGCCAAGGGCCTGACCACCGGATACGACCGACACTGTCGGGAGCTGCCAGCAGCCTCCGCACCAGCCTCCGCACCGTTTGTGGTACGCATGAAGGTGCCTTTGGAAGGTCGAACAGATTTCGTCGATACCTTGCGGGGCGTCATTTCCATCGACAATCACCAGGTCGATGACCAGGTTTTGCTGAAGGCCGATGGCTTTCCCACCTACCATTTGGCCAATGTGGTGGACGATCACCTCATGGAGATTTCCCACGTGATTCGTGCAGAAGAGTGGATCTCCTCCACCCCTAAGCATGTGTTGCTCTATGCCGCTTTCGGATGGAAAGCTCCGGTGTTTCTTCACATGCCTCTTTTGAGAAATCCGGACAAATCCAAAATCTCAAAACGAAAAAATCCGGTGTCTCTTACCTACTACCAGCGCAAAGGTATCTTGCCTGCTGCCATGCTCAACTTCCTTGCGCTCATGGGGTGGTCCTATTCAGAGACCCAGGAGATTTTTACTGTAGCCGAGATGCAGGAAAAGTTTATTTTGGAAAAAATCCACTTGGGCAGCCCCATTTTCGATTTGCAAAAACTCCTATGGCTCAACCAGCATTATCTCCAACTTGTGGGAGAAGATGAGTTTGTTACCACCTTGCGCCAGCAAGTGTTCTCCGATTCGTACCTGCGCAAACTCTATCCTCTCTTGCGTACGCGTATGGATTGTTGGGAATCTTTTGTGGAAAAAGCAGATTTTTTCTTCACCGGAGCTTTGCAATACCAGGGACTCGCTATTTGTCCCACTTCCATGCCTCAGGCAGATTTCTCAAAGGGAATGGAGAGCTTGTTGTTGGTATTGGATGAAGTCTACGAGTGGAACAGCGCTACGTTGGAAGCTGTATTGAACCAGCATCGAGAATCCCTTCAGTGGAAGCCCAAGGATTACTTTATGCCCTTGCGGCTCATTGTTACCGGTCGAAAAGACTCCCCACCTTTGACGGAAACGTTAGAAGTCTTGGGCCGAGAAATGGTGCGCTTTCGTATTCGCGATTATTTGAAGAATTTCTAGCCAAAACCGAAACCAAAAATTACATTTCAGAATAGAGTGACTATGCGTTTGATTCGAGCAAGCCTAATTTTTTTATGTGTATGTGCCTCTTTGTCAGCAGAGGCAAGTGACAGAAGACGTTCTAAAAGTAAGAAAAATCTGCAGGTAAATCCATCTGCGGCTTTTGATCAATCTCTTGATGACATAGCTGCTTATTTAAAAAAGTTAGAGGGTAAGAAGTTCGGCGAAGAAGCTGAAAAAACTCAGTATAAAGCGCTTATCGATCTGGCATTGGAAAATGCCTCCTTATTTAAAGGCGAGATTGAAAGAGAGACGAAGAACTTTTATCGTAGCCTCAGTTTCTCACATAAGAACAATTTATCTCCAAACACAGTTTTAATGTCTGAATCTGGAGTTCTTTTTTTTCAAAATCTGGAATCTTATTTTAAAAATGTGCAGAGGTATCTGTTTATTGCAGCTAAAATCAGAATGGCGCCTTCTACTTTGAAGCTTACTCAAGAAGAGCAAGTAGCTTTGATTCCAAAACAACTAGAAGATATGTTTTCTTTGGTTCAAGCTTGGTTTGAGTTAATAGAATTGGTGGATAAAGAAATAAAGGGAATAATTGAAACAAGACCTTTGGTTTTGAAAACTATCGACTGCGCCTATGATCGAGAGAATATTATGGCTCTAGCCCTTCCGGTGATGGGAACATTACTCTCCTATTTATATGAGGTCCTGGATGGAAACGGGATTTGCAAAATCCGTCAGTATCTGTCTGGACCTACATCTGTACTCAGACGAGCGAAAAAGGTACAGGTCTCCTATCAGGGAATCCTCAAACAAATGACGGATCTTGTGCAGACGGGTGATATAGGAAAAGCAATTTTTGAGGGCGACTCGAAGGAGAAGCGGAGTGTACATCGAGTTCGTCAGATTCTTGCGGCTGCCTATTGGAAAATTATGTTTCTGGATACAGAAAATGCAGACCTAGATATCGAAGCGACAAAAGAAAAATTTATGGAGTATGGAGAAGAACTGAAAGGAGATCTTGAGGTCTTTTTAAATCCTCCATGGATGTTTCAGAGGTATATGGCAGCTTCTTGTGAACGAGATTTACATTCCTCTTTTCCTTTTCCTGGATCGCAGCAGGATGTATTTGTTTGTCAAAATTTATTTAATTTTTATAAAGCAATGGAAGGATGGGTGGAAGAATTGTTGCCTGACCTGGCGCAAGAGATAGAGACGATTAGCAAAGATAGAGAGCGCTATGCCTCTACCATAAAGGCAGATCCTACAAAGGACACATGCGAAAGACAATGGGTCAAAAATGTACTCATGCTTAAGATTCTGGACTTTCCAGAAAAGATCAACGATCGACAACATGAATTGAAGGATTTGGCTTCTTTTAAGAAATTGAAAAGTAAAAAGGCCGCTATTTCTTTACTCCTAGAAGCAGAGAAGGAAAAAGCAAATACGGATTTAAAAGAATCAAAAAAAACAAAAGAGAAACAACTCCGCGTGGCGCAGTTTCAAAAAAATGCATATGAGAGATTTCGCGAAAAAAAGCGTAGAGAATTGGAAGACGAAATCCAAAGAGCCAATGAACACTATAGGCAGAACGTGCAAGATCCTCTGTGGCGCATGTGGCAGCGCCAAGCGCTGAGCTCTCTTTATCAACCAAAACTCGATAGCGATGATCTTTCTAATTTTCAAGCAGGAGAAAAGGCGTACTTATTGGCGTGGAACTTGGTACAAGCATTGGATAAGAAGCTCGATCCCAATGTGCCCCTTTATCAGCTGGAAGTGTGCGTGGGACTATCCGAGTATTATTTGGCTTGGTTGCGGCACTTTTATCATGATGGCACGATAGCAATCTTTAAAAAAATGCAACAGGATGTGGATACGTATAGAGAGAGGGAGAAGAGGGAGGAGGAGAATGAGTGGATTTCGCAACGGGAGGTTGTACAGACTCTTGTGCATATCGGGCAACTGGAAAAGAGATTAGAAGCGTGTAATGCGAAGAAAGTTCTACAAGATGCGCAGCATTTTTATGAGCAATCGCTAGATTTTTCCTATCGCTTATGGAAGCAATTGCCAAATGTAGCTATGATTGAGGATGAGCATAGATTTCTCATGGAGATTCCTTCTTCTTTGGAGAGCTGGCATGGGCTTATTCAAGAGTGGCGAGCCTGTCGATCGGATTATCTACGCATAAAGCGGGAAAAAGAACCTGCGAGAGAACAAGAAAAGGGTGCAGCGGCAAGCTCGCCTGCAAAATTTACATTCCCTACATTTGATTATTTAGCTAGTTTGGGCGAGCTGGGTGTAAAGTTGGAAACTCTCTATGAAGAGAGAGCTTTCGATTCTTCCCACAAATCGGATTATGCTGCAGCGGATTCTCAATCTCCACTCTAGAGAAGCCAAATGAAAAAGTATCGCTATGGTGCTTCGTTTCTCGCCCTCCTTTCTCTTCTTCCCTCTGGTTTGTTTGCAGCTGATGAAAGGGGAGAGCCGCCACCTTACTTTGCTGGAGTCGAATCGCCTGTCTGTACTCAAGGGCCGGAGGTTCGATCATTAGATCAGGTTATTGTTGCTAAAGAAGCAATCGTGCATGGAGAGTATTGTTGGAATCTTTATTTCAATGATACCCTCATTGAACCTTTTTTTAAGGATGCGAGGATTCACGCTCTTTCATTCGAAGAAAACCACCTGCGAATCGCTTTTGTATATAACAATGTTTTATATGTACGGGCGCTATGAGCTACTTCGTACTCGAAGTAGCAGGAAGAGTAGAGGATCAATCATGGAAGTGGAGGGGCCATAGATGAGAATTTTTCGGATTGGCTTTGGACTTTTACTCTTGCTTGTGATTGGGTATAGGGCGGGAGAGAAGGCCTCAGGTAGTAAAAATCAGAGCCCCGTTGGTGATAAGAAGCCTCCCGTTGGGGACAAAAATACAGCCCCTCTACTCGGATTTTCACTTGTGCGTATGGACGATACTCCGGATCGTAAGATCTTGGTTTTTGAAATGTCGGAAACCATGGTGCAGTTTGCTGGGAAGCTTGGAACTGATGATGGGTTTCAGCTCCAATTTCACCAATTTTGGGGCAAGATGGCAGATGCCTATGGTTTCAATGTATTTGGGTTTCATTTTTCTACTGATACCCCTGCCAATAGTGTTCCCCTCCAACTTCATATTGAGGGTAGCAAAACAGGAAACTTGCCAGGATACCTACAACGAACGGGGGACAATCCAGATGCCTTCGACTACATCCTTGCACAATCCACGTTTGTGAAAAAATTAAAAGATCCTGGGGGAGCTATGACAGTACAGCGAGTCGAGGTAACCCCCTTGGCCCGTAGCTTTTCAACTCCCGGAGGTACGAGATTGGTGATTCCTACAGGTCGCTACAAGACCATCGTGGACTTTTCTCGCAAGGCTTCTGAGGCGGAGCGAAAAGATTTCTGGGGGCTGGTAGCCAAGGAAATGAGCGAAGCTCTTGCGGTCGGAAAGTTTATTAAGATGGGAGTCCATTGCGGAGATTTACATGGCCAAACCGTCGGGCATTTTCACTACCGATTGACGATGCTGTAGAATTCTTCCCCTCCCATATGCTATCTTTTCTTTTTTTCTTCTTCCCTTCTCCTTGGGGTTCTTCGATGAAAAGATTGCTCTGTGCTTTTGCCTGTTGCGTGAACTTTACTGGTATTCTTTCTGCCGCACAGGTAGAGCATCTTACACCCCCTCGACTTGCAGAGAAGTTTGTTAAAGAAAAGGTGACTTGCATTCGACCGGGTCGAGAAGGATTTTTTCATATTGCGGTGGAGAAAAAAAGGACTCAACTCATCATCCATGACTATGGACATGGGGGTTCTGGATGGACGCTTGTTTTTGGTAGTGTGAATCGAGCCATTCGCTTGTTTGAGGCGGCCTTGCGGCAATACACAGAGTTTCATGGAAAACCCATCCGTGTGTTGGGAGCTGGTGCTCACGGACAGTTGGCTGCTATTTTGCTTCAGAAAAAGGGATATAAGGTCCGTCTTACGGCTTCCAGTTTTGCCGATCTTACCTCTCACAAAGGTGCTGGTATTTTTGCCCCAGGGCCTGTGGAGTTGAGCGCAGAGGAACGGAAAGTCTTTGAAGAGGTGCTGGTGGAGTCGTATGAGGTTTGGAAAACCGTTGTGGCAGGCACCCATTCTTTCTTACGGAAAGGAGGCGCTGCGATGCCTTTGTACCTGGGAGAAGGAACGGACTCTGGGCTGCAGTCTTTGGTATTGCGAGGGTTGATCCCAGCTCCCGAGCAGGTGCAAGTCTCTTTTGGGAATGGCAAGCGACATCCTTTCACCAAGATCCACTCCATTTTTATGGATACTCGAATGATTATGGAGCAGATGGAACAAACGTGTCATGCACTTGGGATTCCAAGAGAAGAAAAGCAGATCCAACACTTTTCTGACTTTTCAGAATTCATTGTGTTTGATTGTGCAGGTGTGGGAGGCGGGGCTCTCAATCAAGATTCCAAAGTGGTGCCTGTGCAAGGGCATCTTCTCACCTTGCAAGATCAACCGGTAGAGCAGCTTCGTTATATGGTGTATGCCAAAATCCACACAAACAAGCCTGTGGTAGATGATTTCGGCCATCCGGTAGAAGACTATGTGTACTTTACTCCCAAAGGAGGCGGCACAGTTGGGGGGAGCTATATCAAAGGAGAGGGGCGACTCACGACAAACCAGGCGCAGTTTCAACGTATCTTGGAGCGAAGCCAAGCTTTTTTTGGGAGAGCGGACTGAAATAATTAAGGGACACCCGAGAATGGAGCTTCCTTAAGAGGATATTCCATAATTCTGTGGGGACACCCCGTTGGAGTGCCCCCGTTACCGCATCGCATTGGGGACACTCGCATCGGGTGTCCCCACAGGACTTTCGTCACACCAGGGACACTTCTACGTAAGGAAGCGCCAGTCGGGTATCCCTTAATTATCTCTTGGGTGATTTTGCCCATCTACATATGGTACGTCGATATAATTTCTTACATCCACATTCGGAAAACAGGCTATGTTAACTCCATACTCGTTGGGATTGCTGCGTCTTTGATGGTGGGTATAGATACCACAAATGGAACAGAAGTAATGTTTGGCCACCTTAGTGTTCCATTGGTACAAGGTGAGATTGTCTTCTCCCTTTATAACCTTTAGTTTTTCTATAGGAACACTCGCGACTACAGCCCAACGTTTACTGCAAAAGGAGCAGTCGCATTTTCTAAGATTCAAGAATGAACCATTAAAGGGAATTTCTATAGCCACGGCCTTGCAATGACAGTTACCGACTATAAGACCTTCTCTGTGATCGCTATGTTCCATATTTCTTACCTCATTTTGTGGTAATTAAGGGACACCCGACTGCAATGGCGTTCGGGTGTCCCTTAATTACCGGTGTAATTTCCGTCATCCCAAGGTCCCGAAGGGACCGTATGGGATCCCTGCCTTTTTATCGAGATCCCATACGGTCCCTTCGGGACCTTGGGATGACGGAAATCATTTTGCCTCAAATTACCTAGCCGGAGAGACAGAACGTCTGAAGTGGAAAGAGACGTAACCTCATCTAACATGCATCGAAAATCGGCGCAAAAAAATCAGCAATATTTTGAAAATCTTGCCCAAAATTTGCCCAGAATCTGAAAAAAAGGGTGGTAATCGCTTGATAGGATTGAAATTTTTTTGGCGTCCCCAGGGGGATTCGAACCCCCGTCGCCGCCGTGAAAAGGCGGTGTCCTGGGCCAGGCTAGACGATGGGGACGCAAGAAAAAAGGGGTGGTGAGCTCACTTGGACTCGAACCAAGGACCCGCACATTAAAAGTGTGCTGCTCTACCATCTGAGCTATGAGCCCCCCAGTAATTGGGAGAAATTGGTTGTACTTAGACCTGGGGGGGATGTCAATATCCAAATGATTCATCCCCTCTTTTTAGTGCGGCGAAAACATAGGGTTCTTCTGCTGACCCAGACAATCCCTGCCTGCGGACGGAGATCGGTTGCAAACTCCATGGAAACGTACTATCTACGACGGCGACAAAAACCTTCTCTGATGAGAGAAAATCCCCATGACCATCCGAATTCGAAAACCCCAAAATTCCCTGCAAGAGTTGTGTGTAGCCCTGAAACGGTTCTGCATACTGCTCGAGGCCCAAAAAGAAGTCGATGCCGTGGCTCAACTTCGCGAGATTCTTGCTCAACTGGACCAAGAAGGGGTCGCAGGACCACTTCAAGATCAAGCCATTGAGGCGATTGTGGAAGCCTTTGAGGGCGATCATGAGCTTTCTGCGTACATGCTCCATAAAAGTAAGGACCCAGAGGCCTGGACCGAAGCCGATGAGCTATTTCTCGTCAGCACCGAGGTCTGGAACCTCGTTCGCCGCTTACGCCGCCGCGAGTAGACTTCTAGGTTAGGTGTTCTCTGCCCTCGGTCCTCCTCCGGCTCCAGGCTGTTTGGGTCCTCGTTTGTGTGGTACATAGGTAGCGAGGTACAATATCCCCACTCGAGAGAAGATACCGATGGAAACTACCGAAATGGATGCACAAACGCGCCCCGCTCCTCTGCATATTGGAAAGCCAGCCTGGCTCAAAACCCCGATCCCAACGGGCAGTACCTACTTTGCCATTAAAAAAGACCTGACCCAACGTAAGCTCCCCACCGTATGTGAAGAAGCCAAGTGCCCCAACATCGGGGTTTGCTGGAATACCCGTACGGCAACTTTCATGATTTTGGGGGATACTTGTACCCGTGCGTGTCGGTTTTGCCACATCAAGACAGGAAATCCCAAGGGGTGGCTCGATACCCAAGAGCCAGAACAAGTAGCCCAGAGTGCCAAAGGCATGAACCTCGCCTATATCGTGCTTACCATGGTCAACCGAGACGATCTTGCCGACGGAGGCGCTGCCCATGCCCGTCAGGTCATCGAAGCCGTGCGTGCGGGCAATCCAGGCATCCAGGTGGAGTTTTTGGCAGGGGATTTCCAAGGCCATGAGGCCCCCCTCGATACGGTGCTACAGAGTGGGCTCGATGTTTTTGCCCATAACGTGGAAACCGTACAGCGCTTGACCCCGCGCGTACGGGATGCCCGTGCCCATTACGCCCAATCCTTGCAGGTGCTCGATCGGGTCAAGAAGAAGGCCCCGGCTCTCTTTACCAAAAGTGCGATTATGCTCGGCTTGGGAGAAACTCGAGAGGAAATTAGAGAAACCTTGCAAGATCTTCGAGCCGTGGATGTAGACCTCATTACCATCGGGCAATACATGCGCCCCACCAAGCAGCACCTTGCCATCAAAGAATGGGTCCATCCCGATATTTTTGCTGAAATTAAGCAGGAAGCCCTGGACCTGGGGTTCGTAGCAGTGGCCTCAGGGCCCCTCGTGCGTAGCTCCTACAAGGCTGCCGAATTTTTTGCCCAAGCCCAACTTGTACGAGAGGGGAAACGGTGATTCCACTGTTGTATACGATGCTCGTCTGGATCCCCCGGGGGAGGTTTGCCTGTGCAGTGTACCGACGCTTGTTCTTCCTCTTTGCGCGCAAGGAAGTCCGTCAGCTCTATATAAATATCGAGCGCATTTGGGGCTTGCCCCCTCATAGTAGCTTTGCCAAGTCCTTTGCCGCTCAGGTGATAGACAATCAGATCGGTGTACTGTTGGATGCCGTGCATCCCTTGTCCGACTTTGATATGGAGGGCTTTGAGGAGCTGCAACAAAACGTGAACGAAGTGACCAGTGAACGGGGGCAGCTCTGCCTTGCGGCTCACCTGGGGAGTTGGGAATTTTCGGGGGCTTGCACCGCACGGGTTAGCCCTCATGGGTTTCATGCCCTGGGAAAACCGGTTCGCTGGCTCACCCCCTGGATCGAGTATGGGCGCCAGCAGTTGAGCATGGCCACCTTGTGGACGCATCAGCAAGCGGAGCGAAAGATGCTCCAGGTGCTAAAAGAGGGCAACTTCCTTGGCTTGGTGATGGATCAAAAGCCAAAAGGCCGCAAGGGCCCCTTGGTACAGTTTTTTGGAATCCCTACCGAGTTTGTAGCAGGGCCTGCGACTCTCGCCATTCGAAGCAAGATCGGAGCTGTCGCTACCTTTTGCTTGCGCATTGCCCCTGGGCGTTATCGGATCGTGAGTCGTGTGATGACCCGGCCGGGGCATGGGGAAGCCGACGTACAAGCATTGACCCAACGCTTTGCTTCGGAAATTGAAACTTGGATCCGGCATTATCCCGAACAATGGACCTGGAACTATAAGCGCTGGAAGTAAATTCCGTCATCCCAAGGCTGCGGAGCAGCCGTATGGGATCTCGTTGGAAGTACCTGATAGCTGCACAGAGATCCCATACGGCTGCTCCGCAGCCTTGGGATGACGAGCAGGTTACAACATTGGGAGATCCTTCGCACAGCGAGGGATGACGGAGCGGAAGAGGGCCTTTGGACAGCTTCTGAGAGGGTGGTCTCAAAAATTCCACTGGTTGCATGGGTTGGATCTGTGGAATGGTATAGATTTATTGGGAGATGCTATGCGTGGTGATTTTACCGATTTCTTATCCCTTTCCTCCTTATTTACCGAAGAACAGCGTTTGATTTCTGAATCTGCGCGTGCCTTTGTGGAAAAAGAAGCGGAACCTTTGGTGGTGGAAGCCTACCGCACAGAGGAGTTCCCCCTGTCTCTCGTTCATAAACTGGGGGAGATGGGATTTTTGGGTGCCAACCTTCAAGGCTATGGCTTGGCAGGTCTCGACCCCATCGCCTATGGTTTGCTGCTGAAGGAGCTCGAGCGTTGTGACTCCGGATTGCGCAGCTTTGCCTCTGTGCAAGGTGCGCTGGTGATGTATCCCATTCATGCATTTGGTAGCGAGGCACAAAAGGAAAAGTGGCTCCCCATGCTGGGTTCAGGGGAGGCGGTGGGGTGCTTTGGACTCACAGAAGCCGATGGGGGCTCTGACCCAGGTGCGATGAAAACCTACGCAGAGAAAAAAGGCAATGAGTGGATCCTCAACGGATCCAAGATGTGGATCACCAACGGCAACCTCGCAAAAATTGCTGTGGTTTGGGCCAAGACGGTAGAGGGGATTCGGGGATTTTTGGTGCCGACGGATACCCCTGGGGTCAATGTGGTGAAGATGCGCAATAAGCTTTCTCTGCGGGCCTCGGTCACCTCCGAACTTTATTTTGACCAAGTTCGCTTGTCACTGGATGCCATTCTGCCAAAGAGCGATGGTTTAAAAAGTGCATTGAGTTGTCTGACCCAAGCGCGCTATGGCATCGCGTGGGGGGTGATCGGTGCGGCAGAGGCATGCTGGGAAGAGGTCCTGGAGTATACGAAAAATAGAGTTTCCTTTGGGAAATCATTGGCATCGAAGCAATTGGTGCAGCGAAAGTTGGCCTCCATGTTGTCCGATATTACCAAGGGGCAGCTCTTGGCCTTGCGCTTGGGGCAATTGAAGCAAGAAGGGGCCTTGCACTTCACACAAGTGTGCATGGGCAAACAAAACAATTGCGAGATGGCGCTGCAAGTGGCAAGAAGTTGCCGTGATATTCTCGGAGCCAATGGCATCATGGACGAGTACAAGACCATGCGGCACATGTGTAACCTCGAGACGGTCTTCACCTACGAAGGTACCAATGACATTCATTTGCTCATTATTGGTGCCCATGTGACAGGTACACCTGCTTTTTAATGTACAAGCGGTACTTATTTTTGGTAATAAAAACGATTTGTTATAGAATTCGCCGTTTACTTGCTTCGAAAGGCTGACCGGATGAAAAAAGCTCTCGTGATTGTGGAGTCCCCAGCCAAAGTTAAAAGCATCCAGAAGTTTTTGGGAAAAAACTATGTGGTGAAATCCAGTGTCGGGCACATCCGAGACTTACCCAAATCCGGTGGGGCCACTACGTCTACGGAAAAGAAGAAAAAAGCCCCGAAGCGAGCCCCCGGCGATGCTGCTAAGGCCAAGGAAAGTAAGCTTTTCTCCCGCATGGGCATCGATCCGTTGCATAGCTGGAAAGCACAATACGAGATCGTACCTGGCAAGGAAAAAATCCTCAAAGGGCTTCAAGATGCTGCCAAAGATGCCGACATTATCTACCTCGCAACCGACTTGGATCGAGAGGGAGAGGCCATCGCATGGCATTTGAAGGAAGCGATCGGAGGGGCTGATGACCGATATCAGCGTGTAACGTTTACTGAAATTACGAAGAAGGCCATTCTGGCTGCCTTTGAAAATCCAGGTGTATTGAACCTGGATCGCGTGAATGCCCAGCAGGCCCGTCGGTTCCTGGACCGTGTCGTGGGCTATATGCTTTCCCCACTTTTGTGGGCCAAAGTGGCGCGCGGACTTTCCGCCGGACGTGTGCAATCCGTTGCAGTGCGGTTAATTTCGGAGCGAGAGCGAGAAATTCACGCATTTAGGCCGGAGGAGTTCTGGGAAGTTGCTGTTGCGACACAGACCCAGAAGAAACAACCGTTGTTACTACAGGTGCACAAGTACCAGGACCAGGCTTTTACCCCGAAAACGAAGGGGGATGTAGACCGTGCAGAAGCATTGCTGCGTCGCGCTCCCTATTCTATCGACAAAATCGAGCGAAAGCCCACCCAGTCGAAGCCCTCTGCGCCTTTCATTACCTCCACCTTGCAGCAGGCTGCGAGCGTGCGCTTTGGATTTGGGGTAAAGAAAACCATGACCTTGGCGCAGAAGCTCTACGAAGCGGGACTCATTACCTATATGCGTACCGATTCTACGAACCTGAGTGTGGATGCGGTACAGGCGTGTCGTACCTTTATTGAGGCGCAGTACGGGAAAAAGTACCTGCCGGAAGAGCCCATTCGGTATGCAAGCAAGAAAACGGCACAAGAGGCTCACGAAGCCATTCGCCCTACCGAGGTTGAGATGCTGCCCCAACGGGTCGAAGCCGATAAAGATGAGACTCGTCTGTATCAGCTGATTTGGGAGCAGTTTGTGGCATGTCAGATGACACAGGCCCAATTTGATAGCTCTACCGTGATTGTGCGGTGTGGGGACTTTGAGCTACGGGCTCGCGGCAAGATCATGCGCTTTGACGGATACTTGAAGGTACTGGGTCGAAGCAAAGAGGACGATGTAGAGCTTCCAGCTATGGCAGAGAAAGAGCCTCTCGCTCTGCAGGATGTGCTGCCGGTTCAGAAGTTTACCAAGCCACCGCCGCGCTTTACAGAAGCCAGTCTGGTGCGAGAGATGGAGAAGCAAGGCATTGGGCGACCGTCTACCTATGCAGCTGTGATTTCCACCATTCAGGATCGAGGGTACGCACGGGCAGAAAAGCGCCGGTTCTTTTCTCTGAAGATGGGCGATATTGTAACAGCGCGCTTGAAGGAGAACTTTACCGAGCTGATGGATTATCAGTTTACAGCGAATCTAGAGGAAGAGTTGGATCGCATTGCAGCTGGCGAGACAAGTTGGCTTGCCGTGCTCGATACTTTCTATAAAAGCTTCACCCAGAAACTCGAGGTTGCTCAGGACAATATGCGAGGAAATCCGCCTACAGCAACGGATATCGATTGTCCAGAGTGCCATACGCGCAAGATGATGTTGCGTACAGCTCGAACCGGTGTCTTTTTGAGTTGCTCTGGCTATGAGTTGCCCGTTGCAGAGCGCTGCAAGGGAACGCTGAATCTTGTGCCAGGGGAAGAGGCAGAACTCTTTGGCAGCGAAGAGGAGAGCGAAGAGGGCAATGTGGCCGAAGTACAGGCCATGAAGCGTTGCCCCTTGTGTGACAAGGCTATGGATTCGTATTTGATCGACGATACTCGAAAGATTCATATCTGTGGCGACAACCCAGAGTGTGTGGGCTACGTGCTCGAAAAGGGAAAATTCCGCATCAAGGGCTACGAGGGTCCTTCCATTCTGTGCGACAAATGTGGCGAGCAGATGCACCTGAAGACGGGGCGATTTGGAAAGTACTTCGGTTGTACAGCGGCGCCAACCTGCAAGAATACCCGTAAGCTGATGCGAAATGGCGAAGCGGCTCCACCGAAGTCAGATCCAATTCACATGCGAGAGCTCAAATGCGAGCAATCTTCGGGGTATTTTATCCTTCGTGACAGCATGGCAGGTATTTTCTTGGCTTCTAGCGAGTTTCCTCGTTCTCGGGAGACCCGTCGTCCTCAGGTAGAGGATTTGCTGCGCCACAAAGAGGAGCTGGATCCCAAGTATCAATTTTTGCTGACGGCTCCGAAAAAGGACCCTGATGGCAACCCTGCAGTGATTCGGTTTAGCCGCAAGACCAAGGCTCATTTTGTTACCAGTGAAGTGAACGGTAAACCCACCGATTGGTCTTTGTTCTACCAAAAGGGCAAGTGGGCAGCGGGCGCTGCTTGATTTCTGGATAGAGCTAGAGGGGACACTCCAACGGGGTGTCCCCGACGAGAGATCTCCCTACCCATAAAACATAGTAAGAGGCAAACTGGAAAAGAATACTGATTTTTCAACCGTTCTAATCTCTGTCATGCCCAGGCCGCCTCGGCCGTATGGGCAACCGTTCTAATCTCTGTCATGCCCAGGCCGCCTCGGCCGTATGGGCATCTCCCACGATCGAGGGGGATCCCCGACGCGCCCTTCAGGCACTGGGGATGACGGATACAGATAGATCGCTCGAAAAATCAGTATTCTTTTCCAGTTTGCCTTTAAAATTACCGTATTGTGTTGCTTTAAATTTCGCTACTATAGGGATTTTCATGTTTTTTAAACGAAATATATGGGTCGGGCTTGTGTTCTTGCCGCTCTGGAGTTCGGGCGTTCAAGCAAAAGACCCCATTCTTGCATTCGAATACACAACCGCAAAAAAGCACTCCCCCAGCAAGCAGAATGAGGATGTATTTGGGGATACCCAATTGAATGTCGAGGGGGAATCGGTCTATTTCTATGGATTGTACGATGGGCATGGTTCTGAGCTGCGTACTGGAAAGAATTTAACGGGGGTGACTCCACCTCAGAAAAAGCTTTTATCGGCTGTCTTTGCTCAATATTTTCACGAGAGAGTAACCGCTCTTCTCGCGGAAAAGTTGCAAGGTCTGAAATACCAAAAAAGGTTGCAAGAGCAAGCAGCTGTTACCCAACAATTGGAAGAAGCTATTGAACAGGCTGATGTAGAAGCCTCCCATTTCCTACTCGAACAAGCAGCGCTTCAGGAAAAAGAGGATAGAAAAGCTCGCCATCTAGCGTCCAAACAAGGTGCAACAATGGCTTGTGCGCTTGTGATTGGGGGACAGACGATATACGTGGCTCACCGTGGTGATTCTAGGGTTGTTGTGCTTAATCAAAATGCCGTGAAGCATTTTACTCTGTCGCATCAAGCCTCTGATCCAACAGAAGCTGACGTTGTAGTTAGGGGGTTTGGTGCAGATCCTAAAACATTGAATCCGGTTATTGTGCTTCATCCTAGAGCCGGCGCGAGACTGTTTGGCTCGTTAGCTGTGACGCGCTTTATTGGTCATCCTGGTATAGAAGAGGCCTCCCTCGTTAAGAGTATGACGGATCTCCAAGGTCATCCTTATCACCTCCCCGCTCGGCTTCCGACGCGCAATACGGATGTAAAAGTCGTTGAATGTGGTCCTGCAGATTCCCACTGTTCGATTGCTCTATTTTCAGATGGATTCGAGGAATTTTGGAATGCAAGCCGGAAGTATCTAAACAGCGAGCATCAAATACCTCGTGATCTAGAGATAGACCATGGCAAGAGCTTTATTGACTCTTATTTTTCTTACCCTAACTTCAATGGACTGTATAAAGACCTAACTCAGTGGCGTAAGAATCTTACGTTCAAAGATGATACCAGTATCATGGTTGTCCATTTGGAGAAGTAGAGTGGAAAGCCAATTATGACTCTTCAATACGAATTAAAGGGACACCCGACTGGACCCGAATTGTCTACATTTTAATCAATTCGGGTCCAGTCGGGTGTCCCTTTAATTCCTTGTGGGAGATGCCCATACGGCCGAGGCGGCCTGGGCATGACGGATCTTTATGCAGAACCGTTGAAAAAGCAGTATTCTTTTCCAGTTTGCCTCTTAATTAAACGCCCTACACACCACCTCTACCTGACAGCGGATACTGGGAGTGGTATCAGGGCCGTTGTTGACATCAAAGGGATCGTCGCCCTCTACCAATGTGGTGGTGGTAGGACTTCCTGCGAAAAGCCACGAAAGAAAGGTACCCAAGGCAGCCGCTATGACGATGATTGCCAAGACGGCAAGGGTGCCTGGATTCGACAACATCGCAAGATAGACCAGCCCTAAGGCAACACCGGCAGCACCGCCGCCTGCCAGACCTGCAATATATTCCCAAATAAATGAATCCACTTCATGCTGAACAATCGTATAGGACGTGTCACAACGTTGGTTGATGGATTTCACCCACCCTCCGACTACCGCATTCCCATTGTTGAGTAGGTTGCAATCTGCAGAACTCCCAGGGGCCACTGCGGTAGAGGTGAAGACAAGGGTATTCGTCCATTCCTGGGTGTCTTGTGCTTCGGTTTGACAAATTGCCGAACCATCGGCTCGATTCCCCTTCAACAGCGTGCCAAATGGACAAGTTTCTTTTTCGACTTCGCAAATCGGCCCGTTGGAGTTTCGTTGGCCTGTAGGGCGATACGGTTTGTTGCAGGCACAGGTAATAAATCCTTTGAAGTCAACCCCTTGAATGTTGGCCCCTACATTGCAAGATTGTCCATGTAACAGGGTAGCTGGCAAGGTTTTCCACTGGATTTTGGGAGGATAGACGCCCATGTATCCTAATTTTCCTGTGTCTTGGCCCCCCTCAAACAGGTGATGCACCAATTCATAGCGAACGTTAATCCCCTTGGGAAACGCGCAACTTTTGCCATCCGGTGGAGGTGGAATGGGATTACCAAAAGAATCTTCTGTCGGGCAGTAGGGCATAAAGAATGCCTTTGCCTCCAAGGGAAAATCAGGCCCCAGTGTACCCACATACCCTTGGGTACTATAACCGACCCGCGCACTGCCTCGCTTGCCAGCTAAAAAACAGGAAATATCCCCTCGATCCGAATTGGGACAGTTGGCGTTTTGTTTTTTTCCCTTATCCACAGGATAGGTATAGCTGAGTGGGGGGACCAGCAAGAATTCCAGCCCCTCATCGGGAAAGCTGGCTTGGTTGCATGTGGACAGCGTGGCGGTATCGAGGGCGGTGCATGGCAACAAGGCGCTATTGCCAGTGCCCGCGGAAAAGTTCGCGCTAAAAAAGAGGATTTCTGGATTGTTTAAATGAGCGGCCAGTTGGTTGCCGATTTCAGCACGCATCCCTTTTTCTTGCTGGAACTTATGGATTCGATTCTGGGTTTGCAAATGCTGCAAGGCGCTGCCTACAAAGAGGCCGATCATCCCAACCGCAAACAAAGACTGCAAAAGCGCCGCTCCCTTTTCCTGTTTCCAGGGAGAAGGGGACCGGGGTGGAGGGAACCCGCTTTTCATTTGACCCTCGCATCACGCCGCACGATTTTCCGTGTCGGAAGTTGTAAGAAAGGCAGTGGCTTTCTATGATTTTACCATATGGAAGGGGAATGACTGTTTTGGTGGCTTCATCTTCAGCATACGGCTGACGTCACCCATTGCAACTCCATACGAAAAAGGCTAGTATCAGCCCCCTGTCAGTACCCGTTCATGCGCGATTCATCGTTCACATATTTGGGAATTTGCTATGAAACCGATCCGTTGGCGTCTCATTGTCTTGTCGATTCTTACTCTCGTAGCAACCTACGGGATTGCACCCACCATCATTTATTTCTATCAACCGAAAGAAATTCGAAATGATGCAGATGCATTCCAGAAAAAAGTACCCAACTGGTTGCCTAAGGAGCACATCAAGTTAGGTCTAGACTTGCAGGGCGGAGTCCAGCTTGTCTTGGGTGTTGATACCAAGAGTGCGGTGGAGAACCGTCTGAACACCATCGCTGTGGAAATGGCACGCTGGGCAAAAGACCAGGGGATTTCCATCGAAAAGGCCTATGTGCCAAAAGGCACGGGTGAGGTTGTTGTTCAGCTAACCAGCAAACAAGACGACGATATTGCCAAGTTTAAACTAGCTGTGAAGAAAGAGTTCCCGCTTCTAGAAGCAAATGCCCACAAAGATGGCGCTCTTAGCTATGGCTATAGTAAAACCGAAATGGAGCGCATCGGGAAAAGTGCTGTAGAGCAAGCCGAGCGCGTCGTGCGATCTCGTGTGGACAAATGGGGCGTTGCAGAACCCATGATTTTCCGCCGCGCGGATGGTTCCATTCTGGTGCAATTGCCTGGGTTTAAAGATCCAGAACGTGCCAAGGAATTGCTCGGCCGTACCGCACAGCTAAAATTTAAAATCGTAGATGATCAGTTTACCGGTTTGGACAGCTTGCGCGATAAGGTCCCAGCTGGCGTTGAAGTTTCTGAAAATGGCGGACAGATCGCGTTCTCTTCTGAAGACCGCGATAAGTTGGCAGCCTTCTTGCAACCTCATGTGCCTCAAGACCGCGAGCTATTGTTTCATCGTCAAGTTTTAGGGGACGGTACCCACGCGAAGAATCGCTGGACCTCCTTTGTTGTTCATGCGGCTACCCAAATTACCGGTGAGGATGTCCAAGATGCGGTATTGGCCCAAGGCGATAGCTTGGATCACCGCCCTGCCGTAGCCTTGACCTTCTCTGGTCCTGGGGGACGTCGTTTTGCAGAGGTTACCGGTGCGAACATTAAGAAGCGCCTTGCCATCATCCTTGATGATGTGGTGGAGTCTGCGCCTGTTATCCAAACCAAAATTACCGGGGGCCGCGCGAGCATCAGTTTGGGCGGGGGGCGTAGCTACAACGACATTATGGAAGAGGGCAAGCAGCTTTCTTTGATCCTCAAGTCCGGTTCCATTCCTGCTGAAATCAAGGTATTGCAGCAATCTGAAGTGGGTGCGAGCCTTGGGCCTGAATTGGCGAATCAAGGGATTCAAGGCATTGTCATTGGTCTGTTCTGTGTGCTCCTGTTCATGCTTCTTTACTACCGTCGTCCTGGGGTGATCGCTTGTGTGGCGTTGATTTTGAACGCGGTCTTCCACTTGGCGATTATGGCTGGTTTTGGTCTTTCCTTTACCTTGCCAGGGATTGCGGGTTTTATTTTGACGCTGGGTATGGCGGTGGATGCCAACGTGTTGATCAACGAGCGAATTCGTCAAGAGCTTCGAGAGGGTCGCCACCCGCGTAAAGCCGTACCAATGGCTTTCTCCAAGGTTTTCCGTACCATTGTCGATGCTAACGTTACGACCTTAATTGCTGCTTTTGTTTTGCTAGAAACCAATACCTCCGGGCCGATTCGTGGATTTGCAGTTACTTTGATTATCGGACTTTTGGTCTCTGTATTCGTGGCTCTTTACGGAACCCGTCTTCTATTTGACCTGGCAATGACGTGGATTCCAGAGCGCAATCTGAAATCTTGGTTGGGTGTGAGTGGCACAGAGCACAAAGTACGCAACATCAACTTCCTACGGGCAGGTTCTTTTTCTACCGCGCTCGCTATGCTACTGGCCTTTGCTGTGATCGGGGCTACCGCTATTAAGGGCATCAACTTCGGTGTGGATTTTGCCGGTGGAACCGAAATGACCTTGGGCTTTACTACGGATGTCGAACCAGGTCAAATTCGGGAGTTGGCAGAAAAATCTGGTTTGGAAGGAGTGACCCTTCAAGCTCTCGAAGGGGGTAAGAAACAATACCTGCTTCGTTATGATGCTTCTAAGCACGAGAGAGTACAACTCGAGGGTGCTGCAGAGACCAAGGCAGAGGATTCTCATACATTCCTTTCTTTCAAATCCACGTTGTTGGAGAAGTTGAAAGTGCACGGGCCTGAGATCTTGAAGATTGACTTTGTTGGCCCTCAAGTGGGAAGCGATCTGCGAAGCCAAGGGATTCTTTCGGTTCTATATGCCATTATGGCAGTGGCTCTTTATATTGCCTTCCGATTCGATATGCGTTTTGCTCCGAGTGCCTTTGCCAAGATGATTTTGGATACGGTGATCATGTTTGGGTTCTATGCCTTCTTTGGGATTACCTTTGACCTGGTTTCTGTAGCTGCGTTCCTTACGGTAGTGGGGTACTCCGTAAACGATACGATTGTGATCTATGACCGAATTCGAGAGAATTTGCAGTTGTTTCCAAGGCGCTCCCTGGAGGACAACGTCAATATCTCTGTGAACGAGACCTTCGGGCGTTCGATCAACACTTCCGTTGCTACCGGAGTCTCTCTCTTGGGAATCTTGTTCGTGGCAAAAGGCCAAGTTTGGGATTTTGCCATGGCTTTGACCATCGGGATTATTACGGCGACTCTAACCTCTATTTTGGTTGCCAGTTCATTTGTAGTTTGGTTTGAGCGTTGGAGAAACCGCCGGCTGCTAAATAAGCCTTTGGTTGCGAAGGGGTAATCCTTCTCGGCCCATGGGGACACTCCAACGGGGTGTCCCCTTCCTCTTTCGTCATCCCAAGGTCCCGCAGGGACCGTATGGGATCTCGATAAAAACCCAGGGATCCCATGCGGGACCTTGGGATCCCTCTGGGGACACTCGCATCGGGTGTCCCCGCGTAACTCTCTACAAAAGCTCCAAATCCGTCACTGCAAAGTCCGAGAGCTGCTCGGTATAGTGCAACTCTCTCGAGAGCAGAACATCGTTGCGATGCTCTGTAGCCGAGAAGTTCTCCTGATAAATCGAACAACTTAGGTACTCGAAGGGATCTGGGAAGGGATAGTGGAGGCATTCCATTGTCGCGCCGTCAGGGAGAGGCTTTCTTTTTACTACATCTACCGGTCGTCCACGTCCTCGCATGCCTTTTTTAAGAGGCGCCTCCGTGTCTTGAGCCTGTTTGTGACGTAATCCGCATAAATCTTTGAAGAGAATGCTAGATCCGTCGGAGGCAACTTGACCGTGACGTACATGATGAGGACACTTCCGGCAAGTCATAGGCTTCCTTTAGAGAAGATCAGACAGCTTCTTATACATACTTTCAAGTTTCCTACTCGGAGTAAAAAACTTACACTTTGATGTCAGGCTTATGTAATTTTCATTTATAGTAACAAGAAAATCTCCAGACGCAATCATAAAGCATGGTGCAGAGAGAAAAGTTTTTTGTTTTATTTTTGACGATTACTTGATTTTGTTTTATTTCATACGTAGTTTTCATGATTTATCTATTTTTGCAGGAGGTGTCCGATGGCTTGGGCCAAAATAGAAAAAGCCCCACTTCATAAAAGTGAAAGATTGGATCCTCCAGATGGATTGTGGCAAAAGTGTCGCAAGTGTCAGAGCATCATCTACAAACGCGATTTTATTGCCAATCAGAATGTGTGCCCCAAATGTGATCATCATTTCATGTTGTCTGCTACTCTTCGTGTGAAAGGGTTTGTGGATCCAGAGTCCTTTGTCCAGTTGGATGGAGACCTCATGAGTAACGATCCTTTGCAATTTACAGATACCAAAGCCTATCGAGATCGTATTGACGAGTCTGAGAAAAGAGGCTGGGGCCACGATGCCAT
Source organism: Deltaproteobacteria bacterium (assembly GCA_947475005.1). GTDB lineage: Bacteria > Bdellovibrionota_B > Oligoflexia > Oligoflexales > Bog-1112 > CANIBL01. The sequence continues at coordinate 62,743 of CANJLI010000002.1, read as the reverse complement.
CTTAAGTGGACATGCAAAACTCCATGGGATTCCCATCCAATTGGGCGTGATGGATTTTCTATTTATGGGCGGTAGCATGGGCTCTGTGGTGGGAGAAAAGCTGACTCGTTTGTTCTTACGTGCTGCCCAACAAAAAGAGCCTGCTATTGTTTTCTCCTCCTCAGGGGGGGCGCGTATGCAGGAGGGGCTGCTTAGTCTCATGCAGATGGGCAAAACCTGTGCGGCTCTTGCAAAGGTAAAAGAGGCTGGGGTTCCGTTTCTATCGATCCTCACAGATCCTACTACCGGGGGCGTGGCTGCTAGTTATTCCTTATTGGGGGATATCAATATTGGAGAGCCAGGAGCTCTTATCGGATTTGCAGGGCCACGGGTTATTGAGCAGACCATCAAAGAAAAATTACCGCAGGGCTTTCAAACCTCGGAATTTTTGCTGCAGCATGGCATGCTAGATATGATCTGCCATCGCAATGTACTTCGTGATCGTGTGGCCGAGTTATTGCAAATCCTTACTCGAAGGAGTCCTGTATTCTGATTGTGCGCCTCATCGTTCTATTTTTTCTATCTGCAGCGCTTTGTCAAGGACAGACTGTTCCAAAAGAATTGGAGGTCTTTTTTGATGCGCAACGGGTAGGCTTTGATCGAAAAGGAGATCGGCAAGTTTTTGAAGGGGACGTGGTAGCAATTGCAGCAGGCACTCTGATCCTTGCGGATCATATTGAGCTCGATCGGATCAAAAAAACCTTCGAGGCAAGAGGTAACATCCTGTTGATTAGTTCCCAGCAGGTTTTTACCGGAGATGAACTGCACTACGATTTGGATACGGGAGATTTTAGCCTCACCAAAGCTCTTCTTACAGCTAACTCAGAAGCCGAAGTCAAAAAAATTGTAGAATCTGTGTTGGGGGTTAGTCCTCAGGAGATTGAATTTGAAGTCAACCGGCAAAGATGGTTGCAGGAAATTGAGGGCAAAAAAAATGCGGCTCGTGCACAATATTTGAAACAGTATCCGAATCTTTCCTCTTCCGAAAAAAAAGAACGAGAGGCACAGTACGAAATTTTGTTGCGAGAGGAAGCTCATATCAAGGGGCAAGAAAATATTGCTCACTTTGGAATTCAATCTGAACGCTACAAGCAGCTGCAACGACGGCGTCAGTTCTGGAAGGATAGCCAAGAAAAAGCATTGATGAACAATCAGAATGTGTTGCATTTGGGATATTTTCGTTTGCAGGGAAAAGTCATCGAGCGCATTCACCAATATGAGGTGAGAACCACCAATGGATACCTAACGCCTTGTTTTTGTGCGGCTGATGAAAGCCCTGCTTGGGCTTTTCAAGCGGAGAAAATCAATGCTCAAGTCGAGGGGTATGCGGATTTGTATAATCCGGTCTTGGAAATTAAAGGGGTTCCAGTTTTATATCTGCCCTATTTGCGGATACCGGCAAAAAGCGAACGGCAATCCGGTTTTTTACTACCCTCGATTACTTATGACAGCTTGAATGGAAATATTTTTTCAGAATCTCTCTTTTTGGATATCGGTAAAGATCAGGATGCGACGATTACTACCGATTATATCGAAAAAAGAGGATTTCGATTGGGGGCACAGTATCGACATGAGAGGGGCACTTACTCGGGGTGGGAGACGCAGGTAGAAGGTCTTCAAGATCGTCTCCAGCTCGGCCAAAAAGCCACGAGGCAAACGGTGAGCTATCAGTATGAAGCTGGTTTTAAAACCGCAAAAACCCGTTATGATGCCATGACACCCACCGAACGTGCCAATTTAAATCTTCAAGCCCCCACGATTCAGGACCCAGGCTGGTGGGCTTCGATGCCACAAGGCAAAAATTGTTTGGACAGTTCGGATCCGGACGCTTGTATTGCATCTGTCCTAGAGTCTTTGCAGGGATATTCCGGAGGGGGGCGTGGTAAGGTCCAGTGGAAAGGGCAAACCTTTCTTGCCCCTCGATGGTCTTTTATGAGTCAAGGGAATGTGGTGACGGACCATCGATATACCCAAGATTTGTATTTCACCAACTTACTCGATGTATTTGATCCACTTTTGCCTCAAACTTTTTCTAAAGTTCATGTGCAGTCCCATCTCGATGCAGAAAATTTTTATCTCGGGGTTGGGAGCCATTGGGGCGATCAGATGTTGCTTAACTCTCGATTTTCTGGCTACCAAAATCCACTTGCGGTAAAGTTGCAATCGCGTTTTTTCTCCTTCGGTCGTTCGTATTTGCCTCATCCCATCTATGGGCAGGCTGATTTTACGATGCGTCAACTTTCGTATGCCTCGGACCCTGCTTTTCAGCAGAATGCGCCTCCTGGGAGCCAAACTTTTGCGCTTTCCAACGGAGGATGGCGTCGTTTTCGCTTGCAGTTGATGACCCCTATTTTGACCGATAAAATTTTTCTCTTGGATGCTTTTTCTGTGGGTGAGTTGCGTTCGATTTCCAGTCAGCTGCAGGAGTACAAAACTGCCTCCGCCGCTTCTCCTGCAAAAGAGCCTGATTTGAATCGGGAAGGTAGCTCTCTCTCCTCCATGCGTACGGTTCGATTTGGACTCAATCTTTCGTTGCCCATGGAGGGGAAAATGCCCTTGCTTGCAGGGGAAAATCCTGACGTCCAGTCTTGGTTGGAGCATCGCATGACCTGGAAGGTAACGCTTTCCATGCGTCCCTTCGTGGTTCGACGTGGGCAATATGGGGAAATAGCCAGTGAATATACACCGGATGCAAATGGCAATCTCAAGCCACGTGATCCCTATTTGACTTATTTCCCCAGTGATTTAAAAAACAATATTGGAACCGATTATTTGCCTGAACAAGATTTTATGTTTCCCCATCAGAAAATTATTTTATCCACCAATCACGATTGGTTTTTATTTGATGAGGGTTGGAACCTTACACCCAAATCTGTATCGAAGGCAGGCGCTGCCTCTCTTTCGGTGCGTGAGCAAGCGCAACAAGAGTTAACGTTGGGTCTTGATGAGTCCATTCATAATACGCGATCTTTGTATAATCCAAAAATCGGTGAGTGGAATATCAATCGATATTCACTGCAGCGTTCGAATCAACAAGCGCCTCTCAGTGCACAGGCTGATATCGATTATGACTGGGTGAAAGCCAGACAGCGAAAAGAATTGCAGAAAGATCCTCAAATACCGGAGAATGCGTTGCCGCAACCCTGGTCTGAGTTACGAAGCAACGTGTCTAGTGCATGGAGGAATTGGACTCTAGCACTGCGCAGTCGTTTCAATCTTTATTCCCATACAGCTGTTGAGTCGATTTACACCTTAACGCCACCTACGGTATTTGATACCACTCTAACATTGGGTCTTGGCTTGGAGAATAACCTGACTGCAGACCCAGTAAATGGTGGGTTTATTGCGCGAAAGACCCTTACGAAAACCTATGGGCTTCGTTCGACTTTGATACCGCACATTGAGACTTTATTTGAGTATGGAAATCGTACGTTGTACGAGGTGGATGCTGCTCGTGAAGAGAGGGTGTCTGCTGCGATGCAGTATTCGTCTCCTTCCAAATGTTGGGGACTCAAATTTTCGTGGTTGAAAGAGTACGAAGATCCTACGTGGGCAGGGACCTATTTTGCTGCCTTGATCATTCGGTTTTTTACCTACGATAGAGAGGTTGGAAACCTTGCGAATAGATGGAACGAGCCTTCTTAGTTTTTTTTTCTTTCTGGGAAACCAGCTGCGCAGTTTTCCCAGACCCTTCCTTGCCTAGCAAGGGGAAAATGGAGATGTATTTCCAGAATGACACGTCAAGGCCGGCGCTCGCTCGGGGCCTCCCACCCTCTCAAAATCGCAGACAGTATTCTCGTCATGGAAGTAAGCTCTCGGCTGCGATTTGTGACCCGGGTAGGTCCCCCCAAGCGGCTGCCCTTGGCGCGCCATTCTGGAAATGTATCTCCACTCTCTCGCTGCTACCAGATCTTTGCAGCTACGGGAGAGCAGTCGGATTCCTTTCGGTTACCATTTGAGGGGCCAAGGGCAGCCAGGTAGAGGGATCCCGACGGGTTGTAAATCGCAGCCTGGTTTTTACTGTCCATGACGGAGGTCTTGTCTGCGATTTCAAGAGTCGGGAAGAATCTGCCTGAGCGCCGGCCTTGGCATCTAACATGGTAATTGAAAGGGATCTCACAACTCTCCCCTTGCGAGGCAAGGAAGGGTTTAAGGGAAAACTGCGCAGCTGGTTTCCCTTAGAAAAAAAAAGAAAAAAAGAGAGAAAAAAAATGAAATATATCCAAATCCAAAAACATTGGTTCTGTCAAACCCAACTAGTCTGGCAAGTATCTGTCGAAAGAAAAAAGCGCTACCTAGCGCTTAACCCCCAAGAGGTACAGCCAGTACGCTGGCTAGCAGAAAAACCAGAATCCACCAGCACAGCACACCCCCTGGTGGGCTTGTTGCGCAAGCATATCCCTACAGCCCGTATCGAAAAAATTTGGTGGGATCCGCGTACCCATGAAACGTGGCTACCGCTCTCCAACTTACAAGGCACGTGGTATCTCTGGGTAGAAGGTGCCGGTAAAGATCGACAAGTGCATTTGTTGTCACCAGATCGTATGGATTTACTTCGTTTCGGTGAAAAAGGTACCTTCACGAAAAAGAAAGCCTACGAGGGTGTCTTTCCTGAACCGTCTGAGAGCCATTTCCAAAACGTGTATGCCCAATGGATCGAAGCTGCCTTGCAGACTCCAGAGGAGAAGGAAGAGAAAGCCTCAGAAGAGGAGCAACCCTCAGGGCTCGAAACCAACATCCCTGGGTACCAGCGCAGCGCCAAAGATCAACTCAAGCGAAAATTGCGTACGGTACGTAAGTCCATTGCACGTCTACACCATCAGCTACCCGAGGATCCAGTCCAGCTTCTTGCCGAGGCCAAATGGCTGCAAATGTACGGAGCTCGCATTCCTGCGGAGGCAGCAGAGATCGTACTTTTGCCTGAAGAAACGGGAGAGGAAAGTAATCGCGTGATCACGTTGGACCCTGACAAATCCTTGGGTGCTCAAATTGAAGGGCGCTTTAAGGCGGTAAAGAAGGGCAAGCGAGCCACAGAAGTTGCCACGCGGTATCTTGACTCTGCAGAAAAGGAAGCCCAGGGTTTGGAGGCCGCTCTGGCAACGCTAAAGGGGGATCCTCTCCCCTGGGAGGCTGTGGAGCGCATCTTAACTCGCTACCAGTTGACTCCACCTCAACCTCGTTCGGTGAGTGCTGCTGTGGAGAAGGAAAGCCTTCCCTATCGTGTGTTTGAAAACGAACACCAGGTTTCTTTTCTCATCGGTAAGAGTCCATCGGAAAACGATGTGATGACGAAAGCAGCACAGGCCAATGATTATTGGTTTCACGTGGTGGGAACAACTGGCTCTCATGTAATTGTGCCCCTTCGAACCTTGCCAGGGCGGCAAATGACGGAAGATCTCAAAAGACAGGCTGGCATTTATGCCGTGCATTACTCCAAAGTGCGACGGGGGCGGGAGGCAGAGGTGTATTGTACCCAGCGACGCTATTTACGAAAGAAAAAGGGGTTGCCGGCTGGGCTCTGGCTTATTGAGAAATCGGAGACCCTGTGGATTCGCTATGAAGAGGCAGAACTTGCCACACTTCTGCAGTGGGCTGTGTAAAAATAGTGCCTTCAGGTCTATTTTCCCCCTCCCATCTCTGCTTTTCCCTTTCTTCAAGGGTGAGGGGATCGTTAGCATCATGACGAAAAATTTGATCGAAGTGCTGCCAGGTCTGCAGTTCCCCTTCTATATCTCTATGGGATTTGCTGGTGTGAGTTCGATACCACCGGGTCCAGTAGGTGTCTTGAAGCTTTTGAGCCACGCCGTCCATGTAATGCTTGGAGGCTGGAGCTTTTCCGTTTATAGATGCGCCGAATAACCCCAAAGAAATTGCGAATAAAAGTTGTATAGGCCAACCCATTTTCCACCTCCTTTTTCCATAACGCTGGTCTTATCGTCAGGAATGAGAAGGAAACGGAATAATGTCGATTTATCTATTTAAATCAAGGCATTGAAGGCTGCGTTTGGATGTAGGAAAGGGTTAGTTCAGGTCTTTGGGCTTATCAGTGCCGAGCCATTGTCGCCAGCCTTGCCAGCCTTTGGTTTTGTAGATTCCATCTGGATGGGAGGGGATGCTCTCTGGCTTGGCTGCATATTCCGCTCGTAGCCCTTTCACGTATTCTCGCCATTCCTTGCGAGATTGTACGCCCAAGGTTTGGGCAAAAAGTTGGGCTTCTTCATAGCTTAGATAATTGCTAGAGGATCGGCGCCGCTTTTTTAATTTTTCCTCTTGGGCGCCAGCAATAGGATGGACAGTGGCGGACAGAGTGGAATTCAACATTTCTTCGTTCATATCGCTACCCCATAAAAAAGCGCGTGATCGCAACACTCAATTTTTACAAAGAAAGTTCTAGCTTGCCTTGGCAAGATGAGCAATCACAATGTGGGTGCCCTTTCCTCATTCTCTGCAAAAATGAGCGGCATTTTCATCGTAAAATGGGTAGGTAGCGAGGGGGTAAGGGCGCAGGATTCGCCTTACTTAGGTGCCCATGGGCATTCGTGCCAGTGTTTGTTCAGGGCGATTACCCGCTTTTTTGCAGCGCTAACCGCGGGGGGCATCTTTTCTTCAGTGCCCTTGCGTAGCGGGCTTGTGGCACGAGTGGCGATTCTTTGGATTTCTTCCCAAGATAAGCCAATAGCGACAACAGATTCAGAGGGTGTCAACGGATATTGGTGCGCTTGAATCTCCAAATCCGCATTGTAAGCTCGGAAGCAAGAGCTGTGATGGGTGTCTGTAAAATTGCCTATGGGAACAATCACTGCATTGCCGTTCTGATCTCTCCAGTGATTGCGGTATAGATCCTGACAGGTTTTGCCGCCCCAGATGAACCCTCCGAAGCTCGCCTCTGTAGAGTTTCCGGCCAATGTGAGATAGGTATCTACACCTGCGCTTGGTTTCAGGCCGAGTAGGGATAGCCATTCGATAGATGCTTCATCTGCCTCTTGTTCGTCGGTGTAGAAGCCAATCTTTTTTTCATGAGCTTCCGTGAGGATGTCCATCGCCATCTTGATCTGTAGGTTCAAAATGGCACTGATATCCATCGTGATTTCTTTTGCGCTGGGATAGGACGGTCGCGGAAGCGTCGCTGGCAATCTTGGGATCACGCGCCCCAGTATCGCACCGAGCATGGCCAGGGTATCGGGAGATAGCTTCTTGCGAAATGGAATCCATGTGGGGGCCAGTATGAACTCTTTAAGGCTGTCGTATGCACCTGCTGCAGGGATTGTACGCAAGCAGCGCATCATGGTGGCTTCAAAGCGCGTATAGGTGCTTTGATCTGCAGGAGAGAAGGGATATAGACCCATCTTTACGATAAACTCTCTAGTGGTAGCCAGTTTTACGATTTCCTGGCAACTGCTGGCACAATTTGGATTACCCGCGCATTGTGCCTCTGCAAGAGAACCGGCGGCTAAATAAAGCTCAGGGGCGAGTTCTTGCCCTGGGAGGAGGGGCATGCGCTCCTGGCCCAAAATATGACTGGCGATAATGGCTTTTTGACCTTCAGCCAATAGATCTGGGCGAGGTTCTGGGCGGTGATTTTCATTTTCTTCTCCTCGTTGGTAGAAAAAATTATATTCACCCGGCAGTTGAGTCATGTGGGAGCGATAGTAATGGGTCAGCTCATGCATGAGAACGCCGACGAAAGCATCCTCTGTTGGCATAAACGGAAACAATCCTGCATGAATGGTGACCCAGTTTGCTGTGCGGGGCAGCACGATGGATTTCGCATTCCCTACGCCTTGTAAGCTGGAGCCGGTGTCGCATTTGCCTTCAAGGGCTATCGCTCCATTTGTTACATGAAGTTTACAGCTGCCTTCTGCAGCATTAAATACTTGGATGGCTGCAAAAAGAGAGCTGGGCTCTGCGGGTAGACAAGCAAATTCGTCTGGCCAGTGTAGGAATTCCCCGCCCCCATCTATGGGCCTCCAAAGCACTTTTCCCACCGTGGTACCTGAGTCTGCAAGTTGAAGGGGCACTTCATAGCAGCTAAATCCAGCTGTAATAAACGCATTGGGGGAGTCATCTGTAATTACTTGCACTTGAGGTACTGGGACTTGCTTCATTTTCTGGGGGTATTGAGCGCGCAGTTTCTTGTCGAGCAAATTGACCCAAAATGTGGCCCGTTCCTCTAGCGCTTTGAATTGGTCTGCAATGGGAAAGCGACCCGGTACAGGGCCCATATTGAGAGAATGACTCATGAAATCATCGCGAGACACGGTGACCCAATTCCAATCCGTCGTAACGCGGGTAGGTTGGCGGACATCATGCTGCAGGGTACTCGTTGGATTCTCTCCGCAGGCACTTGCCAGAAGACCACAGAGTAGCAATTTCCCCAGATTTTGTGGGCTGCAACTCGCCATGACGCACTCCATTTATAATTTTGACCGTTTGGCCAATTATAAATGTATGGTGAACAAAAGAAAGGAAAAAAAATTACCTGTCTGGCGGGTTATTTTTTATTTTTTTCTATTTCTGGGAAACCAGCTGCGCAGTTTTCCCAGACCCTTCCTTGCCTCGCATTGAGAGAGCGGTGGATGAATCCAAAGACGGCAGAGGGAAGGCCGGCGCTCAGGCAGATTCTTCCCGACTCTTGAAATCGCAGACAGGGCCTCCGTCATGGACAGTAATAACCAGGCTGCGATTTACAACCCGTCGGGATCCCTCTACCTGGCTGCCCTTCCCTATGTCTTCTTTGGATTCATTCACAGCTCTCCCGCCGCTGCAAAGATTCTCGGTAGCATCGAGAGAACGGGGTAGGATTTCTTTCGGTTAACATAAGAGGAGCCAAGGGCAGCCGCTTGGGGGGACCTACCCGGGTCACAAATCGCAGCCTGGTTATTACTGTCCATGACGGGAGCTTGCTCTGCGATTTTGAGAGGGTGGGAGGCCCCGAGCGAGCGCCGGCCTTGGCTTCTAAGGTGTTAACCAAAAGAAAAGCTACTGCTTCCCAAGTGCGTGGCAAGGAGGGTTTGGGAAACTGCGCAGCTGGTTCCCAAATAAAAAAGTAAAAATTAAAAAAAGGCACCACCTACGGTGGTAAAAGAAAAGTGGAGCGGGAAAAGGGACTCGAACCCTCGACCTTCGCGATGGCAACGCGACGCTCTAGCCAACTGAGCTACTCCCGCTTAGGAGAATGGAAAAGGAACTTGAACTAGGTAATGTGATTTGGAAAAATAGTCAAGGGGAAACGAGAAAAGCCAAAAAGAGAGGCCGATGGAGCCTTCTTTTTGGCAAAAAGGTGGCTGGCGAAGAAAAAAAAGGCTGAAATTGGGAAATTTGCTCCAGGTAAGGCACAATCAGCTTTGACAGATTATTTCTAGGAGGGCATTTTGATGGGTATCGACATCGTGAAGGAATTGTTGGGAATTACATTGTTTGGCGCACAATGGGTATTGTGGCTGCTCTTGGCGTTAAGCGTCCTGTCCTTTGCCTTGATTCTGGAGCGTACGATTTACTTTGTTCGAGCTCGACTGTCTTTTTCTTCTTTTATCCAGGAACTTGGGGAGCTCTTATCCAAGAAAGAGTACGAAAAGGCAGAGAGTCTTTGCAAAGAAAAAGCGACGTTTGAGACGGAAGTTGCGCTCACCGGGCTGCAAAATCGAAGCCGAGGCCTTGCGGCTATGGAAGGCAGCATGGCAGGGTACATGATCGGGTATAAGTATAAGCTCGATCGAGGTCTGGTTGTCTTGGGTACCCTAGGAAACAATGCGCCTTTTATCGGATTGTTTGGAACTGTGATCGGGATTATCAAAGCGTTCCACGATCTCTCCTCTCACCCAGAGGGAGGCCCTTCCGTGGTAATGGCTGGTATTTCTGAAGCCTTGGTGGCGACTGCTGTGGGCTTGATGGTGGCCATTCCAGCTGTGATTGCATTTAATGCATTCACCCGTCTGGTGAAAATAAAACTTTCCAATGCCCAAGCCATCTCCCAAACTATCCTGACCTATCACTAGGAGACGTATCCATGGCAGGTCATTTTCAAGATCAAGACGATGAGATTACCGGCATTAACGTAACGCCTTTGGTCGATGTGATGTTGGTACTATTGATCATTTTCATGGTCACCACCACTTATATCGTGAATCACTCTATTGAAGTGAATCTGCCAAAAGCAGAGAGCGGTACGACCCGCGCGCAGACTCAAAATATGGCTTTTGTTCTTGATAGTAACTCCCATCTGTTTTTAGACGGAAAACCCATCTCCTTTTCGGACCTGCCCGCCCAAATCGCCCTAGCTAAAAAGCAGGCAAAAGATCCCTCCAAACTGCAAGCGCTCATCAGTGCAGATCAAAAGACGCCACACGGAGATGTGATCCGTTTGATTGATCAAGTAAAGAAGAACGGCATTTCTGAATTCGCGATAAATGTTGAAGCCCCCGCTAGACCTGCTACAACCAAAGAATAGAGAATTCTAGCTGGTTACGCGTCCTGATCTCTTTCGCTCCGCGGTAAGAGAGGGGGCCTCTTCGTTTGGAGCATCTGCCATGGATGAAAAATTCGATGCAAACTTAGGTTCGTATATTGACGATATTTCGGAAACGGTACGGATGCAGATCCATGACCGCATTGCGATGTTGACGCCTTGGTTTTTCACCAGCATGCCTGATATCTACTACCAAACGACGCCGCGTATCGAAAAAGTGCGGCACTTATCGAGTATTTTAACGGGGCTTATTTTTGAAGCCAAGCAAACCGTTGAGCTGTGGGATCCTGAGCAAACAAAGGTTACCTACATTGGCCCAGGTGAAGAACCTACGATTTTGTTGAATGTGGCAAGTAAGCTGTCCTCGATAGATATCAAGATGGGGGCGTTATATTTTTCTACCGATAAACAACTGTTCCTCGCTAATTTCTGGGGAAAAACGTACAGCAAGCTGGATCTTTCCAACTCTCATGTAGAAAATAAAATCGCAGAGGCAAAGGCACTCTTACGGGCAGAGTATCCAACTTTAACCGAAGAAATCGAGCAGTACTTTCAGCATTTGGATCATGATTTCGTTACCTATGCGACACCGGTTCGTATTCAGGCCATCTTTCGTATGTGTCATCACATGTTGACCCATGAGGGTGCTCATACCTTTGTTGAAATTGATGGGAGTTCTTCCACGGTGGAGCTTATGCTGGGTCTGAAAGGGATCCGCATGACAGATGTGCTGGAGAGCATTTTCCATCTTTTCCCTCAATACAATGTGGATTTGTTGCGATCCTTTATGGTGCAATTTCAAGAAGGGTATGCAGAACCCATCAACGTAATGAATTTTACGTTACATAGCAAGGATTGGGGGGGGGCTATTGAAACCAGCACGTCCCTGCGTCGATTGATTAAATCCCTGCGCACGTTGGCATGGGTGGATTCAGATGGCTATGCACAGTTTACCAAACTCCCATACCGATTTTCCATTGGGGCTGCTAACCTGATTCGTTCTCTTGCTTCGTGGGTGCATATTTTATTGGGGAAGGTGAATACCTACTATTATTCCAATTATAAAATTGAATCTACTTTTTTACAAAATCAGGCGTACACCGAAAGTTTGGTGGAGCTCTTTCGCTATAAGTTCGATCCTCTCTATGAAAAAGAACGGCAAGGGGATGGATACGAAAAGAGACGAGAGGTACTGGTTCAACAGATCGGAAAATGTAATGACCCCATCGAGAAGCGAATCTTTCAAGAGGGGGTAAAATTTATCGATCATCTTCTTAAAACCAATTATTTTTTGCCCACCAAAACGGGGCTGGCTTTTCGTCTGGATCCTAGTGTGTTGGATGTGACCTATTATCCGGAGCGACCGTTTGGGATTTTTTTCATCACAGGTCGTGATTATCGATTTTTCCACATTCGTTGGAGAGATGTGGCACGAGGGGGCTTGCGTGTAGTGATGCCCAAAAATATGGTGGAGCACGGATGTGCCATCGCGGGCTTGTTTGATGAGGCTTATGGGTTAAGCCAAGCCCAACAGATGAAAAACAAGGACATCCCTGAAGGCGGTTCAAAGGGAGTCTTGGTGTTAAAACCCCAAGGCAATAAAGCCCGTGCAGTTCGAGGGGCCATCAATGCACTCCTCGATCTCTTGGTGTCCGAGGATGAGGCACACGAAGGAAAATCGGGGCTGATTAGTTACTACAAAGAAGAAGAGATTCTGTTCTTGGGGCCCGATGAAAACATGACCAACGATTTGATCGTATGGGTACCCGAGCAAGCAGAGCGTAGGAACTATCGCTATGCAAAGGCATTCATGTCCTCTAAACCGGGAGATGGCATCAACCACAAGGAGTATGGGGTGACCTCAGAGGGGCTCCATGTGTTTGTGGATCATGTGTTGCAGTACTTGGACTTTGAACCTCGAAAAAAACCGTTCACGATCAAAATGACGGGAGGTCCCGATGGAGATGTTGCAGGAAATGAGCTCAATATCTTGCATCGAGAGTATGGAGAGAATGCGCGTGTGGTTGCCATATCGGATGGCATGGGGGCAGCCTATGATCCGGAGGGGCTGGATTGGAGTGAGCTGTTAACCTTGGTGCGGGAGGAGAAATCCATTGGATGTTTCCGCAAGGAGAAACTCAGCCGTTCCCAACGAGCTTTTGTGATTCAAATGGATACGCCTGAAAATATTCAATTGCGCAATCACCTGCATGCCACAGTAGATGCGGATATTTTTATTCCCGCTGGTGGAAGGCCTTATACAGTGAATGATGTAAATTGGGCTGAATTTTTGGTGGAGGGGCGCCCGACTTGCAAGGCCATCATCGAAGGTGCCAATATTTTCTTTACCACCCAGGCTCGGGAAAAATTGCAAGAGCAGGGCATACTGATCATTAAGGATTCGAGTGCCAATAAGACGGGAGTGATCTGTTCTTCCTTTGAGATCATCGCTTCTTTGCTACTCACCAGTGAAGAATTTTATGCGATTAAAGATCAATATGTGAAGGAAGTTCTCGAGCGCTTGCGGGAAAAGGCAGCACTCGAAGCCAATCTATTATTTTCGGAATATAAACAGGGTGGGGGGCGTAAAACCTTGGTGCAGTTATCCAAAGAAATTTCCGAGGAAATCAACCAAGTGACGGATTTGTTGCTGGAGGCCTTCACGCAAGAGCGAGAAAAACTGCTTGAGGGAGAGCTATTTCGAAGACTGTTGGTATTGTATTGCCCCCCTGTGTTGCGAGAGAAATATGAGGCGCGTCTCTTTACTCTACCGCACTCTCATATTGTAGCCATTTTAGCTGCGTCGATTGCGAGCTATATTGTGTATCGAGAGGGCTTAGGGTGGCTTGAAAGCATCGACAAGAAGGAGCAGTATCAGACGGTGTTGACTTACATGCAACGAGATCGATTTGCCGATCAGTTGATCCAACAAGTGGAAGAGTCGGCCTTAGGTAATCGTGAGGAAATTGTGGCTATTTTGAAAAAAAGTGCTGCGAAGGATCTGACTCTGTTTGCTCTTTTGGCTTAGGGAAGGGTGACACCCGTATGTGTGTCACCCTATTCTTTTTCCGTCATCCCAAGGTCCCTTTGGGACCGTTCCGGTCATCCCAAGGTCCCTTTTGGACCGTTGCGTCATCCCAAGGTCCCTTTTGGACCGTTGCGTCATCCCAAGGTCCCGAAGGGGCCGTATGGGATCCCTGCATTTTTATCGAGATCCCATACGGCTGCTACGCAGCCTTGGGATGACTGGTGGGTGCCCCCGATTTCATCCCCCCCCTTAAATAAATAAGAAAAATTTCCCTTATTTCAAAACCATGATTACACTCATCGTATAGTATCCAAATAAAAAGGATGTCATCATGGTTACCGCTTTCTTGAAGGTGGGGGAAGAAGAACCTCCCAGTCGTTTGGCGTATGACAATCGTGTGCAACCCTCACCTGTGGCTCACTTAGATGGAAATGCCCATCGCAGCTTCGAGGAGGGATTGTTCTGGCAAGCTCTCCCTGCCTATGGGCAACTTTCTGCCGATGAATTCCTGTCCTACCGATTTCAGATTAAAAATACCCTGTCCAACAGCACGCCTATTGCTACCCAAAAGCTGCTCGACTTCGTGAGGGAAAATGCGGGAGATGCGTTTGCACAAGATGTCCTCTTGGGGCTGGCAAGAGCTCCCATGTCGGTGCAGATTACCCCCTATACCTTGTCTCGTATGGATTGGAAAAATCCCTATACGTGCCCAGTGCGCACGCAATTTTTACCCTTGGGCTCTCGCTTGCATGTGGACCACCCTATGCTTACCTTGGACTCCTTAGGGGAAAAAGCGGATTCTCCCGTGCCTGGTTTGGTGCATCGCTACTATGACCGTGTTCTCTTTTTGCCCCAGTCTACCTGTCCTGTATATTGCCGGTTTTGTACGAGAAGTTATGCTATTGGGCAAGATACCCAACAGGTTGTAAAATATAAGCTGGAGGCGACGCCTGCCGCATGGAAGAAGGCTTTTGCTTATATTGCCGAACATCCCGAAGTGGAAGATGTGGTCTTGAGCGGGGGGGATTTTTACAACGTAGCCCCTCCTCATGTGCAATATATCGGGGAAGCCCTTCTCAATATTGAACATGTAAAAAGAATTCGTATTGCCACCAAGGGTCTTGCGGTAAATCCGTCTCGCATCCTTTATGACCCTGCGTGGACGCAGGCGGTTATCAATGTTGCGAATCAAGCGCGCAGTCGTTTCAAACAAGTGTTTATTCATACCCACATTAACTCGGCTCAGGAAATGACGTGGGTGACTCGAGATGCCCTGAAGGTCTTTGCAGAAAATGGGGTCGTGGTGCGAAACCAGTCGGTTCTCTTGCGAGGGGTAAACGATACCTTCGAGGCGATGTCGATGTTGGTCAAGCGACTCGGCGCCTGTAGCATTCAGCCCTACTATGTATACCAACACGATTTGGTACAAGGGGTGGAAGACTTGCGTACTTCCTTGGCTACAACGTTGCAACTCGAAAAACAGCTGCGGGGAGTTACTGCAGGATTTAACACGCCGACGTTTGTTGTGGATGCCCCCGGGGGAGGCGGTAAGCGTGTGGCGTGGTCTTATGATTATTATGATCGCCCCACAGGGATCAGTATTTTTAGTGCGCCGAGCGTGAAACCTGGAAAACATTTCTTCTATTTTGATCCTTTGCATACATTGGAACCTGAGGTTCAGGCCCAGTGGTCGGATCCAGCTGCACAGAATGTCATGTTTGAAAATGCTCTATCGCACTTACATCTCTAAGAGAGGCAAGCGATGAAACTCGGTCTCACATTCAATTGTCGGCGTGTAGAAAATTCGGTAGAGAACCAAGTTGACTGCCATGCGGAGTATGATCGACCTTCGACCATTGCTTCCATCAAGTCGGCCCTTGAATCTCTCGGACATGAAGTGGTGGAGTTGGAGGCTGATGAAACGTTACCAGGCAAAATTTCTTGCACCTCGGTGGATGTGGTCTTTAACATTGCTGAGGGGACCCGAGGGCGCTCTCGGGAGAGTCAGGTTCCTGCATTGTTAGAACTCATGGGTATTCCCTATTCCGGTTCCGATCCAGCTACTCTCTCCATTTGTCATGACAAGTCCCTTGCGAAAAAAGTGGTGAGCCAAGCGGGCATTCTGACCGCTAAGTTTTTTACGTTTGCCACAGGCGATGAGCCGGTGCCGACGGATATTTGCTATCCGCTTATGGTGAAGCCATCTGCAGAAGGCAGCTCGAAGGGGATTCATCCTGCGAGTGTGGTGGAGAATGAGGCGGATCTGCGGATACGGGCGAAGGCCTATATTGCCAAATACGATCAGGCGGTGTTGGTAGAAGAGTTTTTACCGGGCCGTGAGTTCACGGTGGGGATGTTGGGGGAGTCGAATCCTCGTGTACTTCCCATTATGGAAATTGTTTTTACCAACCGAGGACAGAAGTTTCCTGTATATTCGTTTTTGAGTAAAATCGATGCAACCGATGTGCGCCTCGATGTCCCTGCTCAGATCTCGGATGAGCTTGCGCAGCGTCTTAAGCGCACGGCTTGTGCTGCATTTGCAGCCTTGGGCTGTCGAGATGTGTCGCGTATGGACTTTCGATTGAATGCAAAGGGGGATGTGTATTTTATCGAGTGCAATCCTCTGCCGGGTATTGTCCCGAATTTTTCAGATTTGAGTGTGATGGCAGCTGCAGAGGGTATGCGCTATGAGGCATTGCTAGCCGAAATTCTTGCACCCGCTTTGCGTAGGCTAGCAGAAGCGGGTGCTCCTCTGGCTCGTTGCAACATTTCTCCAGGAGAAAGAGCCCTATGAATGAAAAGCCTTCGGGGACACCCACCAAAGGTGAGTGTCCCCACTTTGTTAAGCGTGTGCGTGCCCGAGATTTAGGGATTCGCATCGGTATGTATCCTACTGGCAAATACAATGCCATTACCGATGTGCCTGGGGTGCAAGTGGGGCATTCGACGATTATCCAAGGCGAGGCAGGCAAGCTTTGTCCAGGTACGGGTCCCATTCGTACCGGTGTCACCGCAATTTTGCCGAACAACCGAAACATTTTTGAGGATCGTGTAGTAGGTTCTGGCTACGTGTTGAACGGAGCCGGTGAGATTTCGGGGCTTACCCAGGTGATGGAGTGGGGGCAGATTGAAACACCAATTTTGCTCACCAATACCATGTCCGTTGGCACCTGTTCAGAGTCGTTGGTTAAGTACATGCTGAAAAAATACCCGGGCATCGGTTCCGTGCAAGATGTAGTGATTCCCGTTGTGGGAGAGTGTGATGACTCGTGGCTCAATGACAGCAGTGGGCACCATGTGCAAGAGCGTCATGTCTTCGAAGCCTTGGATTCTGCTGCAACGGGGCCGGTGGTAGAAGGGTGTGTCGGAGGCGGTACCGGCATGATCACCTGTGATTTTAAAGGAGGCATCGGTACCTCCTCTCGGCGTATCCCAAAAGAAGCTGGGGGGTATGTGGTGGGAGTATTGGTGATGTCCAACTTTGGGATCGTGGAAGATTTGCGTGTGGATGGCATTCCCATGGGTATGCTACTTGCGCCTACTTTTCCCAATGAGCATCGTCGCAAAAAAACCTACGGTAGCATTATTGCAGTGGTGGCCACAGATGCACCCATGTCCTCCCATCAGGTGATGCGATTGTGTCGTCGCTCTGCTTTGGGGATCGGTCGTACCGGTTCCATTGCAGCCCACGGCTCTGGCGAAATCATCATCGGATTCTCGAATGGCAACGTAATTCCTCGTGACAGCAAGGATAAGACTTATCGAATGGAGGTGATGCTGGAATCTGCCATCGATCCGTTGTACCGAGCGGTGATCGAGGCTACGGAGGAGGCTGTGCTCAATGCCTTGTTCGCAGCGGAGACTATGCATGGGCATTCGGGGCATGTGGCTCCCGCTATTCCCCTGGACCAGGTGCGTGCCATTGTGGAGCGAGTGAACAAGTACGGCTACTGTCGCTAAACCCAAGGTGCAAAAAGTATCTGGAATTGTTCTCTCACTTTCCCGTGGTCCTTCTTCGTCAGTACACCTCGTATTCCAAGGATAAGCTCTGTCTCAAGGGTTACAGATTTAGATAGCCGGACGAGGCTTGGAAATAGAAGGCCTGATGTCTGCCAATCTTCGAGGTAGACATCTCCAGGCAATCCATGTGTGTCGATTTTGCTTGTGATCATGGCCACAGTAATTAGTTGGATGGTCTTAGAAAACTCTACATGGCAGAGCACTAAGGCCGGTCGTTTTTTGTGCGATGTTAAATCTGAAAATGGAAATTGAACCAAAACAATTGCTCCGACAGGTATGGAAGACAAATCAGAGCTTGTCATATGCATCCTCCTTGGGGTCTTTCCATTCGTGCATAGTGTCTTGGGCGGCTTTGTATATCAGTTGTTGCTCAAGACGGTGCCCAAAATAGCATTCGAGGGCTGTGACCAGCACTTCTCTGAGGGTGATATTTTTTTGTTGGGCCTCTAATTTCAGCATTTGCATCAACAGTGGATTTCCTAAGTCAGCTGTGATTCTAGTTGGATATGTCTTTTTCATCTTGTTCCTTTTTTGTTACCTCTTATTAACATAAAAACATAAAAACATATTTGTGTCAAATAGAGGGACATTCATCTTCCTTCCTATGGGGCGACTGACTTTTGTTAAGCGTCCTTTCTTTGATGCTGATGTTATAGTGAATTTCTCCCCACCATCTCTCTTACGAAGAAACCCCTTTCAAAGCCTTTGTGGGCATAGTATTCGTGGGTCTTGACTTGTTGAATTTATGAGAAGAACCCGATGTCGATTGCCAGACTTTCCTATACTGCCCTGTTACAAAAACGAATTTGTGAGTTGCCTCTCAAGCTGGAGACCTCACCGCTGCAAGCTTGTGTGAACCAGTTGTACCGAGAATTACAGCGAAAAGGCCTGCGATTCTTTCGGCCCGAGGTCTATTTAGGGGATGAGTGGTTTTCCCCTTCCGGTGTACCTGCAATCTCTATCCCTTTTTATCTGGCACATCCGAAGCTTATGGCGCTGGAGAAGCGTACGATGGGTATGGTAGAGGGGGATACCCGCAAGGAATTCATGCAGTTACTGCGTCATGAAGCGGGGCACTCCTTTGAGCACGCCTACTCCATTAAGAAGGGGCGTGAGTGGCAGGCCCTGTTTGGCAACCCAAGCCGCAAGTATACGCCCTCCCTCTACGAGATAGAGGAGCACAGTACGGATTTTGTCTCTAACTTGCGCGATTGCTATGCTCAGGCCCACCCGGATGAGGACTTTGCGGAAACCTTTGCCGTGTGGCTCAACCCGGCTGTAGATTGGAAGAGGGAATACCGTAGCTGGCCAGGGGCCTATGCAAAACTCCAATTTATCGAGGGGTTGGTGGAAAAATATGGCAATACCCTCCCGGTGGTAAATGGAGGTCGCAAGTTGGGGGAGGCCAAGCGCCTGCGCAGCCACCTCAGTCGCTACTACCGCAAAAAGCAGCTTGAAGACGCCCGTTTGCTGCAAGGTATTGCGTCTTAAGCCGCTTTTGATGGTAAAGAGTGGCTCATTTTTCCCATCTCCAGATTGTGAACAATAATGGTGTCATAATCGAATGCAAGGCTGGGTACAGTTTGGTTTCTTTCGCCCGTCTTTTTCTCCGTGAGGATGAATCCAGCAACCTCTAGGGCATTGCAGTCTTTTAGAACGCTTTGGTAATGCCGTTGCAATAACTTTGCCAAGAAATAAATAGAAGTTGGCTTAAAAGCCCGGATCGCAGCAAGCACATCAAAGCGGGTAGGAAACATGAAATCCTGAAAGCCTTTATAATCATCGAAATAGATGGTATCACTTTTTTGCAGGAGGCTTTTGTTTGATTTAATGGCATTCTTTATATCGCCAAAGAAATCTTCATTTGATTTAAATTTGATATTGATTGGCTTCATTTACAACCTCTTGAATTACTTTTTTATAGTCTGCAGAGGACAGGATTCGATTCACAATCACCGAAAAATATTCAACCACTTCGATCGGGTCTTTAAGAGGAACCGAAATGCGAAGATCATGGTTGGTTTCAGGTTCTGGGTGTAGATGAGTTCCAAATGGTTCATGTGCGTCTAAGATCAAGATTTTCCTTTTTTCTTCTATTAACCATAGGGCACAGTTGATTTTATATCCATCTGGATATATTGGCGATGGTGGCACCTTTCTGACTTTCACCTCGTATCCGAAATTTCCAGATATTTTCTTTTGTTGGATGATCAGCTCAGTTTCGGACACGCAAAGCCCCCTCTATCTGGTAGATATGCAATATTGTAACACATGTGTTTAATAAGTGTATATTGTTTTGAATCCCTACCCCAAGAAAAACGGATCTTTTTTCTTTGCTGCGCCTCACTTATGCAAATTAGAAATAGATCTCACCAATAATTTTACCTTTTTCGCAAATGCAGTTGTTCCCCTACATAAAATTCAGGAGGTACCGATAAGGCGGGGGACTAGATCCCTTTTTATCGAGGTACCAGGTGAATACGCTGGAACAAATGCTCGCAGAGACCCTTTCTCTCTCCAAAGCTGAGTATCAGGCTGCCACAGCCCATGCCCAGGAGAAGTCCATTTCTTTGCTACATGCCTTGGAGCTGTTGCACCCTGGTAAGGAAGAGGCGATCTTAGCTGTCTTTTCTGCGTTCTATGAAATCCCTTCTATTAACTTGTCCCAAAAAGAAATCCCCTTGGAAGTGTTGGCTCTCTTACCCAAAGCCATCGCATGCAAGCTTCGGGTCTTGCCCATTGAACAGTCAGGTACGTCCCTCGTAATTGCTATGGGAGATCCTCGCAATGTGAAGGCATTGGACACGGTGGGATTCAAAGCTGGTTTGTTTGCGCGTCCGGTTTTGGCCTCTGAGCTGCAAATTACCACTGCGTTGGAGAAATACTACGGGACTGTGGATGTCACTCGTTTCAATGTAGTAGATCATCAAGCTCAAGCCAGTGCAGCAGCAGCCCAGGCACGTAAAACCATCGGTACCGGCATTGGAGAAAAGGACGATGGTCCTATCATTCAATTGGTTAACGATGTGATGATTCAGTGCGTCAATCAGGGTGCCTCCGATATTCACTTTGAATCCTACGAGAATGCCTTGCGCGTTCGATTGCGTGTGGATGGTACATTGCGAGACATTGCACATCCTCCCTTGTCCCAGCGTGCCGCGCTGACCTCTCGGGTTAAAATCCTTGCAGGGCTTGATATTGCAGAAAGTAGATTGCCACAAGACGGAGCCATTAACCTGACTGTGGGAGAAAAGCCTATCGATTTTCGGGTAAACAGTTTGCCTTCGACCCACGGGGAAAAAATCGTAATGCGGCTCTTGGATAAATCCAACCTTCACGTGGATATGACCCAGTTGGGTTTTACCCCCGAGCAGTTTGCGACCTTTACCCAGGCCATTCATAATCCTCACGGTATGGTGCTCGTTACCGGTCCAACAGGGTCTGGAAAAACCACCACCCTTTACTCGGCTCTTCAAGAGCTCAATAAAGAAGACGTGAACCTTATGACTGCAGAGGACCCGGTGGAGTATAGCTTGACGGGGGTGAACCAGGTGCAAGTGAAGCCGGAGATCGGATTTGACTTTGCTGCAGCCCTACGGGCCTTTTTGCGACAAGATCCAGACATCATCTTGGTGGGAGAGATTCGAGATGTGGAGACGGCAGAGATTGCGATTAAAGCCTCTCTCACCGGTCACCTTGTGCTATCGACTCTGCACACCAACAGTGCGGTGGATACGGTCTCTCGGTTGCTCAATATGGGTGTAGAGGCGTATAACCTCGTTGCAGCCTTGACTTGTGTTACGGCACAACGTTTGGCTCGTAGAATTTGCACCCGTTGCCGCATTGTGGATCCGGATGTTACCCCTGCGATTTTGCAAAAAGCAGGTATCCCTGCCAATTTGGTAGAGAAGGTAGTTGCCTACAAGGGAGCTGGATGCATCGCATGCAACAATTTGGGTACTCGGGGTCGTATTGCTGTGCATGAAGTGTTGCCCATTTCTGAAGTGATGAAGAAAGCCATTCTTGAAGGAAAGTCTGCTGCTGATATGCGAGACATTGCTTTGCAAGCGGGTATTCGTACCTTGCGTCAATCTGCCTTGAACCAAATGGCTCAAGGGGTAATTTCCTTATCGGAGGTATTTGCCACCACAGCTGGAGAAGAGCATGTGGAAGAGAAGGGTGCATAAGCCATGGCTATCTTTGTCTACAAAGCCCAACTCAAAAATGGCACCACGCGAGAGGGGAAGATCAAAGCCAAAGATCGATCCAATGTACGAGCTAATTTGCTTCGTATGAAAATGCAACCCATCTCGATCAAGTTATTCACAGCAGAAGATGATGTGGACATGGAAGAAACTCCCATTGTCGGGCGTTGGATTTATCGCGATCGAAACGACAACATTCAGATTCGATTGACACAGCAAGCCCCTTCAGCCAAGGAAATATCTGTATTTACCAAGCAAATGGCTGTGATGATGAAGAGCGGGGTTCCCATGATTCAGGCTCTGGGCATATTGGCGCGCCAGCAGTCCAACTCTACCTTTCAACATACCTTGCTCAAGATTCAAAAAATTGTAGAAAACGGATCCAAGCTTTCCGAGGCATTCGCTTCTTTCCCTACCATCTTTGACTCCCTCTATGTGGCTATGGTGGGGGCTGGTGAGGTAAGTGGACATTTGGATACCATTTTGCTGAAGCTGGTGAGTTATATCGAACGTTCGACCAAGGTAAAAAGCCAGGTGAAAGCTGCCTTGATCTATCCGGTGATGGTGGTGATGGTAGCCATCGCGGTGGTAATCGGTTTGTTGGTCTTTGTGGTGCCAACCTTTGCACAACAGTACGCAGAGAATGGCAGAGAGCTGCCTTTTTTAACGCAGATGGTGATTTCGGTCTCCAACTGGTTGGGTACAAACTGGACGTCGCTCACGGGTGGATTGTGTGCGGGTATTTTGCTCCTGCGTCGTGGGATCCAAACGCCTCGAGGACGCTTGTTGTTTGACCGTTTCATCCTGTGGGTGCCTGGGATTGGGTTGTTGTTGCGTAAAATTGCCGTGGGGCGCTTCTGTTCCACCATGGCAAGCATGTTGACTTCCGGGGTGAACCTCTTGGAGGCGCTCACCATCTGTGCGGCTTCTGCCGGGAATTTGGTCATTGAACAATTCGTGTTGAACGTACGCATTGGAGTCGAAAAAGGACAGAAATTTTCAGAACCCTTGGGGCAGGGGCATATATTTCCAGAGATGGTGGTGTCCATGGTGGCTGTGGGAGAAACTACAGGTGCTTTGGATGAAATGCTCGAGAAGGTAAGTGAATTCTACGAAGAAGAGGTAGACCTTGCTGTGCAAGCCATGCTGTCCATGATCGAGCCCATTATGATCGTGAGCATCGGTGGCATCGTCGCCTTTATCTTACTTGCTATGTATCTACCAATTTTCGATATGGCCGGTGGGATCCAGTAGAAGCGAGGGGCTTCAGATTGCTTCGCGTTGCCTCCCTAGGTCCCCTGGTGTAATTTCCGTCATCCCATACGGCTGCTATGCAGCCTTGGGATGACACAAGACTTGAAATACATACGGCATTATAAAAATGTAATTTTTTGCTTGCACCTACCGTAACGTCAGGATTTAGAACTGAAGATATCGACAAGAGGTGAATCGATGAAACTGTTGAAAATTGGGGAATTGGCAAAGGCGACTGGCGTTACTGTGCGGAGTCTCCATCATTATGACGCGATTGGGCTTCTTACCCCTAGCCCAGGGCGGGAGTCTGGTCATCGGCTTTACAATCGACAGGATGTGGAACGATTGCAGCAAGTGATTTCGTTAAAGAGCATGGGGATGTCACTACCCGAAATCGCTCGGTGTTTGGATGAAGAGGCGTACGACCTTCAAAAAACACTGGTTCTGCATAAGTCTGCCATTGTAGCGAAGATCCAACAATTTCAAGAGATCGATCAGAGGCTTCACTTTCTGTTGATGAAACTTACGCAAGACAAAAGCGTACCGATCCAAGAACTGTTTTTATGTATGAAAGAGGTAAAAGAAATGGAAACTATGTATACACCCGATCAATTGAAGAAATTGAAATCTCGCCTTGAACAGTCCGATCCTGCAGAAATCAAAAAGGTCGAAGCGGCATGGCCCGTGCTTTTCAAAAAATTTGAAGATGCAATGAATCAGGGCCTGTCTACTTCTGACAAAAAAGTGAAACTCCTAGCTGAAGAGGCGCAAAGGTACATCGACTTGTTTACGGGAGGTGACAAGGGGATTGAATCAAATCTTGACAAGGCCTACGAACAAAATCAAACCGGTGCCTTGAAAAACTGGGGCGTTGATCAGAAGGTCTTCGATTATGCAACCGAAGCCCGCAAAAAATGGCAGAAGGGATAAACAAGAGGGGATGCCCGCGCCGGGCGTCCCCAGATAACTTTATACATTTGGTAGCCCTTTTTATAAATCCGTGCTAATTTATCAATAAATGTGAATTTAGCACGGATTTGAAGGGGGCCAGCAGATGTTCCAAAGAGATCTAGAGAAGTCCCTGTTACGATTCGCAAAATTCCCGGTTGTGGCCTTGTTGGGGCCTCGTCAATCGGGAAAAACGACTCTCGTAAAAACGGTTTTCCATGCCCATCGCTTCGTTTCTTTGGAAAATCCGCAGCAGAGGGCGTTTGCTGCCAACGATCCCCAAGGGTTTTTAAAACAACTTGAAAATCCAATCGGTATTATTATTGATGAATTTCAGTATGTTCCAGAACTTCTTTCCTACATACAAGTGGATTCTGATGAAAAGAAAAGACCTGGATATTTTGTTCTCACAGGATCCCATAATTTCTTGATGAATCAAGCAATTACACAATCTTTGGCTGGACGCGTTGGGATTTTGACCTTGCTGCCTTTGTCGTTGCATGAACTTCTTCAGCACACCCTAGTCAAAACCCCCCATGAGGCTATTTTTAACGGTGGGTATCCACGATTGTACGCAGAATCTTTTTCTCCCGTAGAGCTGCTGCCTTCTTATATTCATTCTTATATCGAACGGGATGTTCGACAATTTGCCAATATTGGAGATATTCATGTCTTTCAGAAGTTTATGCAATTATGTGCAGCTCGAGTGGGACAACAGATTAATGTAACAGATCTTGCGACAAATTGTGGAGTCGATCGACGTACCATCGATAAATGGCTATCTGTGCTAGAAGCCAGCTATATTATTTTTCTATTAAAACCCTATTTCAATAATTTCAATAAAAGAATTACGAAAAATGCAAAGCTATATTTTTATGATACTGGTCTTGTATGTTCCTTGTTAGAAATTTCCTCTGCGAAGGATTTGTTACTGAGTTCTTTCCGAGGTGCCCTTTTTGAATGTTTGATTATATCGGATTTGTACAAGCAATATTACAACCAAGGATTACGTCCTTCTCTTTATTTTTGGAGGGATCAAAATGGCACATTAGAAATCGATGGACTTATCGATCTTGGTGTAAAGCTGATCCCCATCGAAATAAAATCGGGAGAAACTATCAACAAGGATTTTTTCAAAAACCTTACTAGATGGTCCGATATTGCCTCGGTAGACCCAAGCCTTGGGTATGTGATTTATGGAGGTGAGGAAGATCAAAACCGAAAGACAGGACGTGTGCTGAGTTGGTCCCATGCAGCCACTTTATTGACTCAAGTGAAAGAGTCAAATATGGGTAAGCCGTGAGGCACTTTTAATCAAACACACGACCACCACCGGTGTAAAGAGAAGCTGTAAAAATGGAGATACGCTTTGAAAGGGCAAATAAAAAAGTAGAGCAATGGCAAACCACCCCAGTGCCCATTTTAGATTTGTCATTGGCACAATAGGGTTAAATTTCTCTGCATAACTCGCTGTAGGCGTGGGAGTTCCCTGTGGGGTCCATCCTGGGTTTTTGTACCAAACCCGTAGCTTGTCTTGCAATCGAGGTACACCTTGCATCTGCTCCCATAGAGAAGAAAAGTAATGTACTTGGCTCCAGATAGGATGCCAGCTGTGAAGCGGGGTGGTAATTCCATATTGAACGGGTGCCTTTTCAGGAACAAAAGTACCAAACCATCGGTCCCAAATAATTAAAATCCCTGCATGATTCTTATCTAAGTACTCTGGATTTTGTCCGTGATGGACCCGATGGTGGGAGGGTGTATTAAAAATATACTCGATCCAAGCGGGTAGCTTATCAATGGTGCGAGTGTGCACCCAGAATTGAAAGACGGTGTTGAACGCTACCATAGAAGCAAACCAAATAGGAGGATATCCAATCCAAGCGAGAGGGAGATAGAAAATGAAAGAGAAAAAATGCTGGAGAGCCCCTTGTCGCAATGCCGTGGTGAGATTGTACTCTTCACTGGAGTGGTGCACGATGTGTGTGGCCCATCCGAGATTGCTATGATGTGCGATTCGGTGAAACCAGTAGTAACAAAAATCAACCCCGAGAAGTAGCGTGATCCCTGCTAGTAAAGTTTGAAAAGTAGAGAGGGAAGAAAAGCGCAAGAGCCCGTGGTGGTCTTGAATCCATCGATAACTCCCCAGTGTAGTGGCATAGGTAAAGTGGACGCACAGCTGTTGAGACATGCCACAACTCAAGCTCGAAATGGAATCGTTGAATCGGTAATACGGGAGATTATACAGATAGCAGTACGCAACTTCGATACCGATTAAAAGGAGGAAGATAGGCGTTGCGAGTTGGATGTAGTCGAGTGTGAGGAGGTGTTCAATGGAGGATTGCATGATCGAGTCTCTCCTTTTGATACAAACAAGGCGGCAGCCCCTAAAATGGCCGCATGCCCCGGTGGCAAGGCGGAAGGCAATAAGTGCACCTTACCTTGATATACATCCAAAAGACACGTTTCTGTATATCGTCGCAAAGGATCAAATAGAAGCTCGCCCGCTTGGGTCAATCCCCCGCAGAAGAAGATATGGCTGGGGCTTACGTGGGCGATGGTGTCTGCAAGTTTGGCGGCAAGTACATGTGCCGTATAATCAAAAGCTTCTAGTGCGATAGGGTCTCCCTTTTGAGCTGCTTCATAAATATTTTTTGCCGTAAGACTTTCAAAAGCCTGGTTGCGGAGGGAGGAAGCGGTCCGTTTGGTGGCCAGCAATTCAAATGCCGTTCGCTTTAAGCCGGGTCCCGATACATAGGTTTCGAGACAACCTCGACGTCCACATCCACACTCTCGTCCTTGACGATCGTAGATCGTATGTCCGATTTCTCCTGCAAATCCATCGTGCCCGTACACCAGTTGCCCATTGGATATGATGCCACTGCCCAGTCCCGTTCCGATGGTGATCACGATAAAATTTTGCAACCCTTTGGCATCACCAAAGATAAATTCTCCCAAGGCCGCAGCTTTTGCATCGTTGGTTAACCAGCAAGGGACTTGGAAAGAGTCGGATAAAATCTTTGTTACCGGTACGACACCCCAAGGCAGATTGGGGGGATTGACCATCTCACCCGTAAAAAAATTGGCATTTGGAGCCCCTACGCCGACGCCTTGCAGGTGAATAGGCGTGGGAAGTTCTGCTTGTAACTGCTCCACCGCAGCATGAAGACGGGTAAAAAAAGGGCCCGAGGATTGACTCGCTTCTGTGAGCATGCGAGCCGATCCGAGCAGGTCTCCCTTTAGAGAAACAAATCCAAATGCGGTTTTAGTTCCGCCAATATCGATCCCCAGTATTGCGTCAGTGAGCGTGCGAATCGTCATCGTGCCATCCTTTTAAAACCGTAGTAGGCGATGTAACCGTAGCAGAGTACAGGAATAAAAAAGGCGTGTTGAAGACCGAGCTGATCTGCAGCCATGCCTTGAAGTAGAGGGATGATAGCCCCGCCGACAATAGCGGTGCAGAGCCATCCAGAGCCTTTTGCGGCCTGTGGGCCTAAGCCGGATAGGGCCAAGGTAAAAATCGTAGGGAACATGATGGAGTTAAAAAATCCCACGGATAAAATGGCGATGGCTGCTACCAGGCCTTGCGTCGACATTGAAACCAAGATCAGCGCGATGGCGCATAGCGCATAGAGGCTGAGCACACGAGCCGGTTGTACGATGCGCTGTACGTAGGCGCCCAAGAATCGCCCGATCATGGCACCGCCCCAATAAAAGGAGACCCACTTGCCCGCTTCTGCCACGGGTAAGTTGCCGATGGTAGGGTGCGAGAGATAGTTTACTAAAAAACTGCCGATGGAAACTTCGGCGCCCACATATACAAAGATCCCGAGGATGCCCCCTAGGAGAGTGCGATTTTTCCAGAGCGGATTTTTGGTGATGCGTCTTGTATCCAACTCTGCTGCCGTAGTGAGGGTGGGCAGTGCGCTTAGGAAGATCAGGATCCCGAGGGCGAAAAAGCAAGCGGCAAGTACAAGATACAACCGTTGGATGGTGGCATGACTCGGTATGGCAGTTGCCAGAATTAAGGTAGCACCTATATAAGGAGCCAGCGTGGTGCCCAAGGAATTAAACGCCTGGGTGAGAGTCAAGCGACTTGAAGCAGTTGCCTCAGAGCCCAAAGCCGCAACATACGGGTTGCTGGCCACCTGTAACAGCGTAATGCCAGAGGCCAGGCAAAAGAGAGCGAGGAGAAAAAGTTCGTAGCGGTGGTAGGCCGCAGCTGGGTAGAAGAGCAGGCAACCGCAGCCAGAGATGAGGAGCGCCAGGGCGATGCTTTTTTGGTGGCCAATTCGCGTAATCAAAGTACCTGCGGGAATGGAAACAACGCCATAGGCAAAGAAAAAGGTGAACTGCACCCACATGGTTTGAGTATAGTCCAGGGCAAATTGTTCCTTGAGATGGGGAGCAAGGATGTCATTGAGTGCGGTGATAAATCCGAAGGCAAAGAAGAGTACCGTAAGTAAGGCGAGCGGAGCGCCATAAGCTGTCGATTTGTCTTCGGCCAAAGAGGCAGAGGGTTCCATATAGCACCTTGCAAGAGGGGAGTATAGGGAAGTGTACCGAAAAAAAAAGAGGGAAACTATGGTTTATTTTTCAAATTTTCCATAGTACACAACGATAGCCAGTCCACCTATACAGCTTTGTAGGGAAAAAATTATGCGCATGAAAGAACCAGCTTTTACTTTTGACGATGTGTTGTTGCTTCCAGCTGCATCTTCAACTTTACCTCGAGATGTAGCCTTACAGACCTATTTGACTCGTGACATCATGTTACAGATTCCGTTGCTATCTGCAGCCATGGATACGGTTACCGAGGCGCGGTTGGCAATTTCTCTCGCGCAAGAGGGAGGAATTGGGATCATTCACAAAAATATGAGCGTGGAAGCCCAAGCGGAACAAGTTCGGAAAGTAAAGAAATTTAAAAGTGGGGTTGTAAAAGATCCCCTTACGGTGACACCCAATACGACTGTAGGTGAGCTCCTTGCTCTCTCCAAATTTCATCGGGTTTCGGGTATGCCGGTGGTGGAGGGAAAATCCCTACTCGGTATTGTAACCAGTCGTGACATTCGATTTGAAACCAATTTGGACAAGCCGGTATCTCTTGTCATGACACCCAAAGATCGCCTCGTTACCGTACGAGAGGGAACCGATCGAGAGGACGTGATCCAGCTTTTACACAAACATCGCATTGAAAAAGTGTTGATTGTAAATGAGTACTTTGAATTGCGAGGGATGATCACCGCAACCGATATTCGAAAAGCCGAAGAAAAGCCATATACCTGCAAAGACAGTCAGCAGCGCCTGCGCGTGGGAGCTGCTATCGGTACCGATGATACAAGCAAAGAGCGGGCTCAGGCGCTCATTCAATCCTGTGTGGATATCCTCGTAGTAGACACTGCCCACGGACATTCAAGGGGTGTGTTGGAGCAGATCCGATGGCTTAAGCAACAGTTTCCCGATGTGCAAGTAATCGGGGGGAACATCGTTACAGCAGATGCGGCTCGGGCTTTGATGGAAGCTGGCGTAGATGGTGTCAAGGTGGGAATAGGGCCAGGATCCATTTGTACCACGCGTATTGTTTCTGGCGTTGGGGTACCCCAAATTACTGCGATTTCCAATGTGGCCCAAGCGGTACAAGGTAGTGGAGTGACGGTTATTGCAGATGGAGGTATTCGCTACTCCGGGGACCTGGTAAAAGCCATTGCAGCAGGAGCTAACTCTGTGATGTTGGGTTCCATGTTTGCAGGGACTGAAGAATCTCCGGGGGATATCGAACTCTACAAGGGTCGTTCCTATAAGTCCTATCGAGGGATGGGGTCCTTAGGGGCGATGCGTCAAGGATCAAGCGATCGTTACTTCCAAGATGAGAAAGAGGGCACACAAAAATTTGTACCTGAAGGCATCGAAGGGCGTGTGCCTTACAAGGGCCGCATCGTTGACATTGTACACCAATTGATGGGCGGCCTTCGCTCCGGTATGGGATACACGGGATGTGCTACCATTGAAGATCTTCGCACCAAAGCCGAATTTGTGCAGGTAACCAGCGCAGGGGTTAAAGAGAGCCATGTGCATGATGTAAGCATAACCAAAGAATCCCCCAACTATTGGTTGAATGAATAGAAGACAAAATCTCCGTCATCCCAAGGCTGCGCAGCAGCCGTCCTGTCATCCCAAGGCTGCGCAGCAGCCGTCCTGTCATCCCAAGGCTGCGCAGCAGCCGTATGGGATCTCGATAAAAAATTGGATCGGGTCCACCTACCGAATTATTGGAGATGGAGGCATATGCCTCCATCTCCAATAATTCGGTAGGTGGACCCGATCCCCTGAGCCCCTGGACCAGAGTTCATCCAAGAAAGTTCCACTGATGAATAAAAATATGCACAAAGACAAAATCCTCGTTCTCGATTTCGGGTCTCAGTATAGCCAACTAATTGCACGCCGCGTGCGAGAGCTGGGGGTTTATTGTGAGTTGCATCCCTATGATATGAGCGAGGCAAAATTTCGAGAATTTGCTCCCAAGGGAGTGATCTTATCAGGTGGCCCAGAATCAGTCACAGGTGAAGATGCGCTGCCTCTTTCGGGGTTCCTCTTGCAAGGGCAAATCCCCATTCTTGGGATTTGCTACGGCATGCAAGCGATCGCAGCTCACTTGGGTGGAAAAGTTGCATCGGTCTCTAAAAAAGAATTTGGTCCGATGCAAATCGAACTCCAAGGCGCCTCTCCTTTGTTTGCCTCCATCGACAGAGCCCTTGGGGTCTGGATGAGCCATTGTGACCAAGTGGTGGAAGTGCCAGAGGGCTTTGTTGTGCTGGCATCCTCCGAGAATACTCCCGTTGTGGCCATGGCTCACGAGGGCAAGAAAATCTACGGGGTGCAATTTCATCCCGAAGTGACCCATACCCATCAGGGCAAAGAAATTCTCGATCATTTTATCCATGATATTTGTGGAGGGGTCTCTACTTGGACCTCGCGCAACATCATTGAAGAGTTAATAGAAGATATTCAAAAAAAGGTCGGCTCCGACCAGGTCATACTCGGGCTTTCCGGTGGTGTAGATTCTTCCGTATTGGCAGCCTTGCTCCATAAAAGTATCGGAGACCAGCTGACGTGTATCTTTGTAGACACCGGTTTGTTGCGGTTAAACGAATCTGAGCAGGTGATGAAAACCTTTTCGGATCACATGGGAATTCGCGTGATCCGAGTGGATGCGGAGCAAACCTTCCTTCAAGCCTTAGAAGGGGTGAGTGATCCCGAGGCGAAAAGAAAGATCATCGGAAGAGAATTTGTTACGGTTTTTGAGCAACAGGCCACTCTGATGAAGGGAGCCAAATGGCTCGCTCAAGGCACCATTTATTCCGATGTGATCGAGTCTGCGGGTCATGGAAACAAATCGAAGGTGATTAAATCCCACCACAATGTGGGTGGTCTTCCTGCTCATATGCAACTTAGTTTACTCGAGCCCCTTCGAACCCTTTTCAAAGATGAAGTTCGAAAGTTGGGCCTTGCACTTGGCTTGGCACCAGAGATGATTTTCAGGCATCCCTTTCCAGGGCCTGGATTGGGGGTTCGAATTTTAGGGGAAATAAAACGTGAATATGTAGAAATCTTGCGACACGCAGATTCTATTTTTATAGAAGAACTGCGAGCGGCTGGCTGGTACGACAAGGTGAGTCAAGCTTTTGCTGTATTTTTACCGGTAAAATCCGTAGGTGTTGTAGGGGACAATCGTCAATATGAGTATGTAATTTCGCTTCGTTCCGTGGAAACTGTGGACTTTATGACTGCCCGCATTAGTCAGCTGCCCTATGAGTTCTTGGGGCATGTGACCAATCGCATTCTCAACGAAGTCTCCCATGTGTCTCGGGTTGTCTATGATGTTTCGGGAAAACCTCCCGCTACGATTGAGTGGGAGTAAGCGTTGGCTTGGGAGACTATTTTTTTAATGCCGGTTTTTTAAACTGTTCTTTGAAAGTGTTTCCAACCTCGTAAGGGTTTAATAAAAAGGGAGAGAAAAATTCGTCTGATTCTGCATAAATTTGAGGAAGATGGCCTGAAAGAGTCACTGGAACGAAGCGATCTCCCTCTCTCGTTACATATTGACCAGCCACCATCCAGGCATATTCGGATTCTTCAAGGTTAAAGTTCAAATACGAAACGATGTTAATAAGCAGGGTTTCAAGCAGAAGTTTATCGGAAATATCATGTAAACTTTGGTGAACCGGTTGGTCGGACTCTTGTAACCCAAAGATGATTCGGATTCCCTTCTCAGCTTTTTCCTGTGGATCTCTCCGATCATAGATTCGAAGATTTCCGAGTTTTGCAATTTCTTCCACGGTTTCTTTGCTATATTTTTCAAGGCCAAATCCAAAAAGACCGGATTCGATCGTAGTGGCTAAAAGGAGGTTGAGTAAAAAAGAATATGATTTCAATGGAACTAATAAAGAATCATCTTTTGTTACTAGCATACCGGGTGTGGTGCGGATTACTTTTTGGGAACCTGCCGCGAACAGAGGATTCCCGGATGGGAAAGCCACCCAGATTTTTTTGTCGAGGGAGCTCAGGTAAGCATTGTTTGCTGTGAGTAAACTTACTTTTGCTAAAAGGGTAACGGCTTTTTTTAGCCTTCCTGCATATGCATCCGGATCTGCCTCTTTTTCTTTTTGTAATTCGGTTTTTTTATAATGGCTCTCTGATTGAGCCAAATTCGCCGTAGGAGATTCGCTTCGGATTATGGTGTTTTTGAAAACAGTCTCAGTGCTATTTTTATGCTCTATATAATGATTGATTACGATTTTTTCATCCTGAATGGTCCAATCTTCATTTAGGATCATTACAGATTTTGTAGAACCTCGTACGCTAACATCAGGTCTGGTATATCGATTTGCGAAAGAATTGAGAAAGTTCATGGCTCCGCCTGTCAGTTTCCTTCCCAGCATACAAGATGTGAAAAAAACCTCT
This sequence comes from Deltaproteobacteria bacterium, assembly GCA_947475005.1. Classification (GTDB taxonomy): domain Bacteria; phylum Bdellovibrionota_B; class Oligoflexia; order Oligoflexales; family Bog-1112; genus CANIBL01. Next base: position 29,823 of record CANJLI010000002.1, on the reverse strand, counting down.
GCATTCTGACGTAAGCCATGCCGAAACCATTCTGCTAAGGTAGATTGCATGGGAGCATAGACTTCCATGCGCCCAAATGGGTAGGCATCATCTAAGCCAATACATTCGTGGTTTCCATGGGCGAGAATCTCTACGAAGTCAAAGCCTGTTTTGAAAGTAGGATCTTCAGAGGTTCTGATAAAGGTATTGGCCATCCCAATTTGGCTTTTTATTTTAGAGGAAATAAAGATATTATAATGGGAAGCCATTGCAGCGAGGCGCCATTTTACAAGTTTTCCTGCCAAACTTTTGAGTTGAAAGGCTTGGTTGTGGTCATCATTGGCAATAAAAATCACAGCGTTTTGGTTGTGATCGGTTGTGTTCGTTATGAGTGCATCGTACTCACCCATCAATTTTATTACCTCGGGATCGGAAGCTTTGTAATACCCTGAAAATTGAGAATCAAACCATTGGTCAATGGCATCAAATAATTCTTTTTTCTCGAAAAGACAGCTGCGAAAAACATAGCGTCTTGCAGGTGGGAGTGTGAGATAGGTAGCGGTGATTCTTTTCAAATGCTCAACAGTTTTATAGTCTGGAGCATCTATTTTTAACAAAAAATCGCAACTAAGCTGATCCGCAACTAGCCGCTTAAATTGATCTTTTGCAGCTGCCTTGGCAAAAAAACTACAAGCCAGTAGCCAGAATAAAAGTAGACTCTTTTTCCTCATGTTGTTTCCTTTTGAAAGAGGGTCTTGATCTTTCTATTATATCTCCTTTCAAAAGAATTCTGATCTCCATCCAAAATCCCATTATTCGACACGATTTTCTGAAAGAGAGTCATAGGCAGTGACCATACGGCGTTTTCGAAAATAAACGCGAGACTGCATCATCGCTTCGACCGAGCAAAAGCAGAAGAGGGAGGACAGCATCGACCAGACGTAGGGGGCTGGAATCGGGTGGAGATGATCAAAAATGATCGTCGTTATGAGACCGGTGAGTAAAGTAAGGACACCTGTTAGCGAATGCCCGATTTTGGTAAAGAGGCCGATTAAGAAAAGGATCAAAACACCTGCGGTTCCAAAAGAGGCTGCAGCAATGACAAGATTATAGATGTTTTCTGAAGAAAGCCCCAAGATACAAGCAGCTATACCCATCAGTACAACAAAGAGTCGGCCTAATTTTAGTTGACGCTCGCTGGTCAAGGTGACAAATCTGCTTGCCACGTTTCGTGTCAGTGAGGCACTGCCTGCAAGAAATGCACTGTCTACGGTCGATAAAATTGCAGAAACCAATCCTGCGGAGAACAACAAATTCAATGTAGTTGGCAGGTACTTGTTGGCAAGCAAAATCAATGTTTCGTCACTGTTGGCAACATGGCCCAGCAAGGAGGGAGCGAGTAATCCCAAGACCAAAGGAATCAAACCTACAATGAGGTAGAGAATGCCAGCAATGATTGCGCTGGTGGTGGCTATTTTTTGAGTTCTGGCTCCACTTACCCTCGCTACCAATTCTTGAGAGACCAGTGCACCCGCAATTGGCACCAACCATGCATCTATATTTTCTAACAACGACGATTGGGAAGCGAATAGCCGCGTACGATTCATAGGCAAATTTTTTAAAATAGAAAGGGTACTTTCATCGGACTCTTGAAAAACAACGACATAGAACAAGACGATCAATCCAATAATCAAAATGATCCCTTGTAATAGGTCTGTGTAAGCATCTGCGAGCAATCCTCCGAATGCGGTATAGATCACGGCAACAGATGTGGCAAGCACGACTGCTAGCGTCAAATTCATACTCAAATGCAGGGAGAGAATATGTCCAAAAGCTCGAACTTGACCGGATGCCCAGAGTAAAGAGGTGATTGCAAGGATCAACCCTGCGAGAGTTTCAGCAGTAGGGCCGAATCGTTTTCCAATGACATCTCCAATGGTAACGATTTCTTTGCTCCAGAGATGGCGGACCAAAAGAAACCCGTAAATGAGAAGACAGATTGTATATCCAAAAGGGTCAGCCCTTGAGCCCAACAATCCATTCTCATACACCCGACCTGCAGTTCCCAAACAAGATTCAGACCCAAACCAGGTAGCAAAAATAGAAAAGGTTACGATTAAGGGACCTTGTTTGCGGCCCGCAACGAAATAGTCATCTCCAGTCTTGATAAAACGAGAGATGACTACACCAACAAGCAATTGGAGGAGAATAAAACCAATGAAAATGGCAGAGGTTAACATGCTTTTCTCATCTCCAATAAAATTGATATAGTATCAAAAATAAGAGAGAGTGAAACCCACGTCAAGCCTCAATCAAAAAAATAGCCGGGTTACAGACCCCTCAGAGGGGGGCTCATCCTGGCGCAGCTTCCGTCTCCTGGCGCAGCTTCCGTCATCCCTCGCTGTAGCGAAGGATTTCCCAACTTTGTAAGTTACTTTTAGCCCACCTTCGGTGGGTGATGGCCTTTAATTCGGGAACGGAGAAAGATCATGTTTCAGAACTCGTTGAATAAAAGAGTCCAAATTTGTATTCATCCGGTTCGGGTATATGTCCCGAGCAACTAAGGAGTATGGGGCCTCTGCGAGTTCTCTTGGTTCGGCCTCAGCGTATAAGTCTGGGTTTTGTGTTTGGATATATACCAAGAAACCCAGCTTGTTTTCGATGCTGGAAAAATTCTCCTGAACCATATTCTTAAAAACACCATAATCATTCGCTCTTCGAGATGGATTTCTCGCTCGATCTGCAAGCAAGATAACCTCATTTTCCTTCAACTTAAGGCCCTTTGCTTTATCTAGTGGTAAATAAACACATTGGTGGGTCGTGCTTGTAAAAGTCGGTGCATTTCCAAACTCATTTCTATGTGCTTTTTCCAGATTGACTATGTACGCGATGGGTCGCTGCTCCATCGGGATCCCCGCAGCTGCAGCTGCTTGAGCTGCAGGCACAGCAGCAGGTTTCGGTGCGTTCTGTGCCGCAAGATTCTCTTGAATTGTGTGGATAAAATGATCTAACCCGATTTCTTGCCCTTTAGGGCATTTGAGGGGAGTTACGCCTGATACAGTAGAGTGCAATGTAATAGAGCCATCTGCAGCAGGCTGTACCGTCAAGGTAATCACCTTGGGGTCTTGTGACTTTGTAACGAGGGTTACGTGATTTGCATCAACTGTAAATCCTCCTGCGATGTATGAACCTATCGCATCATCGACAATATGCACCTTCGTGGCTGCAAGTAAGTCACCACCTAGGGTGACCCCAAAAAACAAGAGACCGACCATTTTAAGTAAAAATTTTCTCGACATCTACATACCTCCTAAAATTATGGTTACATATAGTATACTTTTCTTTTTCTTTTTTCACGATTTTGGTGATGCAAAAAAAATCAAAAAAACAGCCGGGTTACAGACGCCTCTGCCTCAGCCATATTCTTCGGTGTTCCCTGAAACAACAAAGAACCCCCATGAGGACCTGCGCCAGGGCCCAACTCGATGAGCCAATCAGCCTGTTGGATGAACGTAAAATTGTGTTCCACCACGACTACCGTATGCCCTGCTTCGCAGAGACCTTGCAATTGTTGCAAGAGTTGATTCACATCATAGGGTGCAAGTCCCACGGTGGGCTCATCAAAAATCAACAGAGAGGGTGCAAGTCCTGCTGTTTGGGTGAGTAGACTGAGAAGCTTGAGCCGTTGGGCTTCCCCACCCGAGAAGGCACTGGTAGCTTGTCCCAAGGTGAGATACCCCAATCCAATCGCCACCACAGCATCACAGAGCGTGCGTGTCGCCTTGTCCTCGCGAAAGAGAGCGCCGACCTGTGCGAGGGTGAGGGCGAGTAACTCTCGCAAGGAGTGGTTCTTATATCGTACTTGCAGCACCGCATCGGAGAATCGTCGCCCCTCACATTGGGGGCAGGTGATGGTGACATCCCCTAAGAAAGAAAGATCTTCTACCACGGTGCCGAGTCCTTGGCATTGCTCGCATCGCCCCCCTGGTCGGTTGAAGCTAAACGAACTGGCAGTGAGCCCGAGTTTGATTGCCATCGGTTGATCTGCATAAATCTTACGAATGCGATCGAGAATTCCGAGATAGGTTCCAATGCAGGAGCGGGAGCTGCGACTCAGGGATTGCTGCTGCACCCATAGCACATCTGCAAAGCTATCCACGTGGGCTTTGGGCGTGAGGGAGCGATAGAGAGCCACAGTTTCTTTATCCGTGCCCTCGACCTTTTCACCTCGTGTGGCACTTAGGGCTTCATAGAGTGTATGTCGGATGAGACTGGTCTTGCCACTCCCGCTCACCCCACAAACCGTGGTGAGCTTGCCCAAGGGAATTTGCACGGTGATATCTTGGAGGTTGTGGGTTCTTACCCCCTTGAGCGTGATCCAACGCTTTGCCAACGGGGTGTTGCGCAGGGGCAACTCTGACTGTGGCATCAAATAGTTGCGTGTAGGTCCACTGTAGGTCACCTGTCCCCCCAAGTGCCCTGCTTCCGGTCCGATTTCAATAAGGGTATCGCTCCCTCGAATCAACGTAGGGTCATGCTCGATCATAACGATGGTGTTGCCCTGTCGTTGCAACTCTCGGATGACCTCGAGCAAGTTGGTACTGTCCTTGGCATGCAACCCAGCTGTGGGCTCATCCAAGCAGAACAGAGTATCCGTAAGCGCACTTCCGAGACAACGAGCCATGTGAATGCGCTGCAGTTCTCCCCCTGATAGCGTACGTGCACTGCGATGCAGGGACAAGTAGCCTACCCCAATCTTTTGTAGGTAGAGGGTACGATGATGCATCTCGGTAAAGAGCTCCGAAATGGCCTCATAGGCAGATGTTTTCTTCTGTGCCTCATGTAGGGTTTCGAGCCAGGTATGTAGTTCTTCGATGGGCTTGTGATAGAGCTCCCCTAAGCTGCATCCTTGGATCTTATAGCGATGGGTATCGGGATGAAACCGCATACCAGAGCAAGTGGGGCAAGTATTGTAGGTGCGAAACTTGGCTGCGTGCATGCGATAGTGGGGTTTGTATTTCTTACTATCCAGCCAAATGAAATATCCAGTAATGCCTGAGAACTCATGACCTGTGCCGTCGTCTTTCCCGGACTTGAGCCATTTCCATTCTTTGGGGGTGTACTGAGTAAACGGCTTTTTGATATCGAGGCCCACTTGCTTGGCCGATTTGCGCATCGTCACATAGTATTCATCGTGACTGCCAAAGTTGAGGCAGGCAATGCCTTTTGTCTGGATAGAAGCTGTGAGATCTGGGATGATTTTATCCCAGTCGAGGATAGCTTCTCGACCAAAGCCTTGGCATGTAGGACAAGCCCCCAGAGGATGTTGAAACGAGAAGAAGGCAAATTTGGGTTTTTCCACTTCGATGCGGCAGGTGCTGCACCAGCAACGATTGGAAAACTCTGTGAATTGATTGGACGTATCCAAGATCCGAAAGAGCCCTCGTCCCAATCGAAGTGCCTTTTCGATGGTTTCGATAATGCGCTTTTCCTTCGCTTCTACAATGGAGATGCGATCGAGGATGAGCCATGCGCCGTCAAAGGATTTAGCCGTAGCAGCTTCGATGGCAGCCACCCCAGCAGAACCCCAGTAGCGGCTATAGCCTTGTTCTTGCAAAAATCCTTTCAACTCCTGCCAGGGTACCTCCTTCCACAGCTCGAAAGAGCAGAGAAAGAGCAGAGGGTGTCCCACAAATTTGCTAAGAAGCTGGGCATAGATGCTTGCCAGAGAATCTGGGTGTAAGGGTGTCTCACAAGAGGGGCAGTGAGGGATACTCACATGGGTATAGAGATTTTGGAGCAGAGTATCGAGCTCGGTCAGGGTCGCTACCGTGGACCTGCGATTTCCTGTTGCGCTCACTTGCTGCAAAGCGATGGCAGCGGGGAGGTTGTGGATTTCCTTGACAGGGGCGCGGGGCAAAGCTTTCATATACTGACGGGCGTAACTCGAAAGGCTGTCGACATAGCGGCGATAGGATTCCGCATAGAGCGTGTCAAAGACCAGGGAGCTCTTTCCAGAACCCGAGCGGCCCGTAACTGTGGTAATCTGGCCAAGTGGAAAACTTACATCTATGCTTTGTAGATTGTGGGTACAGACCCCCTTGAGGGAGATGCTCTGGGTTTCTTGCGATTTTTTGTTTGTTTTCATATAGATACTGCTTCGTGGACCATTGATTTTTTGAATAAGGACAAATCCGATGCGATCTTATGTACCATGGATATGTGCCGGTTGTATGCTCTGCGGCCTCGTCGGTGCGGTCAGCTGGGGGGTGAAAAAGGCTCTTTCTCCCCCCACCGCCTCAACCCAGAGCCCCGAAGCCGGGAAAAACCGGCTCTCTCTTTTACCATACAAAATAATCGGAAACTATGAGATCGCAAAACCGGAGGGCGAGGCGTCAGGCGCTACTGCTAGAGAGTAAGTGCTTCCCCAGTGTGACTTCCGTCATCCCAAGGTCCCGAAGGGATCCCATGAATTTAGGAATTAAGGGACACCCCCGACTGGACCCGAATTGATGAAAATATAGACAATTCGGGTCCAGTCGGGTGTCCCTTTAATTATTGTCCCTTTAATTATTCTTTGGGATGACGGATGGGTTGCCATCTTGAATGTAAGCAAGCGTACGATTTGCCTAACTCCTTGGAAATCCGTCATCCCAAGGTCCCGAAGGGACCGTATGGGATCCCTGCGTTTTTATCGAGATCCCATACGGCTGCTGCGCAGCCTTGGGATGACGGATGGGTTGCCATCTTGAATGTAAGGAAAAGAAGCGGCAGTCGGGTGTCCCTTAATTATTTTGGCTTGTGGACCTTAATGAGCCAAGCATGTTTTCGCTTGTTATAGGGATTTTCAGGGAAAAATTGGAAGGAAGCTTCTTCATCAACTTCAAAGCCAATGTCAGTCAATGTAGTCGATATTATTCTTTTCCGAGCATGCAAATGATACAAGTATTCAAACATAATTCGGAGTTTGTCTTTTTCTTTCTCTACTGTGGTGATCACCTTGGAAAGCGCTGCAACAATTTCGGATTCCTTCTTCTTGAAAATAGTAGATAACTCATGAATGGCTTGATCTGCTGCCCTTACGTTTGTTTGCTTATCGGAAAAAATAGTTGTAGCCTCTTGCCCTTCGAATTGTAGCATTCGAACCTGAAGGTGTTGTTGCAAATCAACACGCTCGCGGCCACTAATATGTAATGTAAATGGATCAAGGAGTTGCCATCTATGCGACAGAATACCTGGATAACACTCTTCTAGTTTGTTTGGAAGTTTGGATAAGATCTTTCCAAAAAAATCAGAGTCTGGTACGCCTGTCATCGCTTCATATATCGTTCCCCGTAACGAAACCACATAAGGCATATTTTCGATAATCAGCTCACCTCCAGGCGCAAGTTCAACGAACGCTTTTTTGATTGCAGGTAGCAGGAGAGGTTGAAATTGTAGCCTGCAAGAAGGAAACCATTCAAAGAATATGCGCTGTGGTTGCTTCTCTTTAGAAAATCCCAACTTGGAAAGTTCTTGGGATAAATCGAGGGCAAGCCAATCTCCCTGAATATGGGGCTGTTTTTTTCCACTCCCTCTCTGGGGAGCGACATCCACACTGACAGTGTCGCCTGGAAAACTTTTTCTATGCTCAAAGCTTGCAGAGGATTGTCCTACGAGTTCAGCAAGAGAAGGATCAGTCGCGCCAGCGGCTCGCACGTTTCCGAGGATCAGAGTTAGATCTTTGCTGGGAGTAGCCCCTTCAGCTCCAATCACAGAGCTAGGTGCAAGGCAAATCAGCAAAAGCAGGGATAATCGAAACATATAGAATCCTTTTTCTGTCCCCTTTTTCCCAAAACTTTAGAATTCTACTTGTGCATCGGGCCATAGGCTCTCGATGGCATAGTAGTTGCGGACATCGCGCAAAAAGACATGCACCAACAGGTTGCCGTAGTCCATAAGGATCCACTGCCCGGTTTGGGCACCCTCGATGGCAGCAGGGCGAATCTGGGCTTGAACCTTGCAAGCATCTGCGATGCTTTCTGCAATAGCACGGGTTTGGCGATCGTTATCGCCGGAGCAAATCAGTTGAAAATCACACATATCCGATTTTCCACCCAACTCTTGCAAGATGATGTCACTTGCTTTTTTGGTTTTGGCGGCTTCAGCTGCGATTTTGGCTAGAATGAGACTCATGATAGAGGTCCTTACGTAAAATATACCAGCTGGGAGAAATGGCTTCCCAAGTGGCCAGTGGCTTGCGCCTGTTTAGTGTTCGATTATGGTGCTTGGGTCAAATGGTTGGATTTGTGCCTGCAAGCGCTCGTACAATCGAACTTTTAGAGCCGCAACCCCTTTGCCTGTGGCTCCCGAGATGCTGATCACCTCATAGCCCATTTTCTCGAGTACCTCGACCTGGATCGCATGCTCTTCGTCAGAGAGTAGATCGATCTTGTTCAGTACCACGACCTTCTCTTTGCTAGCCAATTCAGGGGAATACGTCTGCAGTTCTTTCTCCAAGATCGGCAGCGCCTCCTCCGGTGCATGGACAAAATCCATGGCTCCCAACAAGTAGACGATGAGTCGTGTGCGCTCGAGATGCTTAAGAAACTGGAATCCAAGCCCCTTGCCTTCACTGGCCCCCTCGACCAACCCTGGAATATCTGCCATCACGTACGTGGGCCCATAGGGCTCATCATCGCGTACCTGGATCACACCCAAGTTCGGGGTGAGGGTGGTAAACGGATAATCAGCAATCTGGGGACGTGCCGCACTCATTTGACTGAGCAAGGTGGACTTACCAGCGTTAGGAAACCCAGCAAGACCCACATCTGCGAGCACTTTCAGCTCCATATGCAGCATCCGGGTCACGCCCTTTTTCCCAGGCAACATGAGATGGGGTGCCTGGCGTGTAGACGTCACGAAGTGCAAGTTGCCATACCCACGTCTGCCGCCTTCTGCTACGAGCTGACGCTGGCCTGGCTCCAGCAATTCACCCAAGATCTCCCGGGTATCCGCATCGAGGACCAGCGTGCCCAGTGGAACTGGAATCACGCAAGGATCCCCACAGCGACCCGTACAGTTCTGGGTGCCACCTTTGGTGCCATGTTCAGCTTGGTATAGTTTGCGAAATCGCAAGGCGTGGAGGGTATTGAGCTGGGGATCGGCTTCGAGAATTACATCTCCACCGTGTCCCCCGTTGCCACCATCAGGTCCGAGCTTGGGGAGGTTACGTGCCCGCTTGAAGCACAGCATTCCATCGCCCCCGTCGCCGGATTGAACTCGAATCTCTATGGTGTCGATAAATTTCATGGAGTTGGGACAGTGATCACGCGTATCCGTCGTCTGTCTTTGCCAAGAGCCTCATAGGCGACGATACCGTTTGCTTTTGCATACAAGGTATAATCTTTTCCGGTGCCGACGTTCTCGCCTGCATGAAAAGAACTACCCACTTGGCGAACCAGAATCATACCGGTTTGTACAACTTGTCCGCCATATACTTTAATACCGCGACGCTGGGAATTGGAATCCCGACCGTTCTTGGTACTACCCCCTGCTTTTTTGTGTGCCATCGTAACACCCTTCTCTATCTAACTCGGATCAGGTTGATTAAGCCTGAATGGTTTCAATTTCAATGACAGTAACGGGTTGCGCATGCCCTTGTGTCTTCTTATGGTTTTTTCTACGCTTGTACTTGAATACCAAGATTTTAGCGTTGCGCTTTTGCTCTTTGATCACAGCATGTACCGCAGCGTTAGCCACAGTCGGTGCACCAAATACAGGTGTCTCACCACCGAGCATCAGTACGCGATCAAAAACAACTTTATCTCCTGCTTTGCCTTCGAGACGATCGATGACAAGGGATTCCCCTTGTGCAACACGGTACTGATGGCCCCCTGCTTGAATCACTGCATACATAGCTCAAAAACCTCTTAAATAACGAAATACTCGGGTGGAGTAATAAGAAAATTGGAGATGGCAATATCTACGCAATACCCGGAATTGTCAAGGTGAAAGACCACAACCCCGAAGTAGACTACTCGAGCTTCTTACCAAAGCGGTCCATGCGGAGCTTGGGAAGGAAGCTATCTGTTTGAGAATCCAGGGAAATATAGACCCAAAGGGCTTTGCCTTTGATGTTCTCTCGAGGTACAAATCCCCAAATTCTGCTATCCGCACTGTTATCCCGGTTGTCACCCATGAAGAAGTAATGTCCCTCTGGCACCGTCCATTTTTGGCTCAAGGTCACAGCTTGGTGAGGACGACGTAACACCGTGTATGTTTTGCCAAAAGCGGTCTCTTGGTAGGTGCCACCTTCTGTAATGATACGCATGGTCTCATAGGCATCTTGCATCGAAGTTTGAAAGTGCACCCCATTTACCGTAATAAATCCGTCGGTGACTTCGATTTGATCGCCCGGTAGGCCGATCAATCGCTTGACGTAGTTGATCGAAGGATCGAGGGGATAGTCAAACACCACGATGTCGCCATGTTGAGGGTCCCCAAAATGCTTCAACTGGATGTTGGTAAAGGGCACGCGCAAGTCATAGGACATTTTATTGACGATCAATCGGTCGCCTGGCTCAATGTTATGCGCCATAGACCCAGTCGGTACGGTATAGTTGGCAATAAAGATGGATTTAAAGGCAAATACCCCAAGGATAATCAGGGCAATATGGATGGCTTCTTTCACCCATTTGTTCATTTTCTTTTCTTGTTTCATCGTAGGCCCTTCTCTGTCAGTTTGACTTGATCCAATGTATAAAATCCAACCGGCTGCTCTCGCAACCAGGTCATCAGCCGCAATGCCCCTTGTGCATAGACCCCACGAGAGAAGGTTTGGTGAGACAAGGTCAATCGTTCTCCAGACCCTAGGAAATCCACCGTATGCTCGCCCAATCCTTCACCGCCTCTGCAGGAATGGATAGAGCTGGGAGCTTGCGTAACTTGATTTGCAAGATACAAGGAAGTGCCGCTCGGCGCATCCTTTTTGTTGCGTTGATGCACCTCTCGGATTTCGATGTCAAATCCAAGGGCACCCAGGACTTTGGCTTCTTGGAGGGCTTTGGCCAATACCAAAATCCCCAAGGAGCAATTGGGGGCATACAAGACCCGGTGTCGAAGAGCCCCCTCGGAGGCCCAGGCATCGAGCTGGGAGGCCGACAACCCCGTCGTCCCCACCACGACCCACAAGGGGGTCTCCGTCTGTTCTACCACCCCTAGCAAGGCCGCATTGCCAGCAGCTGAGGAAAAATCAATAAGAGCGGGCGCCGCTGCCAAGGAGGCGGGTGTTACTGGATGGGTCGAGGAGCTGCCCCCCGCGTAAGAATAAGCGGCATGGTCCTGTAGCGCTTCTTGCAGGACACGGCCCACCTTGCCATCGCAGCCGTGGACCCAAATCGGTGTTTTTTTCATGGTACTGCTCGTATCGCAAGGAGGGCCTGCTCGGTCTTCTTCACCATTTCTGCAATGCGAGGCATCCATTCTGGCTGCACGGGAGCCAAGGGAGAACGCAGTTCATTGCGACAGAGGCCTAGGGCTGCAAGGGCTGCCTTGATTGGACCCGGATTGGTGTCACACTCTAACAGATCAACGAGAGGGGAAAGGGCTCGATGCAAGGCCAAGGCTCTCGTCAAGTCACCTCGTGCCATGCACGCCTCCATCTCGACGCACGCCTCGGGGAATGCATTGCTGACTACGCTGATCCACCCCTGGCCGCCTACCGCACGGCTTGCCAAGTACGTGAGGTCATCGCCCGAAAGAAAGGGCAGTGAGCAAGCTTGGGTAGCGCGGGACATCAGAACCATATCCCCGCTAGAGTCTTTGAACATGACAACCTGGGGAATCTGAGCCAGTAGCCCAAACTCCTCTACCGTCAGCCGTCGCCCCGTACGACTGGGGACGTGGTAGAGGCACATGGGCACGCCTACTTCTGCGCCAACGGTTTCATAGTGTCGCAGCAGCCCCTGGGTATTGGGCTTTACGTACGGAGGAGTCACTACCAGCAGGCTTTCAGCCCCAGCTTCCACAGCCAGCTTGGAAAGCTCCACGGTTTGACCGGTGTGGCTCAGACCGGTACCTGCCATCAATCGAATCCGCCCCTGAAGGGTAGCTTTGGCACGGCGAATAACGGACAAGCGCTCCTGCATGCTCATGGAGGAGGACTCCCCCGTAGAACCGATGACCACAACGCCGGTGACTCCCGCCTTTACCTGCTTTTCGAGGCAGGCATCCAAAGCGGGCCAGTCGATGTGTCCGGTTTCATCAAAGGGAGTGACCAGTGCGGTCCAAACGCCAGTGGGGATCGAAATTTTTTTAGGCTGCGTCATCGGTGGTGTCTTCTTTTTTGAAAAATAGGGACACTCACCTTTGGTGGGTGTCCCTGCAAGACTTGTGGGTCTCCCCTTTTCCGCTATGGAGGCATTCACCCTTAGTAGTAGTTGGGGCTCCCTTTTCTGGAACAGAATGAAATGGAATTTCGGGAAGTAGCTCAAGGGCATCATTTTTGGGTAGGGTTTTAACCCCACAGCCCCAAAAGCCGATCATTAGCAGTGCCAAAAGAGCGGGCATAACAAATAACCTTAGAAGTTAAAGACAATGTACGATTGTAGCAATGTCTGACCCACCGCACGATGGTCATCATCGACACGCCATGCATCTCCCGCAAACAGGTATCCTGCGCTTAGACCCACATCAAGGCCCTTGTCGATGCGAAGCGAATACGTAGTATCCCACTCATACCCCAATGAGTTGCCGTAGTATCCGACCTTTTTCTTCCCTTGGGTGCTGTAGTGGGTTTGCACGGATTCTGGCATGCGTTCGTTTAAGGATGCATATACGACACGGGTTTCCACATTGCCGTACTGGAGATTTTCATATCGATATCCCAATGTGTACACGGTGGCGTTCATCACACGGGTGGGGTCAAAAATTCCATCTACCGCTAGATCATCAATATCAGGTCGCCCGTTAAACAAAATCAAGGCTGGATGGAAATTGCGGTTGAAGCCCATGGCCTTCGTGGTAGTGCTTCGATTTTGATCCCCGATATTGTCATTAGCGCCTGTGTAATACCCCTGGGAAGATCCCGGTGCAAAGGTGAAACCGGTGAATAAGATGTGGCGCACCAAATCCCCTTGGCGGTAGCTTTCAGGACCGATTTGGCGCCCTGATTGAGACAGCACCCAGTCCAACGTGGCAGTTCCGCCGATGGACTGCATATTGTTGATTGCAACCTCATTTTGATCTTGAATGGCACCCCCGAGGCGAGAAGCATTTGGATCTCCCGTTTTCCCCAATCGAAAGAGGATCTCGGAGCGTAAGGAAAATCTCCCCATATAGAACCCAGAATAAAGATCCACAAAGGTCAAATCTGTGCTGGTTCCACCTGAATCTACATCCGCAGATCCCACCTTTGCTACATAGACGCCCACTTGTTTGGCAAAGTTGGAAAGAGGTGGCTGTGACTGGCGGTCATCGTATTCGATGCTGAAATAAATCTGATTGGTCTTGCCCCCGCGACTACTCGCCCCCTTCTTTTCAGAGGTGTCCGTAGAGCCTGGCAATACGACGCTCATGCCTGTTGTAGAGAGTTGGTCATATCCCACGGTAAATCCAAGGCTCTGGGCCTTCTGCGTATTGATGTGGCAGCTTACCCCATCGAAGGTGCTCATGCTGATGTCAAATGGTGTACGTCCTGCATCCAAGAACAGACCCATTCCCCACTGGCGGTCACGACGACCCACATCGAGCAAGCAATAGTCGAAGGCATGCTGGGCATACAATTTGGAAATCTGAGGCGTGTATCTTTTGTACCCGGGCTCCGAGGTATCCTGATTGGCATCCTTGCATTTTTCATCCGAACCGGCCCGACAAGAGGTCGGCTCAGCTGTATCGCCGAGATAAGCGGCTCGAGGGTCGGAAAAGATGCGCAGTTCAGAAAAGAAGCTGGTCTTTTCGCTGGCGCGGCCCTCAATCTCCAATCGAAAGGTCTGGTCGATGGCGCGGTAGGTACCACGCCCGGAGGAGGCGCCTGGATTCGTGCGCAATTCCCCTCGTGCACCATAGAACCCATTCCCATCGAGAAAAAAGGCTGATCCTGTACTCGAAAGTGCCCCTGACAAGAACGCAGCGGCTACATAGCTATATTTTCCACTCTTCACGTATTTTCTCCTTTTTCAGCCTCTACAAGATTCATATCTGACATCTTCCATCGGTAGCGAGCGACATGTTGGCAATAGCCTGTGGCTCGATCTATATCCGCAAGCAAGAAGCAAAACCAAGGATCTTTCTCAGAGGGCTCAAATTTTTTGAAGTCCTGTTGCAGAAAGTGGCGCAACGAGTGATCCGTTTCAATCCCGATGACCGAATCGTACGCGCCCGTCATACCCAAGTCTGTAACAAATCCCGTTTTATTTCCAAATACCCGCTCATCCGCTGTGGGGCAGTGGGTATGGGTTCCATAAAACAAGGAGACACGCCCTACCGCATACTGCGCCAAGGCCTGTTTTTCACTCGAAGTCTCTGCATGGAAATCCACCACCCGTACCTTCACAGCTGGGGGAATTTGCTTCAAAATGCGATCGAGAGCCATGAAGGGGCAGCGATTCTCGCCCTTCATAAATACACGGCCCAATAGGTTGATCACCGCATATCGGTACCCCGGTTGCCATTCCTTGATGACAAATCCTTCGCGCGCTTCATCCACGTTATACATATTTGCGGGTACAAGCAACTCGCTATATTTTTTCTTGAACCCGTAGATTTCCTTCTTATCTGCCCAATGGTTACCGGTGGTGACGACGTGAATGCCCTGCTCTTGTAAGAATTGAAGCAAGATTTTTTCGGTAATGCCAAAGCCACCTGCAGCATTTTCTCCGTTTGCGATAATGACATCGGGGGAAAATTGGCGTTTGGCTTCTGGCAAAGCTTTTTCAAGGCACTCGCGCCCCGCTCGGCCCATCACATCGCCAATGGCGAGGATCCTGACGGTAGACTCTCCTTTAGGTTGCATAATCCGTATATTTGCTTTCTCGCAGTACCGTTACTCTCACTTGTCCAGGGAAAGTCAAATTTTTGCGCAGTTTGGTTGCAATTTGGTTGGCCAAATCCCGAACGCCCTCATCGGTGATCCCCTCTTGGGAGACCAAGGCACGTATTTCTCGGCCCGCTTGTAGCACATAGGCTTGATCGATGCCTGGGAAGGATTTGGCGATGTCTTCCATATCGGTAAGACGCTGGATGTAATTCTTCATGAGCTCCTTACGAGCTCCCGGTCGATTTTCAGAGAGGGAGTTGGCAGCTCCCAAGATCACAGCTAAGGAAGAGGCGTTGGTCAGGTCATCTGCATGATGCATCCGAACCGCGTCCACAATGTCCTCTGATTCCCCGTATTTGGCACACAAATCGGCGCCTAGATCCGCATGGTTGCCTTCGACCTCATGATCCAAGGCCTTGCCGATATCATGGAGCAAGCCGGCTCGCTTCGCCTTTTTGATGTTTTCGCCCAGTTCTGCTGCGATCATGCCGCAAATCTGTGCGGTTTCCACCGCATGCTGCAGCACAGAGTGCACGCCGGTGCTGCGATAGCGCAATTTCCCGAGCAGCGCAACGATTGCAGGATGGAGATCCACCACGCCGGTATCGAAGGAGGCTTGCTCCCCGTATTCTTTGATGATGGTTTCAAACTCTTGGGTGACTCGCTGTACCGTCTCTTCAATTCTTGCAGGATGAATTCTACCATCGGAGATGAGTCGCTCCATGGTCTTCTTGGCGATTTCCCTGCGGTAGGGATTGAAGCAAGATAGGATCACGGCTTCAGGGGTATCGTCGATAATCAGGTCGACCCCGGTAGCCTGCTCCAACGCACGAATGTTGCGGCCTTCCCGGCCAATGATACGTCCCTTCATCTCTTCGTTGGGTAAGGTCACCACGCTGACGGTGGCCTCATTCACGTACTCATTGGCAAGGCGCTGCACAGACAGGCTCACGATATGTCGAGCCCTGTGGTTTGCTTCTTTGCGGGCTTCTTCCTCGATCTTACGGATGGAGTGCTGTGCTTCTTTGCGGGCTTCTTCCTCCAAGGAGGTAATCAGTTCTTTTCGTGCTTCCTCTGCGGACATGCTGGCTACTTTTTCCAGTGCCTTTTGATGTTTCTCGAGAGAAAGTTCATATTCTGCGATCAAACGGATCTTGTGCTTTTCATCGAGAGCCAGCTTGGTGTCGCGCTTCTTGATCTTTTCTTCCCGTTGGTCCAACAGGGTGATCTTGCTGTCGATGGACTGCTCGCGTTGTTGGATTTTTCTCTCCAACTTTGCCGCTTCTGATTTTCGTTCTCTGGCTTCTTCCTCAAACTGTTTTCTACGTTGTTTCGACTCTTCTTTGGCTTCTTTTATCGCGGATTTAATGATGCTATCCGCTTCCCTGCGAGAATCCTCCAATATTTTCTTGGATTCACTCTGGGCTTTCTCGAAGGTCATCAGCACTTTTTTCTTGTGAAGAAAGAACCCGGCAAACAAGATCGTCAACAACGTACCCACTGCGATAACTAAAATCGCTTCAACTACACTCACTGTAACTCCCTTGAGCACACTCCATACTGGCCATTGATATATCTAGATTGGATAATTGTAGATCCATATAACTCTGTCTCTGCCATACATAAGCAAAAAACCCTTGGGAGTAAAGCAGATAGACGTCTCCTTGCACGTTGCGGCTTATTTAATCCTGTGGGGACACCCGATGCGAGTGTCCCTATTATCCCCGTTGGAGTGTCCCCGCAGGGCTAAAATAAAAAGCCCCGGTATGCCAAAAGAGCATCGCCGGGGCTTTTTATAAGAATTGTCTTTCTAGAAAGACAATTTCTTTATTTGCTGGTGAATTTGAATTCAGCACGACGGTTTTTTACGTGTGCTTCTGAGCTGTGTCCAGCGTCAGCAGGCTTCTCTTTGCCGTAGCTGATGGTGGTTACGCTAGCAGCATCTACACCCAAGTTAACCATGTAGTCACGAACAGCCATTGCTCTGCGGTTACCCAATGCAAGGTTGTACTCTACAGTACCTTCTTCTGAGCAGTGGCCTTCTACCTGTACAGCAACAGAAGACTTAGCGCGAACGTACTCAGCAACCTTTTGGATTTGGCCTTCTGCAACAGGAGTAAGCTGAGACATGTCGAATCCGAAAAGTACGACTTCTGATGGCTCTTGTACATGTGCATCTGATGGGGTGGTTACAGAAGCAGAAACTGGCTCTGTTACCTTGTTTTCGTCACCGGAACATCCAACGAACAATAGACCAAGGCCCAAAGTTACAGAACACAGGACAGACGCGGATTTTTTTCTGATCAACATTTGATATCTCCTAAAAATTACGTGAGGATAAATATAACCATTCATTACGTAGAGCGCAGTATTTCATAACCCGCGAGCAATGGCAACGGATTTTACATGCAAGCACTCTTTCCATGTGCAGGAAAGGGTAGGATATCAACATCACAGGCTTTTTCAAGTCCTTTCTTCTAGGGTATGTCGTCAATTCATTTTTTTTAGGGGAGAGATTGGGGGGAGAGATTGGGGACAGTTACCGAATTACCGTAGAGATTGGGGACAGTTACCGTAGAGATTGGGGACAGTTACCGAATTATTGAGTAGGAGGGGCGTGAGCCCCTCCTACTCAATAATTCGGTAACTGTCCCCAATCTCTACGGCTGCTACGCAGCCTTGGGATGACGGAGGGTGTGTCATCCGCAACGCGCTAAACTACCCGATATTCTTGAAAATCCTGCCAGGTATCGATATCCATAGCCTCCTTCTCCAGCAAGCGATGGAACACCTCTGCGGTTACTTTTACGTCTCCGATGGACCGGTGGCGGGCCTCAAATTGCACCCCATAGTACTGGGCCAAGGTATCCAAATTCTTGCGCTCTAAGGAGGGGAGGAGGCTGCGGGCCATCTTCAAGGTACACAGCACGGGCCACTCGATTCCGATCCCCATGCGCAGCGCCGCCTCTCGCACAAAGCCGATATCGAAGGTCGCATTGTGAGCGACCAGGATTCCCCCCTGCATCCATTGCAGAAAGTGAGGCAATACGCTCTCTATGGCAGGCTGGCCATCGAGCATCTCCTGGGTAATGCCGCTGATTTTGGTGGCTTGTGGCGAGATCTGTTGCTTGGGGCATACGAGGCTCGACCATTCGTCCACCAGCTTGCCACCGATGTACTTTTGAGCCCCGATTTCCACAATCTCATCCTGTATATCGTCCAGCCCCGTGGTCTCCAAGTCGAAGAAGACCAGTACAGAGCTTCGGATATCTGTGAGCAAGGCAGGGGAATAGCGCACAATTTTTTGCAACTGAAGCTCCCCGCCTCCCGATTTTCCATCCGTCTTATCTTCACCCGTAGGGAAGAAAACCTCTTGAAACATAGAATATTGTAACAAACTCAACTAGCGCCTCTTTTTCTGCTTCAAACACACCCAGCCCATCGCGCCCATAATCAGTAGCAAGATCGAGAGTTCAACCTGGGACAGTCCCATGACACTCTTTAGCATCAAAATCCCGCCAGCTGGTAGCAAAAGAGCGCCGTACAGCACATTGCGCAAGACCGGGGCTGTGGTGAGGTAGGTGGCGAAGGGCTCACTCGTCTTATAGTACCAGTCCATAAGCGCTCGCCCTGTAGCAAAGGGCATCAGGAAACGATCCCGTCCCCATCGGTAGGTATCCGCAATGGAGCTGTTTTTGCCATGGGTAGCGGAGACTACAAAACAACGGGGATCTCCAAATTCAGGCGGGTTATCTGGGTTTTCCAAATCGGAGACCAAGTAGGTCTCGATGGGGGTTACCTGCTTGCAAGCCCGCTTCGTAGAGTTCTCATACTGGTAGATCACAGTGTAGGTTTTATCTGGGTTCAAGCCATTGAGTGCTTGTAAGCCTGTTCTTATAGGAAACAATTTGCTTTGTACAAGGGCGTTGCTCTGTGCGGTAAGCAGGTAAATATCGCCGGTTCCTGTACAGGTTACACAATCGGGAGTATCCGTACTCATATCCACGGTACAAGTCGTAGCTGTATCAATACCTGCAGTATTGTCCACGATTTTGGCATCTAAGGTGGCCGTATCGGAAAAATCAGGGTCCACGACGAACATCGTATAGTTGCTCACCGCTTGGGTCGTGCTCTGGGTGTTGGCTACAGCGGAAACTGTCGTGGGGCATGCGAGTAGAATACCTAGGTTAATACCGACGGGTAGCGAGCATGTAGTCAGAGCGGCAGGCTTGGAGAACAAGACAGCTAAGGCTTGTAGCTGTGCAGTCCCGCTGTTAAAAGACACAGATACCGTCACCTGTTTGGTATTTTGGTCTGTGACGCCTGCAATAGAGCCCGGCGGTGTTATGCCGGTATTGGGAACGAGGGTGATTGCATACGTGATGGTCACAAGCCCCGAGTTGGGATCGGTGGTAGCCGTCGCAGTTTTGTTAGAATCCCAATAAAAATTGCGGTTTAGGCCTGTTGTAGCCTGATTGGGGTCATTCAGCACCGGGTTGCTGTCAGATTGGGTTTGCCCTCCGTTTGAGGTAGATGGAAGTGCAATTTTCAATAGTGCAAACAAACTATTCTGGTCATTGGGGGTGGGCACCGTCGTCGCAGCGATATTGGAAACCACGATGTTCGCGGTGATGGACGCGCTGTTGACCTGCCCCGTTATCTTCACATTCTCGGCTGCCAAGGGGGCGTTCAGCAATAACGTGCCAATAAAAAAGAAAAAAGAACCTATGCTTCGTTTACCCACCCTCTTACCTCCTGACAATTGGAAAGATCTCGCACTGTGCAATTTTCTATGCTACACTGCCCCTCTTTTCGGGAATAGTAGAATGTGTTTTGCTACACCGCAGAACCTTCTTTACATTATTTAAGTGACCCGTACCTATTGAGAAAGGGGACCCTATACCATGGCCGTAAGCATCCGCCTACAACGCAAAGGCTCTACTCATCGCCCGTTCTACCATTTGGTAGCTACCGACAGCCGAAACGCCCGAGATGGTCGTTTCATCGAAAAATTGGGTCACTATGATCCTACCCGCGAGCCGTCTGTTGTGGAAGTAAATGGAGAGCGCGTTCAATACTGGTTTAGCAAAGGCGCTCAGTTATCTGACGCTGTGAAGAGCTTGGTAAAGATCCAAAAGATTTCCCTTACCCGCACACCTTCTGTCTAACATTGAAAACTCCCGTGCAAAATCTGACCCCAGAAATAATCTGCATCGGTGCTGTGGGCCGTCCCCATGGTGTGCGCGGAGATTTCTTTCTTTCTGGACGCAGCGCCTTGCTCTGTCTCGAACCTGCGACTTCATATCCAGCTCGTCTGGGCGCCAGCTTGGCGGATAGTCGCGCGGTTACGATTGCGAGCCATCAGGTGATGCAGGGCCGTGATTTGCTTCACGTGAAAGAGATCGCAGATCGCACCGATGTAGAAACGAATACCGGCATTGCTCTTTGGTTGGATGCCAAATTCTTTTCAGATCCCCATGCCCCTTGGAGTTACTGCACTGTACTGGATGCGGAGGGCCAGGCCCTGGGTGTGCTGCGAGAGTTTGTGCACCATGGCGCTACCCTCAATGCCCAGATCGAGTCCCCAGCGGGCGACTGGTTGGAAGTACCCTTTGTGGAAAGCTACTTCCATTTTGATGTGGCGCGCGCGAAGGCGCAAAAGCACGTACACCTGACGGTGAACGCAGACATTCTTGAGGATCTCTGGGACCGAGTCCCTGTGGCGCCTGTGGAACAAAAGACGCCATGCAGCGAATCACAGTAATCACCCTTCATCCCCCTGTCTTTGAATCTTATAGCCAATTCGGCGTGTTGCGTCGTGCCATCCAGTTGGGTGTCATCGATTTGCGCATTGTACAGCTGCGAGATTTTGCCATCGACCGTCATGGCACGGTAGACGACCGTCCCTATGGCGGTGGAGATGGCATGGTGCTCCGCCCTGAGCCTTTGGTTAAGGCGCTGGAAGCTCACCGTACTCCGAATGTTCATGTGATCGCCTTTAGTCCCGGTGGCTCCGTATGGACTCAGCCTCGGGCGACCCAGCTCCAAACGGAGGGGCGTGACTTGTTGCTGCTCTGTGGTCGGTTTGCGGGTATCGATCAGCGCTTTCTCGATCGATATGTAGAAACTCAGATTTCCCTCGGGGACTTTGTCCTTTCTGGGGGCGAAATCCCGGCTCTTGCTCTGGTGGATTCCCTTGTGCGTGGCTACCCTGGAGTTCTCGGTCATGCAGATAGCGCTACGCAGGATTCTTTTGCCAGCGGTATGAACTACGGACTGGAACATCCCTTGTACACACGGCCCGAAGTTTTTGAGGGAGTCGAAGTACCTGCGGTCTTGCGATCAGGCGATCATGCCGCCATTGCGCTGTGGAGAAAAGAACAGAGCGAAATGGTGACGAGGACCTATCGGGCTGATCTATTGAAATCCCCTCCGCCATACTGAGCGCAGTCCGTCATCCCAAGGTCCCGAAGGGACCGTATGGGATCCCTGTGTTTTTATCGAGATCCCATACGGCTGCTACGCAGCCTTGGGATGACGGAGGGGGCATGCTCTAAGAAACTTTCGCATACGGAGGGGGCATGCTCTAAGATACCTCCGCATACTGCTGAATCGGAACTTCCACTTCTACTTCCACCTGTTTTTCCCCTTGGTGTCGCTCCATCTGGCTCAATATCGCTATAAATTCGGCCTCTTTTAGAAGACAAAAAGCGAGATTTGCACTTTCAACTTGGTGAAGCTGGTCCTTTGCCAGAAACAACTCCAGGGGAATAGATTCACCTTGGTGATCCAGGAGTCGAACAGAAACAGAATGTTTCCACAGGGGGTGGAATTTGGGTGCGGTGAGGACTTCCAGAAGGCCTCCGATGCGATAGCCGGTTTTGCTCGATTCTGTAAAGGAACTTCCCCAGCAGATCGTGTCTCGATGCTGCATGGAAGGGGCAGCTGGAATTTCTCGTATGCCATCAGAGGTATCTTGCATCCATTCGTAATACGCATGAGGGGACAGCAAAAACAGCCAGCTTTGCTGCTGGAGTGCTGGAGTTTCAGGCTCTTCCGCTTTATATGGAGTTGCGGGCAAATTCGCTGATTCCAGACTGTCCTTTTGTTCATTGGGTAGTAAGGGGGCAAGTCCCCCTGCGGCTACAAATCCACGAAATAATTGATAGAGACGCGGTTCCATTCGATGCTCTCCTTGGGCCACCGTTTGGGCGTCGGCTCTCTTTTTGGTGTGGAGGGCTTTCCAGGTGTTGGCACAATATTGCCAGGTATGGCTGTGGGAGTATCGAGTGTGAAGAGCTTCCAATTCGGTCTGTGTGTACGCAATCAACGTCTTTTTGGGCATGGTTGCAAGGGCATGCTGCAATTGGCAGAAGGTTACCAGGGGGCTGTGGGGAAAGGCCTCGGCTAGGAAGGCAAAGGTCTCTGCCTCTACGGGTGCATGGGACAAAACGGGGAGCCAGTGGAAATAATCCAAGCTGGGCAGTTGGGTGTTGCGTAAGGAAAATCCATAGTAAGCTGCAGAGGTGCGGTTGTGGTACTTGCATAGGAATTCAAGGCAGTAGGGGTTTTTTGCTTCCTTTGCGAGAAAAGGAAGCAGTAATTTGCAGGCCCCAATTTCTTCCAGCTCCAAATGAATCAGGCCGCGAAGGGCTACCCAGGTAATGTCTGCATCCGTTACGCTCTCTTCGAGCAAAAATTGCAGCAAGCTGTGTAAGGAATCCATTTCGTTTCGTTGGGCGCTTTGCTCGATCCACAAGCGATAGAGAGGAAATTGAGTCGCTGTCCCCTGATTCGATACCAGGGCTTCTGCGATCAGTTTCATGGTGCGAAGAGGTCTTTCATCCCAATAGGCCTCGAGTGCAGCCAAATACTGGGTATGGGCACCGGATTGGTTGTGCAGCAAGGCTCGGTGAGAGGTCAGGGTGGCAGCAGGCATCGATTTCATAGAAACTCCCTGTGAAAGGACTATGTATCCTATCGGCAGGGAATAAAAAGAAAGAAGAAGGAGGCTATCGGTATTTTTTACCTAGGGACGAGTGGGTTTTTTCATATTTTCCTGAATGATATTCAGGTTTTCCTCTACACGTTGGAGAGTTTTTGGTTTTGCTTCTTTGTACGTCATCGCTTGTTGCAAGGATTTTTCGGCTGCTTGTAGGTACTCCGTGCGCATGGTGCCCTCAGGGAGGGGGAGTGCATCCTGAAACTGCTTAGCTGCAAGGGCACGCAACTGTTGGACCGCTTGCTCACAGATGGTGGCCAGTTTTTCTGTTAGCATGCCATAGGTGGCTTGATTTTTAGGGGATTCGCTCTGCAAGGCCCGTAGGGTTTCGATGGCCTTTTTTCGCTCTTGGGGGTCCGTTGAGTCAGCTAGGTGGTCCACTTCTTCCAGTTTTTTATCGAAGGTCTGTGCCTCAGGGGTGGCTGCGGGAGCGGGGGCTGCTGCAGGCAGAGCGGGGGTTGGAGGTACTACAACTGCAGGTGTAGGGGTTATGGTTGCAGTAACCGGTGTCGCAACAGGGGGTAGAGAAGCTGGAACCGGTGCGGTTATGCCAGCAGGTTGAATTTGAGGAAAGAGTTGGGAGAGGTGGCTCCATTTTTCTTGGCGTTGATGGACTCCAGTTTGTAACAAGGTACCCATCTCTGGATTTTGGATGCCGCAACGAGCCAGGGAGGTAAGGAGCAACACTTGAGCGTCATAATTTTGCAGAAATGGGTTGTGTTCAAATTGCTCCACGAGGGAGATCCCCCATTCGGTCGCTACGACATCGAGCATTTTGGACTGTTTGATGCAGAGCTGCAGGGTGGCGGCAGTAAGAAGTGCCATCTGTAAGTCCAGATCAGAGCCTTTTTTAGAGATTTGTTGAAAGGAACGAGTTTCTTCGTCCGTAATCTCTGCATCGACACGCTGCAGTTTAATCCATTTGTCAGAGGCTCCCCGAGGCAGGGTTGGGGATTTGGAGGCACAGGGTAGGGCCTTGGGCTTCGGGCATACATGCACCGGTTCTTGTGGGGGGGGCGTTTGGGGAATACATGCCACCGGCAGTAGTAGGAAGCTGAGGCATGTGGATATCGATTTTACGCTTGAGGGAGTGCGCACGGTATGTCTCTCCAATCATATAGATGTGTGTGGAATTGTATCTGGTTTTGCTAGAGGGCTCAATTATTCTTTTTTTGGTAGTATAGGGATACTCGTGGGTCAAGGGGGCACTCCATCGCGGTGTCCTCCCAGAATGAAAGAAGTGAGGGGATATTATGGGGCGTTTTTATATCGGTATGCTGTGGATGGGTATTTTCAGTTTTGGGTTTTCTTGTAAGAAACAAGCTGCTCTAGGGAATGCGTATTCTCTGGATGCGAAAAATGCGGCAGTGCAAGATCGGCTGCAAGCTTGTACGCAAAAAGGTGCAGGTTATGTCTTTCAAAATGAAGTGTGTTACAACCCAGAGATTGCGGTTCAGCAAGAAGCTGCTTGCAAAACAGATACAAAGAAGGCCTGGGACGCGGGCACTATGGCTTGTGTACCTAAACTGCAATTGGCAAAAGTAAATTGCTTATTGCAAGGGGTTGGATTTGTGTGGGGGAATCAAGAGTGCTATTTACCTACGGAGGAAAAACCGGGTGTTTGCAAAGATGAAAACCAAGCTTGGGACGGTGTTGCATGTGTAGATGCCACCTCTCAGCCCAATTATTATCGATATTGCATCAGCCATAGCCTCTCTGCAGCCGGTAAAAAAACAGTAACTGTACTAGAAAGTGTCGTTGGAAAATCCACGTGTCAGGATTCTTTTACGGCACTCGCTGCTTTGACGAGTTTGGATCTTTCTGGCAAAGGCATTGTGGAGATTGCGCCTTTGTTTGGATTTTCTGCTCTTACCGCGATCAATCTTTCGAATAACCAACTTTCAGATGGAGCTGTGCTGACCTATTTGAGCGGGTTGAAAACTTTGAATATATCCAACAACCGGTTTGGTAGTTTTTCTTTTCTTCAAGGACTAACAGGATTGGAGAGCTTGGGGATTCAAAAAAATCCTGCAAAGGATTATCAATATTTGTTTCATCTCCCCTCTCTTCAAACGGTGGATGTACCTGTCGGTGGGGTGCCAAATGGGCTTTGTGCGATGGGGGTTATTTCTCCTGCCTTTGTTTCTCTTTGTGCTAAGTAGCACTTCTTTTTTCTTTTTTCTTTTTTCTTTTTTTTCTGGAAACCAGCTGCGCAGTTTTCCAGGCCTTCCTTGCTTCGCAACTGGATTGGGTCCACCTCCTGGATTGGGTCCACCTACCTTTTTAGAATAGGGACACTCGCCTTTGGCGAGTGTCCCTATTCTAAAAAGGTAGGTGGACCCAATCCCATTTTTGGCGCGCCATTCTAGAAATGGCCCTCCGTTCTCTCGCTGCTACCAGATCTTTGCAGCTACGGGAGAGATCGATCGGATTCCTTTCGGTTACCATTTGAGGGGCCAAGGGCAGCCGCTTGGGGGGACCCTACCCGGGTCACAAATCGCAGCCGAGATCTTACTTCTATGACGAAGATTCTGTCTGCGATTTTGAGAGGGTGGGAGGCCCCGAGCGAGCGCCGGCCTTGGCCCCTCAAATGGTAACCGAAAGGAATCCAACCCGTTCTCCCCTTGCGAGGCAAGGAGGTGTGGAAACTGCGCAGCTGGTTCCACAAAATAAAAAAATAAAAAGAAAAAGGCAACTACCTGGGTAGTTAAAAAAATCAAGAATAACTAAATACAAGCTCCGCTTGTTCCACATCAATCGAGACGGTGCCACCCTTCGATAGTTTTCCAAAGAGGAGCTCTTGGGCGAGTGGTTTTTTAATCCAATCCTGAATGGTCCGATGCATCGGACGTGCGCCGTAGGCAGGGTCGTAGCCCTTTTTCCCAAGCCACTGCTTCGCTGCGTCACTCACCACCAACGTCACACGTTTCTTCTCGAGTAACTCACGCAATTCACCCAAAAATTTATCCACAATTTGAAGTAGCGTCACTTCAGCCAATGGAGCAAAGGTAACGATGCGATCCAATCGGTTTCGAAATTCAGGGGAGAAAGCCTGTGTCAGCGCAGCTTTGTCTTTTCCACTCTCCATCTGAGTGCGTGTGAATCCGATGGATTCCCTGGCAAGATCTGCAGCCCCAACGTTGGTGGTCATAATGAGAATGATGCTTTGGAAATCGGTCTTTCTGCCGTTGGAATCCGTCAATGTCCCGTGATCCATAATCTGCAGCAGAATGTTATGCACATCAGGATGTGCCTTTTCGATTTCATCTAATAGCAGAACTGCATGGGGATGCTTGTGCACCTGATCGGTGAGTAATCCCCCTTCTTCGTACCCCACATATCCTGGAGGGGCTCCGATCAATCGAGATACGGCGTGGCGTTCCATGTATTCGCTCATATCCAATCGAATAAACGAAATGCCCAGAGTTTGAGCGAGGATTTTTGCAAGTTCCGTTTTTCCAACACCTGTGGGCCCTGCAAAGAGAAAGGATCCGATGGGGCGATCTTGACGGGCGAGCCCAGAACGCGAGAGTTGGATCACCGACTCTAAGGACTCAACGGCAGAATCTTGACCAAATACGGCAGCCCGCATTTTGTTGCCCAGGTCTTGTAGTGTGTTTTTCCCAGCGACAGTCAATCGCTGCACAGGAATGCGTGCCATCTTCGCAATGGTTTCTTTGATGTCTTGCAAACCGATGGTTTGGATTTTCCCACCAGCTGGCTTTTTCTTCAGAGAAAAACGAGCTCCGACTTCATCGATGACATCGATGGCTTTGTCCGGCAGATGTTGATCTTTCAAATGAAGAGAGGAAAGTTCCACAGCCCCTCGTAATGCATCTACCGAATATTGGACATTGTGATAGTCCTCGTAGTGTTTCTTCAGCCCCTTTAAAATTGCCAATGCATCTTCTTGATTTGGCTCTTCTACAGGGATGCGTTGGAACCGGCGCGACAGGGCATGGTCATTTTCAATGTACTGACGGTATTCTTTGTATGTAGTCGATCCGATACATCGAATTTCACCGGAAGCCAGAAACGGTTTTAAAATGTTAGAGGCATCCATGGCACCTCCGCTTACAGCCCCTGCTCCAATGATCGTATGAATTTCATCAATGAAGAGGATGGAGTGTGGGATGTCTTTTAATTCTTGAATGAGGCCTTTCAAACGTTGTTCAAAATCCCCTCGGAATTTGGTGCCTGCAAGTAATGAGCCCAAATCGAGAGAGTAAACTTTGGCCCCTCGTAGAATTTCGGGTACTTCTTTTTGCACAATTTTAGAAGCAAGTCCCTCTGCAATGGCTGTCTTTCCAACTCCCGATTCCCCGACAAAAAGTGGGTTGTTCTTTTTTCTACGACAGAGAACTTGGATGGTGCGCTCGAGCTCATCTTTTCGGCCGATGATGGGGTCGATTTTCCCCGCGATGGCTTTTTCACACAGATTCACAGTGTAGGCTTCGAGTAGGGTTTTTCTTTTCTTCGATTTTTCCTGTGTCTCTGATTCTTCGAGGGCTTCCCTCGTGGGAGGGGTGGCTTCTTTGGTGGAGTCAGATAAAATCTCCCACTCTTCTCTGTGGACAAGATTTTTTTCTGACGTGTGTTCAGTGATGGAGAGGGAGGCATTCTCATTGTTGTGAGCAATGTATTGAATCAGATCAAAGCGAGAGATGTTTTGCTTTAATAAAAAATAAGCCGCGTAGGATTCTTTCTCTGACAAGATGGAGATCAAGACTGCATCTCCGTAGATCTTGTCTTTCCCAGCTGCCAGGACCTGTTGCGCCGCCCGTTGAAGGACCCGTTGGAATCCGACAGTGGGCTGTGGATTTTCTTGAGTGGTTGCATGGTCGAGTTTGGTGGAAAAAAAGCCTTCTAGCTCTTGATTTAAATCCTGAACGAGACCTCCACATCCTTCCACAATTTTGCAAATGCGAGGATTTTTCAAAAGAGAAAATAAAACATGCTCGATGCTCACATAGGCATGTTTTCTCTTTTGGGCTTCTTGTACAGCTTGGTTCAGTGAAATTTCCAACTCATGACTGATCATGCGGCCCCCCATTAATCTTGCTCCATCGTACATTTGAGCGGGTATTCTTCTTTTCTTGCAGACTCGGTTACAATCGCAACTTTGGTTTCTGCGATTTCATATGTGTAGACACCACAGACACCAATGCCTTTCTGATGCACATCCATCATAATTTGTGTGGCGTGTGGATTCCTCATGTTGAACACGGATTCGAGAATATCCACGACAAATTCCATCGGGGTATAATCATCGTTGTGTAGCAAAACACGGTACATGGAAGGTTCTTGAATTTTAATATCGGATTTTGTGATGACGTTAGTGTCGTCCTCATATTCATCCATATTTTTAAATATTTTTGTATCCATAATATATAGCCTTGGCTGTGAAATCGTTCCTTTCGATTTGGTTTCCATGTGTCTCACTTCCATTTTCCTTTATGTAACACAGGTTTTACTTCAACCAAAGCACAACTCTGCGAATTGTCTTTCCTGCTGCTTGTGCGCAATTCCCCCCGTACGTCCTTTATATGGGGTTTTAGGAGGGGTTAGGGGTCTTTTGTCGATGTTGGAGATCCGATCAACAGGAGGAGCGCTATTTGTTACTTGCTTGTGCAATCGATTGACTTTTTTAAAAAATTCTTGCTACATAATAAAAACAGCTTTCCACACCGTATACAAATCCCCCTTTCGGATCTGGAGTTCCATTGTGAAGAACGAAGTAACTAAGTTCCCGCATTCTGCGAGTTTGTTTCGTTTTTGTCGACGTGTACTGGATCAAAAATATGGGGGTGTGCGGATCATCGATCAAGATGTAGGGCAGATCCTGGGTTTTGATCCAGCGGACTGCAGTCATTGGAAGAAGGGAAAGAAAAACGTACGTTCAATTCAAGCAATTAAAGGCATTGCCACCTACCTTGGGGTAGATGAGCGGTTGGTGCGAGATCTAGCTGCCGGAGAGGTGAGCGATGAGGAAGCGTATTTTGAATTCACCGGATATGGGCCTACGCAGGTAGATGCCAAACTGATGGAAGCTGCAAAGAAAGAATACTATCGTATGTATGCGGCTTCCTGGTCAAAAGAACGAGAGTTGGAGTTTCGTACTCTATTCACGGTAGACAAACGAGTGATCGCGGCTTTTGTGGAAGAGATTCATGAAAGAATTGGATTTCGAGAGCCTCCTTTCTATATTCCAGAGCTGTTGGCTGTGTATCCGGATCTTCTTTTAAACGCCGAACAATTGTCAGATGCGGGTACGCGATCTGA
Organism: Deltaproteobacteria bacterium; assembly: GCA_947475005.1. GTDB lineage: Bacteria > Bdellovibrionota_B > Oligoflexia > Oligoflexales > Bog-1112 > CANIBL01. The sequence goes on along the minus strand of CANJLI010000002.1, from coordinate 544 downwards.
TTTTCGATATCGCTTGGCGGTATCTATCGCCGAGCATTTTTTGCGAAGTCGAGAGTTGTCGCCATCACGAGAGGCGGCTTCTGCTGTGGAGGGATTGCAAAAATATCTGGCTCATGTGGATGAGGTGGCAGCGAACCTGTTTGCATTTTATTTGCTGTCACCTACAGCATTGTTGCATACAGAAATTGCCAAACTCGATGTGGCCTACGATTTGATCTCGCAGCTGGCAGAGAAATTTTGGGTATCCAAGTCTTTTGTTAACCGCCGGTTAAAGGAGCTTTTGGTTTCTTAAGTTTTTCTTTTTTTCTTTTCTTTCTTTTGTGGAACCAGCTGCGCAGTTTGGGCTTCGCCCTTCCCTCGGCGCTACGCTCGATGCCGATGCAAGCAGCGCATCTCTCTCCGCTTCTCGGTCTCCACACCTCCTTGCTACGCAATGGGAGAGCGGTTGGACTCCTTTCGGTTACCATGTTAGATGCCAAGGCCGGCGCTCGCTCGGGGCCTCCCACCCTCTCAAAAACGCAACCAAGAGCGATTGTCCATGACG
>CANJLI010000001.1 GCA_947475005.1 Deltaproteobacteria bacterium | reverse complement strand
CGGGAAGGCCGGCGCGACGGTCGGATCCCCCCGTCTCTCTCAAAACGCAAACACAATTCTCGTCATGGACAATCGCTCTTGGTTGCGTTTTTCAACCCGACGGGTCCCTCCGCCCTGCTGCCCTTCCCGCTGCCATCTTTGCCTTCATGTACGATTCTCTCGCTGCTACTAGAACTTTGTAGCTACGGGAGAGAGCGGTGGAATTCCTTTCGGTTACCATTTGAGGGGCCAAGGGCAGCCGCTTGGGAGGTCGGACCCGTTAAGCCAAGCGTCCAGTGGACGCTTGGTAGGGTACAGCCTGAGTGCGAAGCACGAAGGTGAGAAGAACAATGTAGCAGAGCTCCCCGAGCGAGCGCCGGCCTTGGCATCTAACATGTTAACCGAAAGGAATCCGACTGCTCTCCCCTTGCGAGGCAAGGAGGCGTGGAAACTGCGCAGCTGGTTCCCCAAAAAAAGAAAGAAAGAAATTAGGGGAGCCTAGCTCCAGGAGGCCGTTTTCCAAGTAAAAATGGAATAAATCCAAGCAAATTCAAAGCGGTGTGCGTGCAGAATACGATGTTAAATACGTTGGCTCCGTTGTGAAGTCCAGCGAGAGAGAAGAGCTCCTCAAAGGCAAAGTGTCCTACACCTACACCTGCGGGAGAAATCGGCAAAGAGGAGAAGGTAACCCCCAGTGCTACGAGGATTGCAGTGCTGAAGAAGGCAACAGGCCCTGGGTTGAGTGCAAGGGTGACAGCAAAATATCCAGAGATAAAGCACGTATGAATCACGAGAGATACCAATAGGGCACGAAATATCGCATACTGTTGGTTTGCATATACGCTCGTTAAAAAAGCGATTTGTGGGTTTGCAAAAACCTTTTTCTTTATTTTAGCTGGTAGGGGAATTTTTGCCCCAAAGAGCAAAAATAAAATAAAAGATAGGCTTGTGAGAAACATCAAGGCACAGGAGAGAGCTGCCAATTGGATGGAAGGACTCTGACGAAGCAAGCCGTAGTTACAGATAGAAACCATGGTTGCCAAGAAGGACAGCCCTGTGAACCCACACACTCGGTCCAAGAAAATACTAAAAAAAGCTCCGCCTCGTTTCGATTGGTTCTTGGAAATATAGACAGCTTTTACGACGTCACTTCCCATGGTTCCAGGGAGAAAAGAAGTAAACGCACAGGATACACAAGTGATGTAGAGGCTTTTCGTATAGGCGGTGGGAATGGAGATGGCGTCCAATAAAAACTTCCATCGTACGCTGCAGAGAAAAATACCTGTGAGCCAGATGCCGATCAGTGCAATGAGAATGGCAGGTTTTTCTTGTAGCAAAAGCAAGCTGGACAGTTGTAACTTGTCCGTTTTGATGAGCCAGTAGAGTAAGGTGCCCGAGAATAAAAATTTAGCGCCTGTTTTCAAGATCCCGCTCAGGCTGGTTTTTTTTGCTGCTGCATTAGTCAAAAGCAGAGGCTCCTTTTCGATCCGAGGCAAAGAGTGTTTTTTGCAAATGAGGTGGCAAGGCTTGTTGCATGTCAACACCTACCAGCTTCGACACGCCGGGTTCTTGCATGGTGACGCCATAGAGCATATCGAGAGCCTCAATGGTAGGGCGTCGATGGGTGATTACAATAAATTGAAATTGAGGGGCCAATGCTTTAAGTACGTTGTTGAATCGCCCGACATTGGCTTCATCCAAGGGAGCATCCACTTCATCGAGAAAGCAAAATGGTGTGGGTTTTGATTTTAACAGCGCAAAAATGAGTGCAATTGCGGTAAGTGCTTTTTCTCCCCCTGAAAACAGCAACATGTTTTGTCGTTTTTTGCCTGGTAGTCGCACGAGAATTTCAACCCCCGTGTGCAGAGGCTGCTCCGGTTCTACAAGTTGAATCTGCGCCTCTCCACCAGGGAACAGGATAGGGAAGAGCAGAGAGAATTCTTGATTCAAAACTACAAAGGTTTCCATGAACCTGGTGAGCGATGTTTCTTCGATTTCAGCAATGGCATCCTGCAAGACTTCCAAGGAGGAGGTGATGTCGTTTCGTTGCCCATGAATGAACGAGTGGCGTTCAGAAAGTTCTTCGTGCTCTTTAATTGCGAGCATGTTGATGTCGCCCATTTTGTCTAGGCGTTCTTTTGTCTTTTGAATCAGCTTTTGCGTAGCTGTAGCAGAGAAGCCTTCTCGCTCTTCATAGGGAGCGGTTTTGATCTCGATCTGGTATTTTTCTTGGGTTTGCTTGTCAATTTCAGAAATGGCAAGTTCGGCTCTTTCAATATCGAGCTGAGTCTCGCCTTTTTTCTTTTGCACCTCAAGGTGGGTGTCTCGGAGTTTTTTGGTATCTGCCTCGTTCTTTTTGAGGGCTTGCAAAAGCTCGGCATTGGTATGTTGGTGCTTGTCGAGTTCCGCTTCGAGCATTTCCCGTTCTGCGAGGAGTTGTTGGATTTTGTCTTCGAATTTCTTCTTGTTCGTCGCTGCTTGTTTGGCTTCTGTTAAGAAGGTATCAAGAGATGTTTTTCGCTTTTTGTATTTTTCTTCCAAGCTGCTTTGTTGTCGAAGAAGGAGCTCAAAGCGTTCCCGCAATCCGCTGGTTTTGGTTTTTTCCGTCGCCAAATCGAGTTGCAACCGTTCTTTTTGCTGAGCGAGTTCTTCCTTCGTGTCCTCTAAATATCCGGATCTTTCGAGGGTTTTGTCTAACTCGTCTTTAATCTCGGTTTTTTCTTCGAGTAAGATCTCTTTCTTTTGTGTCAGCTCTTCGAGTAAGTCCTCTACGAGTTGATATTTTTCGAGCAGCGCCTGATTTTGTTCCCGAGAGGAAGTAATCAGCTCTTTTTTATGACGCATCTCGATTTCGCAAGCTTTTAAATCTCCAGCAAGATCGAGAGAAATTCTGTTTTTTTCATAGATCTCTCCTTCGACTTCCTGAATGTCTTTTTGGAGCGAAACTTGTTGCTCTTGAAGTTCGCTTTTTCGCTTTTCGAGCTTCTCTAGTTTTTTACTAAGGGGTTCTAGTTCTTTTTCGAGCTTCTCTATTTTCTTTGCGTAGAGCAATGTAGAAGAGCGATGGGTGCCTGAAAGATGCACGCTGTCGGCTTGGGTATAAACCTCGCCTCTGGAGGTAAACCAAATTTCTCCATCTGTAGGCTGGTTCGCAGCAGGTAGCGATCCCTCGATATAGAACATGCGTTCTAATAGTGAGGAAATTGCGGTTTCCGGCGCCTTTTGCTTGATAGAAAGAAGAGTGGAGAAAGAGGTCGCTTTCAAATTCTTTGCGCTTTTCTTAGATACAGAGGCATCCAAGAACGTAACGGAAAGATCTTGTTGCAGTCGTTGCTGATGGGGGATCAGGCACTCGAGGTCGTTTCTGTTTTTGAGCAAAAGGCGTTCTGCCCAGTGGGAAAAAGCTTGTTGCGCTTCGGGGGAAACATCGTCATACCCCGACTTAAACTCAAGACAATCCGGCAGAAACCATCCTTCTACCTTGGCCCCAGCAGCTTCCAATACGGCCCGTGGATTCTGTTCTTTTCCCAAAATTTCTTGGGTGGAAACCAATGTAGCTGTGAGGCGTGTGTGTTGCTCCAGTAATTCTTCTCGTTCATTTCGCACAAGAGAAAGTTGTTGTTCGTTTCCGTCTTTTTCTTTTTGCAAAGCCGTGCGTGCATCCATGCGTTCCCGTGAAGATCGCTCATGGGCACTGGATTTGGCTCGTAGGCTCTCCAGGAGAATGGAGGCTTCGGAGAATTTTTTCTCAGCACCCGAAAGGGCTTGAGAGATACCTCCCTTTCGCTTGGAGAGTTCGGAGAATTCTTTCTTTGCACTTTCCAGGTGGATGGCATTTTGATCGAGGAGTCGATTGTTGCGCAGCGACTCTTCTTTCAGGTCTTCCAGTGTGCGTGTAAAGATAGCGACTTCTTCTTCGCTCAGCTCTTTTTGCTCTTCAATTGTAGCAAACTGATCGGCAAGTTCTTTTACTTTCTTCTCGTTGTGGCTAAGCGTCGTTTGAACTTTTTGGCTGTCTTCTTGAGCTGTCAGCAATTCTTCCAGGGCTTCTTTCAGCTCGAGCTCGTAGCCCTCTTGCTTTTCTGCCCCATTATCCATGAGGTCTTGGATATTTAAGAGAGAGGTTTCTTGTATAGCGAGTTGCTCTCGGCATACAGTGATTTTCTCGCTGAGGCTTTTTAATCCAGGGTTGGCTTCTTCCAATTCTTTCTGCAGCGTTTGATAGGCCGTCTCATTGGAGGCCAGCTGCGCAGAAAGCTCGCTGAATAGGGAATTGATCTGGAGTAATGATTTTTCCAGACCCCCTTTTTGATGCGTAAATTCGTGAAAATTATGTTGATATAAATAAAATTCAGAGTCTCGTAAAGTTTGAGAAAGCTCTTTGAATTCTCTCGCCTTGGTTACCTGTTCATCGAGGGAGGCCAATTGTCGGTCCACCTCGAGAAGAATATCTCCGACTCGAGAGAGGTTGAGCTGGGTTTCCTCGATTTTCTTTTGGGTTTCCTGGTGTTTTTTCTTAAACACCAAGGTCCCAGCTGCTTCTTCCAGAATCTCACGCAATTGTTCCGGTTTGGCTTGAAGAATCCGATCCACCTGGCCTTGCTGGATCATGGAGTAGCTGCGTCCCCCCAATCCCGTAGAGGCAAAGAAATGGGTGATGTCCTTCAGGCGGCAGGGTTGTCGATTGATGAAGTACTCTCGTTCTCCATCCATATAAATGCGACGTGTGAGTACGATTTCTGCTTCGTGTCGATATTCAGGGGGGCAAAAGGGAGAGGACTCTCCGTTGTCAAAGACCAAAGAAACTTCTGCCATGCCTTGAGATTTACGGGTTTGGGATCCAGCAAAAATAATATCGGTGGCGAGCTCCCCCCGTAGCATCTTTGCATTTTGCTCTCCCATGACCCATCGGACAGCATCGATCACATTGCTTTTTCCAGAGCCGTTGGGGCCAACGATTCCGGTGATTTGATCCTTACGCAGGGTGATGGTCACTTTGTCTGCAAAGGATTTAAATCCGTTTGTGATGATTTTTTTTAGGTACATGGTGTATCGATCAACTTCTTCAATGAATTTCTGTGATGGTTGTCAAGGAAGACCCGAGAGCCGCTTGCATCAAAAAAGCACTGTTCGAATGATAGGACAGAACCAACGCTCGGTTGGTCACAGGTGAAAACGCATGCCGATAAAAACTCTGTCTAAAATCGGTGGAGCCTTGATTTTCATACCATTGCTCCTCCTCCGCTTCTTCTTTTAGAGAAGCGACTGCGATGCTGTAGTAAGGATCTTTAAATAAGACAATATCACGAAAACTGTCATTGATGATAACCGCTTTTTCTCCGGACAGGGTTGCCAATGTAAACCCTTGCATATAGGGACCGTTGGCGGTTTGAGAGCCTTTGAATCCATATTTTCGTACGAAATTGAAATATGTCTTTGTGAGGGGCGCTTGGTAGAGACCATTCACAAGCGTAGCTCGTGGGTTGCCCTTAAATTGAACTTCGATAAGATTATTGGCATGCTCAGAGGCGTCGACTTCACCGCGTCCACTGTGGGATAGATAAAAGCTGTCTTTGTTAAATCCAGGCTTGGCTTCTGCAAAGTTGGTTCGGTAGTATTTTTCAGTGGGTAGCAGTGTAACATCAGGTGTACCTGCATTGTTTAAATTGAAATACATCCAGCGAAGTTCACTTGCAACCAAGTCAGGTGCGCTCTTTGTATCCTGATAAGGAAAGCCTGCACTCTCTGATTGTTCAAGATCCAAGACTACAAATTGGTAGGGACTTCCATATGTTTGTAAATTGTTTTGGTTTCGTACAGATTGCTCCAGTTGGTCGGGGACATCGTTTTCTCCCGCATCGAGAGTTTTGGCGGTGGCGTTCCATTTTTTGGCATCGATGGCGCGACTGTCAGAAAAAAGAGTTTCTCCCACGCTGGTAACAAAACCGAACAAGAGTTTTCGCTTTGTATCAATATATAGGGCATTTCGTGTATAGGCAGGATACTTGCGCACGAGCTGAAGGGTAGAGTTAACGAGGGGATCTGCTGTTTTCCCCACTAACAAGGCCCCATTTGTGCAGCTTACGGCAAAGATTGGATATGCAGGATCAGAGGAGGTGACCACATTGGAAGGGGGACAGTTGTCTGCTGTATAAGACCAGCTTTTTACATAGTCAATGCTGATCGTGTCGTTTTGATTTTTCCATTCATAGAGCAAAACCTGACCTGCCACATCGGAGCCGCTTTCTCCTTCTGTGGTGACAAACAGGGCGTTACCAAGAAATTGGATCCGTTTGCCCATTCTTGGAATTTCTTTGGTGTATACTTTTTTATCATCCCGTAGCACAAGCAGGGAGCCAGGGCTTTTATTGTCAACATTTGCATTAAGGATAATAAAGTGGGTCCCCTCTGGACTGGTGATGACATCCATAGGGTTGGTGATGTCAGAGCCAATCACTTTCGCTTCTTGTGCTTTTGAGCAACCGACATAAAGTCCGAATAGACTGCCGAGCAAGAAAAGGGGGACGAATCGACGGGTATTTTTCACGGGGATGACCTCAATATTTCACGAGAGTAATCAGCAGCTATCGCTTGCAGACAAGCTATTCTATCTCTATAACAAAGACTGGATGGCAGTTCACTGCATTTTCCAATATGGGTGGTACGAGTCTTTGTAATTTCCCAGTATACAGTAAATCATCTTGCAGATCATGATAGGAGTTGAAATGGCTTCCTTTAACAAAGTCTTTATTATGGGCCGTTTGGGCCAAGATCCGGAATTGCGTTATACGCAGGGCCAGGTGCCGGTGGCAACCTTAAATGTCGCCACCACAGAAACCTGGGGCCAAGACGGGCAAAAGCAGGAAAAAACCGAGTGGCATCGAGTGGTCGTGTGGAGCAAGCAAGCGGAAAACTGTGCGAAATACTTGGCAAAAGGGCGCGCTGTTTTCATCGAAGGTCGCCTTCAAACGCGCCAATGGGACGATAAAAACGGTCAAAAACGCTACACCACAGAAATCAACGCTTCTGTTGTGCAATTTTTGCCAAGTGCTGGCGGACCCTCTGCTCATGCTTCTGGTGGCGCGGATATGGAAAATCGCGGAGGCGGATTTGACACCTCTTTCTCAGCGCCTTCCTTTGGCGGAGATTCGGGCTCTATGCCACTCTACGCCTCAGGCAGTGGGGATGGACTGGATGACATTCCATTCTAGTTGAGGGGATGTCTGAGGGCTTATCGTTTTTACGCGGTGTGTTTTTATGATTGCTCGTCATCCCAAGGCTGCGTAGCAGCCGTATGGGATCTCTTTGGAGTGCTTGGCGTACTGCGCAGGGATCCCATACGGTCCCTTTGGGACCTTGGGATGACGCAGCACTCGTAACACTTGCACATTGCGTTATCGTTACAAAATAAGGAACCGTGTATGCGCTCCTTTCTTTCTATTGCCGCAGATTCTTCTTTTTCCCTTCAAAATTTGCCTCTCGGGGTTTTTTCTACCCGCGATATGCCTACTAAGCGGGTGGGTGCCCGCCTTGGGGATTTTGTGATCGATTTGGCTTTTTTGGAGGCCAAGGGATTGCTAGTGACTCCCGAGGTGGTCTTTGATCACCCCGATCTTACAGCTTTTATGGGGCTAGGTCGCAAAGTGTGGGCGCAGATTCGCAAGAGTTTGATGGCCCTCTTCGAGGCTGATAATCCTGTGCTGCGCGATGATTCTGCTGTGTTAGCCCGTTGTTTGGTCGCGGTGTCGGACGCTAGGCTTCATATGCCAGCGGTTATAGGGGATTATACGGACTTCTACTCCTCCATGGGACATGCGCGCAATGTGGGGATGATGTTTCGCGACAAAGACAATCCCTTGATGCCAAACTGGAAGCATTTGCCTGTGGGCTACCATGGCCGTGCAAGTTCGATTGTGCCAAGTGGGACTCCGATTGTTCGCCCTTGTGGGCAGGTCAAGGGTAATGACGAGGCAGAGCCGTCTTTTCGTCCGACGAGTCGGATGGATTTTGAGTTGGAGATGGCGTTCTGGATTGGAAAAGATTCAGAGTTGGGACGTCCAATCCCGATCTCTCAAGCTCGCGATTATATCTTTGGGGTAACGCTGCTCAACGATTGGAGTGCGCGCGACATTCAAAGTTGGGAGTACATGCCCCTCGGGCCGTTTGTGAGTAAATCTTTTTCCACTTCAATTTCTCCCTGGATCGTGTCTCTGGAAGCTCTCGCTCCTTTTGAGGTAGAAGCTCCTGAGCAAGATCCACAACCGTTACCCTACCTATGTAGCACCAAGCGGATGCAGTACGATGTGGAGCTGGAGGTTTTGTTGAAGACCTCGCGCATGCAGCGTTTTGAGCGGGTATGTCTTTCTAACTTTCGCAATCTCTACTGGACTATGGAGCAGCAGCTGGCGCACCACACCATCACAGGGTGCAACATGCGTCGCGGTGACTTGCTGGCCTCGGGTACCGTCAGCGGTATGGAGCCTGGTTCTTACGGGTGTTTGCTCGAATTAGCCTGGGGCGGTACGCAGCCGCTGACCCTCAAGGAGACGGGGGAGACCCGCGTATTTTTGGAGGACGGTGATGAGGTGATGCTGCGCGGTTGGTGTCAAGGTGATGGCTATCGGGTTGGCCTTGGGGATGTTACTGGCGTGGTGCTGCCTGCACAAAAAGATTAAAGTCGTACCCCTAGCCCACCCCATAGGGTAACCACATTGGAAATGCCAGTTGCAGTTCCCTGAAAGACGTAGTCTCTTACCTCTACATGAAAGTTAAAGCGTTTCAGAAAATGAAACTTTTGCCCAATTCCAAAAGCAGCTGTGGGTAAGGTTTCCAGCTGCGCAGCCGGTCGCCCCCCTGCTCCAATCATGGAATCCAGATTGGGGTTGCTGGGGCAAACCCCTGGGTAGTTAGCACCATCGACACAGCCCGCCTCAGGTAAGGGTGCTGTTACATCTCCGCGTGATAACTTTCCATCTCGTAGGAACCGAGACTCGGGATAAAAGCTGGCAAGGGTGACGCCGACGCCAAATGTGAGAAACAGATCGAAATAAATGGTTTGAGAGAAGAGGGCCAATTGTTTGCCATAGAAGGGTGACCATACTGCGGCGGCAAGTAGGATGGATTCGATTTCTCGGATGGGCACATAAGCGGGCCCCAAATTTGCACCTCGGATCGGCTTGCCTGCGCTGTCAAAGAGATGCTTTTTGGGATCTTCCCCCTGACTGGGGCAGGGAGCTGCTAGGGGATGCTGGGGTACGGAGTTATAGAAATTTTCTATGCAGTGGCGCTCCTCTTTATCTTGGTTGTGGGAGTATAGTGCATCCACCCCAAATCCCCAAGATTCGGATATATAGTACAAAAGATTGCCATGGAGGACTGTCGAGTCGATAAAAGTTTGATTCAAAATCAGGCCTACATCTGGCAGATTGAGCTCAAATCGGTGGCTTTTTGTGTACAGTTTGTTCTGTACCAATTCGGTGGGTTCGTCGGAGCGGTAGTAGGGTTTGGCGCTGGCCAGTTGTCCCCATAGACATACGCTTACGACAAGGAGGAAAAATTGGGTGGAGCCTATGCGTGACACAGATCGATCTCCTTAGAAAAAGAGCAGCAGCTGTCTGCTAGAGAGATATATTTATTTTCATTCATTCCTATTTTTTATTTTAACATGGAGTGGTGCTGCAGCGGCTGCTTGCATTCCTCTTTCATTTGGCATAGAGTGCCCCGCCTCTCGGTCGCAGTCCAATCTATGCTGAGATTCATATTGATACTTACCTACTTAGATTAAAAGGATGCATAATGAGAAAAGATGCTCGCTCCTCTTTACAATCCCGTCCCTTGAAAATTACGCCCCATTACTCCAAACATTCAGATGGTTCCGTCTTAATTGAGGCTGGTGACACCCGAGTGCTTTGTACGGTTTGTATCGAAGATGGGGTTCCCGGTTGGATGCGTTCTACCCGCAACAGCCGCGGCTGGCTGACAGCAGAGTACTCCATGCTGCCAAGCGCCACCCATACGCGCGGTCGTCGTGAAAGAGGACATATTTCAGGCCGAAGCCAAGAAATTCAACGCTTGATCGGTCGAAGCTTGCGCGGAGTTTTGGATCTAAACCGCTGCCCCGATTTAACGTTTGTGGTGGATTGCGATGTAATTCAAGCTGATGGCGGCACCAGAACCACCGCGATTACAGGTGCTTGTGTGGCATTGAAACTTGCCATCGACAAACTGCTTCGTCAAGGCCGCCTAAAGCAAAACCCAATGATGGAAAGCGTTTCTGCTATTTCCATCGGGTTTAAGAATGACTTGATGTTGGTGGATTTAAACTATGAGGAAGATTTTGAGGCCGATCTCGATCTCAACCTCGTGTTGACCAGCAGCAACCGTATCCTTGAAATCCAAGGTACCGGCGAGCGAGCTGCCTTTGATAAGGGCCAAGTGATGCGAGCCATCGATTGTGCAGAAGAAGTACTGCTGCCAATCTTCGAACTGCAACAAATCGCAGGAGATGGCCAGGTCGCTGAGGGATAAGGAACCCTCGTTCCCCCAGCTTTCTTCTCCCCTGCTTATGCCACCCCGTGGCATTTCTTGAATTTTTTCCCAGAGCCACACGGACAGTTGTCGTTACGCCCTACCTTATCGCCTTCTCGGCGGTACGGTGGGGGGGCGGCGTTTTTGTCCTCTGGTACATGATGCTCGTGGTAGACCATGCGGTCTTCTTCGGGCGGTGCAGCGATTGTAGCCGTTGCCGATGGGGCATCCGGGTGTTTCAGCTCCAGATGCTCCGGCATGTCGTCCATCATGAAATCATCTGGGTGCGAGCTAACAGGCTGTGGCTGCGGCATGCGCACGAGGGTGAAGGTCACCTCTTCTTCGATGCGAGAAACCAAGGTAGTGAAAAGAACGAAGGCCTCTTTTTTGTACTCTTGAAGGGGATCTCGCTGGCCATAGCCCCGTAGGCTCACAGAATCCTTGAGGGCATCCATACCCAAGAGATGATCTTTCCAGCTTCTATCAATCACTTGTAAGTAGATGAAGTTTTCAATTTTTTTGCGGTCTTCCGCAGGAATGTGGGCCATTTTTGCAATGTAATGCTTTTCGATCTGTTCAGACAATGTCTCGATCAGATAGGTTTCTTGCAGCTCCTGGCTTTTTTGATTGTTCAAGTGAAGAGGTACATGCACTTCAGCCTGCAGCTCCTTCTGAATTGCAGGCCAATCCCAATTGTCCGTATCGAGGACCTCTGGGGAATGCTTGCGCACTACGATGGCTACCAGCTCTTCGATGACTTGAGGCAAGAAGGGGAGATCGCTGTGGCCCATGAGGGCGTCCAGCCTTCTTTTGTAGACCACTTGTCGCTGCTGGTTCATGACATCGTCATATTCCAACAGATTTTTGCGGCTGGAGAAGTTTTGCTCTTCAACCCGTTTTTGTGCTTTTTCGATCGCGCGTGTCACCATGGGGGAGACGATAGATTCGCCTTCTTCCATACCCAATCGTTGCATGATGGCGGAAAGGCGATCGGAGGCAAAGATCCGCATGAGGTCGTCTTCGAGGGAGAGGAAGAATTTCGATTTCCCTGGATCTCCCTGTCGTCCTGCGCGCCCTCGTAGCTGGTTGTCAATGCGGCGAGACTCATGGCGTTCGGTGCTGATGACATACAAGCCTCCAACCTCAGCTACGCCCTCTCCTAGCTTGATGTCGGTACCTCGGCCTGCCATGTTCGTGGCGATGGTCACGTGCCCTTTCTTACCTGCATCTGCGATGATAGCTGCTTCGCGAGCATGGTTTTTGGCGTTAAGCACCTCATGGGGTACCTCCATTTTGGTGAGGAGGTTGGAAAGCAGCTCGGATTTCTCCACCGATACGGTTCCTACCAAGACGGGCTGTCCTTTTTTGCCAGCCTCTGCGATTTCATCGGCGATGGCTTTGTATTTTTCCCGTGCGGTGCGGTATATCACATCTTCTTGGTCATCACGCACCAGGACCTTGTTAGTCGGGATCACCACTACGTCTAGGTTATAAATCTTTTTAAATTCAACAGCTTCTGTGTCTGCGGTTCCCGTCATCCCCGACAGCGTATTGTACAGACGGAAGTAGTTTTGGAAGGTGATGGTGGCAAGAGTCTGCGTCTCCTGCTGTACGGGCACGTGCTCTTTGGCCTCAAGAGCTCCGTGGAGGCCGTCGCTGTAGCGGCGACCTGGCATGAGTCGGCCTGTAAACTCGTCTACGATGATGATTTCACCATCGCGTACCACATAATCCACGTCTTTCTTGAAGATGACATGGGCTTTGAGGGCCTGCTGGGTGTGGTGCAGCCAGTCGATATTCTTGGGATCATACAGGTTGTCGAGGTTCAGACGTTTTTCAATCTTACTGATACCGTCTTCGGTTAGGGACACCGCACGGCTCTTCTCGTCCACGGTGTAGTCCACGCCCCGTTTGATACCTGGGAGGACAGCATTCACCTTCTTATAGAGGTCGGTGTTGGTATCCGTAGGTCCTGAGATAATGAGCGGGGTTCTGGCTTCATCGATGAGAATGGAGTCCACTTCATCCACGATAGCGAAGTTGTGGCTTCGTTGAACAAGGCGCTCAGGCATGGTTTTCATATTGTCGCGTAGAAAATCGAAGCCCAGTTCATTGTTGGTGCAATAGGTAATGTCCGCGGCGTAGGCGGCTTGCCGCTGGGTGTCAGAGAGTCCATGTACGATGGTGTCCACGTTCATGCCGAGGGCGTGATAGAGGGTTCCCATCCATTCTGCATCCCGCTTGGCGAGGTAGTCGTTTACCGTTACCACGTGGGCGCCTTTGCCAGACAGCCCGTGAAGGTAGGCTGGCAATGTTGCGGTAAGGGTCTTACCCTCCCCTGTCTTCATTTCAGCAATCGAGCCGCTATGTAAAACAATGCCCCCGATGAGTTGCACATCGTAGTGGCGTTGCCCCAGTATTCGTTTCGACATTTCACGGCAGGTGGCGTAGGCCTCGGGGAGGATGTGGTCGAGGCTTTCCCCGCGGGAAATACGCTCACGGTAGACACCGGATAGCGCTCGGATTTCATCATCGGATAGCGCTTGTATCTTGGGCTCAAGCGCATTAATTTTTTGTAGCAACGGACGAAAGGAAGCGATGATTTTATCGTTTCGTGTGCCAAATAACTTAGTCAGAATGCCCATAGGGTCTCTCCCTCCAAAATACCCACAAGGGGATCGGTAACCATCAAGTTTAGAAAAAGTGAAGCCTTCAGGCGGCTTCTTACATATAAAGTGGCAGGGAGTAAAAAACAGCATCTCCCTATAATCAGCCGGATCTGGAGTGCCTTGTTTTTCCACATTTTACAAGGTTATGCCACACCAATTTCTCGATTTGTGGGGAAAAATCCCCCAGTGAAGTCGATTCGAGGGATTCTAGCCTGCATTGGGTTAAAAGTACGCACGGTGCGAGAATAGGTCTATCGGCGCAAGGTTTTGTTTTTCAGCTTGAAAGGAGCCCGAGTTTTTGCTAGTAACTGGTCTTCCCTTTGGAATCTTCGATGATATAGAGGCCTGTAGCTCAGTTGGTTAGAGCGTCCGCCTGATAAGCGGGAGGTCGGCGGTTCGAGTCCGCCCAGGCCTACCATCTATTTCACTCCTTCAAAATTCCCTGCAATTTCTCCGTCAATAGAGGCACAGCCTCAAATAAATCCGCCACAATTCCATAGTCAGCGATGGAAAAGATCGGGGCTTCTGGATCTTTATTAATTGCCACAATGATCTTCGAAGTACGCATCCCAGCCAGGTGTTGGATGGCCCCGCTGATTCCACATGCGATATATAAAGTGGGGTTTACGGTCTTGCCCGTTTGCCCCACTTGCATGTCATGGGTGGCGTAGCCAGCATCTACCGCAGCGCGAGAGGCTCCCACCGTAGCTCCCAATACCTCCGCGCATCGATGCAAAATTGCAAAATTATCCGCACTGGCCAAGGCTCTCCCCCCAGAGATGATACGGGCGGCCTCCGTCAGGTCGGCTTTCTGACTTTTTCCTTTTCGGACCTCGGTGAGCTCGATTTTCTCCATAGCGGTACTGGGGAGCTCCAGGGGCAGGGCTTGGATGGTCATGGTGCCAGGGATTTTTTCTGCAGCGAAGCTGTTGGGCCGCAGGGTTGCGATCTTAACCCCTTGGGTCTCATAGGTCAGGGTAGCCAAAACTTTACCTGCATAGAGGGGTTTTTTGCCGCCCATGAGGCGCCCTTCTTGTGCGGTAATATCTACGAGGTCGGTGAGCAGCGGGGCTTTTAGTGCAGCAGCACAACGGGTTAATAGATCTCGACTCAAAGGGGTGGTCATGCCGAGTACGCTGTCAGGCTGCAGTTGCTTAATCGCTTGTACCAAGATCTCTTTGTAGAGGAGAGGTTGGTAGTGGCGCAGGCTCGGGGCTTGTACGTAATGGCAGGTGGTCGCCCCAAACCCTTGAGCTTGCTCACACAAGGCTTGTGCCTGTTCGCCTAGGATCAAGGCCTCCACACTGCCATGGCCTTGCACGATCCGGTGGGCAACCCCTAAGGCTTCGAGGGAGGACTTCTTGAGGAGATTGTCTCGTTGCTCGAGAAACACCAATATTTTCATAGCTTGGCTCCTTTTATTTGCTGAGGCTCGTTAGATCACTTTGGCTTCTGTGCGCAGTAGCTCGAGGACTTCGGTGACCATGGATTCCGTAGAGGCTCCTTTGAATAATTTTCCTGCAGGTTTTTTGGGTGGATATTCGTAGTGATCTACCCTCACTTGCACCAAGTTTTTCAATTGGGCTTCTTCGAGCCCCATGTCGGAGACGGTTTTGGTATCGAGGGGCTTTTTCTTTGCCTTCATAATACCGGGCAAAGAGGCATATCGAGGGGTATTGAGGGATTTATGTGCCCCGAACACCGATGGGAGTTGCACGCGATAGACTTCTGTTTGTCCCCCCTCAACTTCTCGTTCAACGTGGGCGCTCGTATCTGTCAGCGTCAGTTGTGTCACAGCATTTACGTGGGGCCATCCCAGCAACTCGGCAAGCATAACACCTACTTCCATGTTGTCTTCATCGATGCCTTGTTTGCCACAGAGTACCAAGTCACCTTGTTCTTGGGTGACCAGCTGGGCCAAAACGGTGGCGGTAAGCAAAGACGAGGTCTGGGGAAACGAAGTGGAAGCTACCAAAATACCGCGATCAGCCCCCATGGCAAGACCCCGTAACAGCTGCTCTTTGGCAGAGTCAGGGCCGAAGGTAGCCACGATTACCTCTCCTCCCATTTTTTCTTTGATACGTAGGGCTTCTTCGATGGCAAATTCATCGTAGGGGTTCAAGATGGTTTTGACGTCTTGTAGCAGCAGCATGGATTTCCCGATATCGCTGATGCGGATCTGGGCCTCGGTATCGGGGGTTTGTTTAATACATACGATGATTCGCATGAAAAACTCCTTTTTTCTATATGGATTGGGTAGTTGACACCCGGAATTTGTAAGATCCGAACTATGATATAGAACTGAGTTTGAAGATCAAGAGGAGGCTGTATTTCTTGATTTTCCCAGGGTGGGCTTGAAAAGAGTGGGAAAAGTGGGGGGTTGTGGTATACACACGGGCTCGCCCATTTTGTATAAATACGCGACGATTCAATAACCCCCGCCGCAAGGAGTGGTATGTTTCTGGTTTTATTAAATATTGCTGTGCTTTGGCTTGCCCCCTTCATTTACTGGTGGGCGTCTCGATATAAGGGCGCTTGGAAAACCATCGAAATTTTCACCCAAGTCTCTGTGGTGGGCTTAGTTTCTTTGCTTTTGATTCCTGAATGCGTGGAGCTTGCAGGCTACATTGTCGTGGTACCTGCATTTTTCGGATTGTTTCTACCGACTTTCATGGAGCGCATGTGGGCGCGTCGTGCAGTGCAGGTTCACTTTCTTGCTTTGGGCCTGATCGTGATTGGTTTGGTGGTGCACGGTTTGATGGACGGTGTCGGTCTTGCGTTGCCGCACCATGGGCATGGACACACTCACAGTCACGGGACGGGGGAGTTTCTCTCTCTGGGGATCTTGCTCCATCAGTTACCCGTAGGATTGCTAATTTGGAACCTATTCTATCCGAGACGTGGCAAAATTTTTGCTATGGGCTTGTTGTTCCTTTTGGGTATTTCTACCTTGGTGGGCTATGAGTTGGCTGATAGTTTGCTCGTCTGGAGCGATGAGAGTTGGCTTGCCCATTTCCAGGCTCTAATGGCAGGATCCCTTCTGCACATCGTATTCGATCGACATGATGATCATGCCTCTCATGCCACAACTTGCCAGCATCACCACTAGAGTCCTATAGGGGTATTCCTGCGAGCTTTCGTCGGGGACACTCGGGCGGGTCGCAGGAATGAGACCTGTGGGGACGAGCTTTCGTCGGGGACACTCCAACGGGGTGTCCCCACAGGGTTCATTCCTGTACAATGAGAGAAGAAATGTGGCCCCTTTCTTTTCTCTTTGCTTCGAGTTGCCTCATGAAATATTTTTTGATCTTCAGTATAAGTCTTCTTTCTTCCTTCTTGCTCTGGGGGGGGATTCATACTGCGCCTATTGTAATTCCTGCCAAAACCGTGCGTCCCATTGAGTATCATCAAATTAGCAAGTATCGGGTTTTTCAAACCGATTTCAGCGGCACTGCGGTTGCGATCCCATTTCAAATTGATGAACGAGATAGATTCAGTGATTTTGTGTTGGATCAAGGTCCTCTACCCAATCGACAGTTTGGCAATGGACTCTTCGATGGAGAGGATGAGCTGAGCTTTATGGGAGATGATGTGGGGCAGGTTCGTGTACCCACCAAATGGACTGTCCCCAAGCCTCAGTTGCTATACGAAATCAAATTGGAACATGCTGGTAAGCAGGGGGCTGTGTATGTGGGCATCTATGACCATACGCCTCCGCCTTTATCCCCCAAGCATTATGTAGATTATCACATGACAGAATCGGAAATTCGCACGTCGAATTATCAGTATTTCTTTAATCCAAAGAATTACCTGGTGGTGCGAGGGGTTTCTGTAATCAACCATGAAAAGAAGACAGCTCCTTTGATTTTGACTTCTACTTTTTATCTGAAATTGGACCTTAAATATTTCTTAACATTTCAACTTAATCAGGAAGATGTGGTCTCCAGCCTGGAAGCCTACAAGATTGGCCCCATACGTGTGTTGGCTCGGGTTGTATTTTCTTACAAATTTTTAAAGATCAATTTTGACTTAGGCATGTATACGGAAGTTTCTTTCTTTGCAAACTCCATTGTATTACCTGCTGTCATCGACAATCCCTTCTCGGGCAAGAAGACGCTTAATGAGGGTAGCCTATTCTATTACGGATTTTCTGCTGTAAAAAACCCGAAAGATTTGAAAATCACGACGAACATGCCTATGTATAAAGAAGGCTCAATGTTGGATTTCTTTGCCAAGGCGCCACCGGCTGCTCCCACCTACTGGCTTACTGCTTTGGACCCGACCTACATGATTTTTATGCAAATCGATCTTTCGGCTGAGATGCTAAAATCGAAAACACTGCCCATGCTGTATGTGGAAAAAGAAGCGGGTGCCCAGGTGAGCAATCGACCGTATAAGGCACAACCTCTCGGAAAAAGCCCTGTGAATGTGGCGGTTGCTTTGGATATGTCCACCTTGGATATTGGCTCCCACACGGTTTCTTTTCAGCTCTTTGTGGATAATACCCCCTCTGCAGCGACCTTAGAAAGCTTTAAGACGATTAACGCTTGGCAGATTTCTGCACACCGGTTGCTTCCCAATCAGTGGTAGTTACGAAGTATTTACGCCGCTTTCTTGTGAACCGGTGCTACCACTTTTTTTTCTATTGCGGCATTTGACATTAAGGCTAACCTTTGTCGCCCAAACAAAGATTGCTCATATGATACTTTGTTTCCAAAGAGTTTAGTCCAAAAAATTTCTTTTAAAACCAAGCTTTCTAATTGAGGGACGTTTTCCTTTTGTCTCCATTTTCCTATGCTTGAAACATGGCATTTTAAAAACTCAGCAATTTCTGATTGGGTTGTTTTTGTAATATTCAGTAAAAAATCAAATTCTATTGATTTTAACTGTTGTTCTTCTCCGCAAATTGCATTTGCTACGGAAAGTTGCAATTTTTCAAGTTCGATGAATGAAATCCCAAGCTCACCTTCAGCATCTTTTGTATAAACGACCTCCGGAAAAACCCAAACTCTACCAATCATAGGTATTGGATGTTGGGTATATGTTACATGCTCTGGAATAAATTTTTTCATTCTTCTGATTCCTGTTGTTCATATGTAAAGCCATATTTTATTTCCATCTTGTTCATCCATTCTAAAACCAAAGGGGACGCCTGACTGCAATGGCATTCGCCTAAGAAACCTTATGCAGGCGAGCCTTTGTACAGGGCGATATTTCCCCTTACTCAATGGGGTTTTCTCAAACTGGTTGTCATCCCGAGCGTAGCGAAGGATCTCCCAATTTTGTGATCAACATTAGCTACAACGTTGGGAGATCCTTCGCTACGCTCAGGATGACGAAAGCTCGTAACTGAGCTAAGGGAGATACATTCTATTAATTTTGGATGGGAGCTGCAGCTGCTGGCTTCTTCAACTCCTTCTCGAGATCCCAGACTCGGATGGTCTCATCCCTTGATCCCGAATAAAGGGTGCGCCCGTCCGGGCTCACGGCAAGGGCATAGATATGCTCATTGTGGCCTTGGAGATGGTGAGGTTTTTGCTCTGGCTTTGTAAGGTCCCAGATCCGGATGCCATTATATTCATCTGATCCCGTATAAAGGATCTTTCCGTTCGGGCTTATAGCAAGAGAAAATACAGAATTAGAAGGATTTTTTGAGAGAAGGCGAGGTTCTTTCTCTGGTTTTGTGAGGTCCGATATTTGAACGCTATGATATCGATTTGCCGAATAAAGAGTATGCCCATCCGGGCTCACAGCAAGCATCGTGGGCTCACCATTCACTTTGAGGAGGTGGCGGGGGTCTTTCTCTGGTTTTGTGAGGTCCCTGATTTGGATGGACTTATTATATTGACCATCCGAATACGAATAGAGGGTATGTCCATCAGGGGATAAGGCAAGGCTTTTGAAATTGCCATCGGGGCCTTTCAGAATGGGAAGGCGGGGTTTTTCCTCTAGCTTTGTAAGGTCCCAGATCTGAATGGTATTCGCCTCCCCCCCCGAATAAAGAGTATGTCCGTCAGGGCTCAAGGCAAGGGCCATGTGGCCAGAGAGTCCTTGGAGGACATGGGGTGCTTTTTCTGGCTGTCGCAGGTCCCAAATTCGAATGGTTTTATCCCGTGATCCCGAATAAAGGGTATGCCCGTCTGGGCTTAAGGCAAGAGCCACAACACTCTCCTCGTGGCCTTGGAGGACATGGGGCTTTTTCTCCGGCTGTCGCAGGTTCCAAATTCGAATGGTTTTATCCGATGATCCCGAACAAAGGGTATGTCCGTCTGCGCTTAAGGCAAGAGCGTTAACCTCGCTCTCATGGCCTATGAGGTAGGTTCCAACTTTTTCTTTAAACCGAGTAGTTGTAGCCAAAAATCGAGCGGCATCGTATTCTTCTCGATAAAGAAAAGGAAATAAATATTCATTATATAGCGTTAAATGTTCATCGTTGAGGAGCTGCAGAAGTAGATCAGTGGAATATTTTTTGGTAATTTTAGAAAAAACTCTCTTCCGTGCATCTTGAGTGGATAGACGATTTGCCAACCCTGTGACTACGCCAATCGGTAATAAGGTTTTCTTTATGAGGGTTTCAATTTCTTCATTGGATCGTAACGACGTATATAAATACCAAGGAAATTTTTCAAAATCACTTGGCAAGCTCTTCCCGGGATAAAAGATTGCTACATCTTTATACACTTGTTCCTCTTTGTCTGTAAATGGGTACTCCCCAAAGAATTGAGCAGACATGGGATCGATGAAAAAATGCTGGCTTTGAAAATGCCAAGCAAAACAACCCAATCCCTGAACCTGAAAACGCAACTCACCAAACTCATTTCTTAATTGGTTCTCTTGTAGAGTAAACTCGCCGAGCCCGTGTTTTTTCCTGATTTTTTCGATTTCTGCAAAAACAATTGCCCAGTTTGTTAACTCGTTAAGCTGAGGTAGGAGGATTTTTAATAGAGTCAGCATATTGTCCGCACCAGCATTCAGATCATTCCTAACTGGAACGTAACGAACTTCTTTATGACCGCCAGTCAAATTAGACCATGCGTTTCTTGCTTCATTTTCTTCGGATTCTCGTGGCTTTTTATCCTGCTGGCTTTGTCTTGTGTTGAATTTTGTAAAGAATGCAACTAATTCAGGACCTGCACCCAGCTCGCGAAGAACGTCTAAGTTGTAGCGCCCATCCTTATCTAAAATCAGTTTTATAAAATTACGTAGCGAAGTTTCTCCGCAATCGGGAAATGAGCCAATTTTACTTATAGAGTAACCCTGATGTTCGAGAGGAGGTGCTATTGAGGTCTGCTTTAAAACCCAAAATAAGTAAGCAGCATAATGCTCTTTAAGATCAGGTGGAGCAGGGAGGTCTGCATCTCTAGGGAGAAATTTTTCTTCAAGCCAGGCGTCCCAGTTATCTGGGAGTCGAACTCCTTTTGGGTAGACTGCATGAAGGCCTTCATAATACGCCCTATAGTCTTGCCGTGTATTTGCCTTGTAGCGTAGCAAAGTCGAAAGTACCCTGTATGCCAAAGGGTTATATCTGCCCTCTTTGTTCCTTAATAGGCTAAGTCGCTTACAAATCCCTTTAATCCCTGTGATCCCTTTGGTCTCTTCATTTAAACAGAGCTCTTTTTTCATTTCACCCATCAATATACCGATACCATTTGGAGTCGCATTCGAAGCAAATGAATCTTTTATATTCGAAGGATCAAAAGTCCCAGTCCGATGGAAAAGTTGCAGTATGAACTCGCGCAACGGCTCATCATAATTCATTAATTCAGCGTGATTTTCCAAAATGCCTTTCGCCCAGGGCACTCCATGTAAGGGATTTAGGTCGTCATCTGTAGCCAGATTTAGATTTTTGAATTGCTCTGGAGGTAAAACAGCATTGGCTGTTCCTCCAATAGCAAAGAGTAAAAATACGAGATACATTCGCATCATGATTGCCCCCTAGTTTTGGGTAGGATGTACAACGTATATTGTACACGAGGAGAGGGTGGGCTAGAGTCGCAGGGGACACCCCGCTGGAGTGTCCCCACAAGATTATCTCGAGATATGCGGCAGAGCTGTAGTTTGAATCACATGTTTAGGCAGTCGAACCGGGTACCCCGGCAGAAGGAATGGGGGCTGGGGAGGGGTTTTGCCGTGGATGAGCTCTGGGTTCCAGTATCGTAGCTTTGCCAGTGGGATCCCATAATCGCGACTGATTTGGGGTAGCGAAGTGGGAGTTGGAAAGTAGGCATAATGAAGTGGAAAGGCCAGAGTTGGATCTTTTTTGATATGAATGCCATAGGCTTCTGGGTTGGTGCCAATCAAAATTGCTGCAAGTGCTTTTGGTACAAAATCACGAGTTTCCCTTTTTACTTTTCCCTTTGAATAGGTCCAAAATTTTTCGGGGGTCGTTTTGCGCAACAGGTCTTGGATGGTGCGAGGTCCTGAGTTGTAGGCAGCAATTGCTAAATACCAATTGCCGAACTGTTGATAGAGTTTCTTCCAATACACGACTGCAGCGAGGGTTGACTTCACGGGATCGCGACGTTCGTCCACCCAATGTGTCATCTCCAATCCATGCAAGCGAGCCGTAGCCCCGATGAGCTGCCATGGGCCTCCTGCTTGACGAGGAGAGCTAGCATGGTTGTTAAACCCAGACTCAATCATAGCAACATAAAATAGTTCCCTTGGTACATCCTGGGCTTCCAAAATCGGAATAATAGTAGATTCAATGGCCTCTCCGCGGACTAACCAGTGATGCAGACTTCGGTTTGCTTTGGTTTTAAACCAATGAATCCACTTATCTACTTCAGGGCGTAGTGCCGGAGGAATATCCGTTACCAAAGAGGGCGTGGGTTTTCGTTTTGGCGTTACCGCTGGAAATGTGCCGAGGTAGCGCGAAAATCGATGCTGGAGGTAGTTGGCATATTGATCATCGCCGTATGGCGTGTGGTAAGGAACACGGGAAACAACAAGGGGCTGGGTGCGAGATGTCTGAGTCGAGGCCGTCTGCAGGAGGCTCGGGTGTTGGCAACTGGTTACAGCTAGGACCAACAGAGTAAGAAAATATTTCATCATAACGAAAGGGGCTCCTTTGGCGAATTTCCGCCGTTGTGAGAGATGCTTCCTACATACCTTGGAATTGCCAGGAGATGCAACCCCTCCGGCGAACTTTTGGCGGAGATTAAGTCTAGCATAAAACTATACAAAATACCGGTAATAGAAAAAATTGTCTGAAATCTCGAGCTGCTAGGCGTCAAGGAGCGAGGACCGGAGTTTACTGTTAACGGTAAATGAGGACCGGAGCGACGAAGGCAACAACGCAGATGGGGGTTTCAGACAATTTTTAGTTGAGGACGTAGTGGAAAGTGCCTGTAACTTCTAGGTTTTTTCGCTTGAGCCCTGGGGGGAGAGGGGCAAAGGGGGCTGCGACTTTGATGGCTTCGACGATGGCAGAATCCAGAACGAGGTGCCCAGAGGAGTCGAGAACGGAGATTTTGGAGACAGTTCCATTTTCTTCAATCAGGAATCGCAGGTGTACCTGCCCATCGACCCCATTCTGAGCTGCTTCCATGGGATAGTTCCACGCGAGCTCAATGGCTTTGCGCATATTGGTAAAGTATCCAATATACCGATATTCTTTTGTATTAATATCGATGGAGTCAGCTTCTTTTATATTGTTATCTATATAGTCTTGGTAACCGGCTTCTACCTGGGACTCCATATTGTCGTGAGCGGTTGCCAATAGCTGGTCATAAGCATGGGGCCCTTGCACAGGAAGGCGCGGTTGTGAGTGGGTAACGGCATTGTCCACCTGTTGGGTGCGCCCTTGCCCCTCTTTGCGGGGGGTTGGCGGAGATTCGATGGCTACGCGAGGCGTGGGGGGCGTAGCATCGGAGCTGGAGGCAGCTTTCGCGCCTTTCCCTTTCTGTGCGGTCTTCTTTGTGCTGGGGTCCGCTTGTTTCTCTCGAGGGGTTTTGTTGGAAACCCGAGTTTGCTGCTGGGTTTCGTGATCCGTTTGCCCTGCATAATCCGCCGTCTCAGGGGCTTGTGTTTTAACCTGGGGGGCCTCCAGAATTTGGGTGGGATCCTCTTCTTTTTTCTGTGTTTTTTCGGTGGGTGCTGTAACGATTTTCACGTGAATTGTTGTGTCTTTTGCGTCTTCTTTTTGTTGGTTTTTTAGGCTAAGATGTGACAGTTCGAATAAGCTTCCGATATGGATCAATATAGAAGCCAATAAAAAAAGCCCAAAGAGGGGCTTGGAGTCTTTTTTTCCTCGTTGCTTTTGTCTTTTTATGTTCATATTCATGCGCAGTCGAAGGTGTTGGTATTCTCTTTCTCTAGGTACAGGGAAATCGCCAAAATTTCAGCCCTTATTTTACAGGGATGATATCGGTTGTGACGTATAAAACTGTAGGATCATCGGATGAGAGGAGCTAGGTTGCGTGCATTTTATGCTTTCGTTATTATCGGGTTGAGCCTTTTTTCTGCGTGTACCCAAAAGGAATTGGATCCAGATCGGGTGGAATATTCCTACCAGGTGGCGAAAGAGCCCTACACAGATGGGAACTACGAAATCGCCATTACGAAATTGGGCGAGTTTAAGGCTCGCTTCCCCTATAGCCGCTTTGCGATTGAGGCGGAGCTGTTGCTTGCAAATAGCCAATTTGAGCTGAAGCGGTATGCAGAAGCAGGCGCTTCCTATAAGCAATTCGCGAAATTACATCCCAAGCATCCCGAAGTTCCATTCGCACTCTTTCGGTTGGGGGACACCTACTGGAAAGAGGCCCCCGATGACATAGATCGCGAACAAGAGTACACCCAAAAGGCGCTGGAAAGTTGGAAATCCCTTGTTAAAGACTATCCGGCAAACACCCATGCGGTGCAAGCTGCGACTTTTATTGAGCAGGGTACCCGTCGTTTGGCGGAGTCCAGTCGTTTTGTAGCTGCTTTTTACTGCAAGCAGGAGATTTGGCACGCTTGTGCCTATAGCCAGATTCAATTGGCAGAGGACTTTCCTCAATACCCTGAAATGCGACAGGTAGCCTTGGAGCAGGCTGCAAAGGCGTTAGAAAAAGTAGCTTCTGCCCCTCGCAAGGAAAACGAAGACTCCAACCTCTACTACAAAAATTTCACAAATACCCAGCTGTTAGACAAAGTTAAAGAGCTTCGCGAGCTTGCTGTGCAGGTTAAACAACATGCTTCTTCTCGTTAGTTTTCTTTTTCTTTTTCTTTTTCTTTTTCTTTTGGGCACCAGCTGCGCAGTTGGGCTGCGCCCGTCCCTCGGCGCTACGCTCGATGCTGATGCAAGCATCGAATCTCTCTTCGCTTCTCGGTCTGCCCAAACCCTCCTTGCCTCGCAAGGGGAGAGCATGCAAAAAGAATCAATTTCGTATCTAGCCAAGGCCGGCGCTCGCTCGGGGCCTCTTCTACATTGTTCTTCCCACCTTCGCGCTTCGCACTCAGGCTGTACCCTCCCAAGCGGTTGCCCTTGGCTAAGTATGAAATCGCTTCTTCTTGCGAGCTCTCTTGTTGCTCCAAAGTTCCCGTAGCTGCAAAGATCTAGTAGCAGCGAGAGAACGGAGATCCATGTCCAGAATGACGCGTCAAGGGCAGCCGCTTGGGAGGACCTACCTGGGTCGAAATCGCAGCGGACGTTCTGGGTGTCCATGACGGGGATTAAGTCTGCTGATTGAGAGAGGGTGGGAGGCCCCGAGCGAGCGCCGGCCTTGACGCGTCATTCTGGACATGAATCCCCGTTCTCCCATTGCGAGGCAAGGAAGGTCTGGAAAACTGCGCAGCTGGTTTCCAGAAGCAGAAGCAGAAGCAGAAGCAGAAGCAGAAGCAGAAGCAGAAGCAACTACCTGGGTAGTTACAAGAAAAGAAAAAGTCAGATCACAGCCTGCTCACCCTTTTCCCTCAATTTACTCTGTAAACTGCGGGTAAGACCGAGTACGGCATACACCCAAAGTATGATGATAACGAGAATAAGAATCCCAACATACGGTAGCGTTGCTGCGATGGAAGGCAGAAAGAGCAGGAGGAACTGGTAGAAGAAAGACCCCCCTGATTTTCCAAAGCGAGAGGCCACTCCGTCGATAACAGCTTTTCCTTGGCGCTGCTCTTTTGGGGAAAGAGGGATAAATGCCATCTCTTTGGTGGCATCGAACAGAGTGTATTTGAGTCCTCGGGTGAGGCAGAGTTGAATACCACCTAGGTACACGGCCAGCAGGGTTACCGGACAAGCAAAGAAGAAAACCAGACCTTGTGTAATGATGCTGTCTCTAAAGAGTAGGATCCCGAAGAACCCAATGCAACTGATCGTGACCACAATCGGAGTCGTCAGTGCTGTTGATCTCCAACCGAAACGACGCAGAAGGTTACCAGAGACGAAGAGGGCGATAAAGGTAGCGATGAGTCCATTGGCAATGGTTACGCGGCTCATGAAGGCATTGAGTGCACCAGAATCATTGCCAAAATGGATATGAAGTTGGTCCGTGAACATGACATCTATAAGATTGAACACAAAGTTGTAGCAAATTACGATGCAGGTAATGTAGCGCAGGTGGGGAGAGCGATACAGGGTGACAAAGGCTTTTCGGAGGGTGAAGGGAGCAATTTTTTTCGAAGGTTCTTTGTCTTCCTTCGCCATTTGACGGATCGCAGGTCGAGTACTTAGAAGGCGAAAGAGTACCAGGACCGCTACTTGACAGATAATCGCAATGCCGACGATGAAGTAGACGGATTGTTCCCATCCTGTCGCGCCAAAGGGGAGGGCGGAGTCAAAGTCCTGGGTGGAGAAAGAGTTACCAAAGAGCCCAGCTGCGATGGCACCTGTGTTTCCACCTAGGAGAAAAAGTCCATAGAATCTCTTGGCTTGGTCTGTGGTGCTGATTTCATTTATAAATCCCCAAAACAACATGGAAAGGACTACGCTTCCCCATAGTTCAGAGCAGATATAGAAAAGGGAGAGATGCCAGTGGCGCACCATGGCGAGGAGCCATTTGGCAGCAGGGACCCATGTTTCGCATAATGTGTCGACGCTGGTAAATTCGAGTTCATTTCGAAAGGGGAACAGAACAGAGAAAAAAAGCGTGAAAAAACAGATGAATATACCTACGATGGTGTAAAAAACACCCTCTCGCGACATGTATTTTGACAGTTGTGCATAGAGGAAAGAGAAGAAAAGGGCTCCTGGTAGAATGCCCCATACTTTTAAAAAAGGGATGATTTCTGCGCCAGAGTGAGGGGCCGAAATCATGATGGTGACCTTAAGGGGACGCAATACATTGTAGGTCGTAGAAATCAGAAAAAGGAGGATGCAGGTAAGCAAAAACTGGTACCACTCACCAGCGTGAACAGGTAACCAAGCTACAACAGCTTGTTTTGATTTCGAAAAAAACATCTGAAGCGTCTTCAACGTACAACCTGTCAATCATGTGTGAATTGGGGCTTACTTATAGTCGCTCCGATTCCCAAGTTCAAGTGTTTTACGCGCATATCCATCGAAGTACAGGGATTGAGTCTATTCCTCAGATCGGTGCTTTCATGACAGAATGAAGGAAATAAGATATAGTCATGGAAAATCAAATTCTTATTCGTGGAGTCGACGGTGTCGGAGCGTTCGTCACAAGAAAAAGGGACTTCTTTGTTAGAGGTTCTTGTCGCCTTTTCAATACTGGCTATTGCGTTGGTTGGGGTTACCTATTTCTATCAACATGCCGCAGTTGCCAAAAAACATATCCGGACACAGGCGGCTCAAGAAGCCTTGGCACACGATATTCGCTCTAAACTTCAAACTTCAAGCGCCTTATATGCGAGCCTGTTGGATCCTGCCAATACTGCACTCATTCGTTGCGTGGTGGGGGTAGAAGATGGATGCACGGAGGCCCTGACCTCTCTGCCGCAGACCGAGGCAGACCGAAATCTATTCACGCTGCATCATGCTACTGATGCTTCTACTAGTGAAGTTATTTCCTCTATTTACTATTCCGATATAGGCAAAAGAAATTGTGACCCAGCTGCAAGCAATTGTATTTTTAAGGTGGAAACTTTTTTTTACGCTTTATGTCCGATTGGAGAAGATCCTGCGTTGGGGCATCCTTCTGCTTGTAAAAATGGAGCCCAGGAGGTTCGCCTTGGGTATTCGGTTTCACAGGTCAAGGCGCAGGCTGGCGAGGCTCTTTTGCCTACATTGCCTCGGTTGGTGCAGTTTTATCCGCTTGCAGTGCTTGATATCTTAGGTATCCATCGCAATGCCACGTGTAACCCAGGTGCGGTGGCAACTGGGTATAGCGAAACAGGGGAGATGAGTTGTTCTTGTAAATTGCCTTATATCACCTCCACATTGATGCCCAATCGCAATGGACCGTTGTGCTCTCTTTTGCCCGAGCCCTCTTACGTCTGTAAAGAAGGGCTGATTTACCACGGGTTGGATGAAAATGGGGTTCCGATTTGCAAATCATTTTCGGATTCATATGCTTGTATCACGTTATCGGGAGATGAATTTGAGGCAAGCAATGGTACCTGTGGAGATGGCTACTGGATTCAAGGTTATACAAGAGGGACTTGCTCTTTTTACTGTGTGGTGGGAGCGGAGGGTGGTGCTTGCAACAGTTGGGAAACTTCAGAGGGGACCGATACGCGGGTGAGTGGAGGCTATCTGCAAAAGAGTTTTAACTCCAACGGTTGGGGGAGAACAGAAAAGGGACAGGTAACGCCGATGCTAAAGCCGGGGCAGACTCTCCGCATTGGCAGCGCTGCCAGTAATTTGGTGAAAAATGGCATGGTGTGTACAGGCGGGTCTATCAGCTGTTGTCAACAGAAGTGAAGCATAGAGAGGGTCGCGATTGAAGCGCAACGGGTTTAGTCTTCTCGAGCTAGTGGTGGCCATGGGCATGACCGTCTTTTTGGGATTTGGGGTCGCTACTCTTCTGCGTAGCCAGCAAACGACGGTGTCCAGGCTCAAAGATGCGGCAAGTATGTATCAGATTGCCAAGAGGCTGGAAGAGGCTGCCGGGCGTCCCGATGTTTTGATCTTTAGTGCATTGCATGGAAAAACAGCGGGTAGTAAAGAGCTCCAAAAATGCTTGGGCCAAGGAAACGGGGCGCCTTGCACGTTGGTACAGGCTAGCAAGCAGAAAGGCCTAGAGCTTATTTTGCCTGTTGCGACATCCGATGCGGGAAATTCTGCTCAACGGGATAAAAATACAATTGCAGGTACGCAAGATTTTCCCGTGAGCTATACGTTGGATGGGCAAAAATGTAGCAATACAGCACAGCCCTCTGCTGCTTGTGTTCTGAAGGCGTATGCATATTTCTGGGCTTCTTGTCCGGCAGATTTGCGCCAGGTGCCTACCTTTACCGGTGGAAGTGGTGGATTTTCTGGTGAGTGCGCTCAGGCAGATGCGATCCATGTGCGAATTCATGTGGTCTATGAGCCGACGGGTGCCCCGTCACACTTATCGGGTTATCAATTGCCTTCGGTGCCAGCCGATGCGGTTTTTTATACCAATGTTGCAAGCAAAACCATGAGTGCAACTGGTGCGATTTCAACTTCTACTTCGTTGATTCCGCTTCCTGCCTCTACGAGTTTTGTCTGCCCGGTAAATTATATTTTAACGCAGGTGGCAGATGGAAAGCCGACATGTGCATGCTTATATCCGTTTGAAGAGTTGAAGTCTGCCTTTACGACGATTTGTATCAGTCATGAGCAAAAGTGCGGGTTTAATACAAGATATCGGGGAACAGATGCAAAAGGAAATATCATTTGCCAGCCGATTACCTGTACGGTACAGAATTTGGGCTCTAGCTGTGGGATTGGCGGATGGATACAAAAGGTGAGTTATACGGGTTGTGCGCCTGACACGTGTGTTTTTGGGCAAGATGGGGGCGGTTGCTCTACGCAAATCACCTGTACAGGCTCCGTTGTCTGTTGTTATGATACCAGCGCTCCGTGAGTGGAAGTTACGGGGACACTCGGACGAGGTGCCCTCTTCGGGTTTCGCGGTGGGTATCTCCCCTAGCGGGTTTCTCTACATAAAGGAAAAAATGTTTACTTTATTGAATGAAAGCGCTCGTGAGCGGATTTTGTTCTTAGATGGTGGCATGGGCACCATGATTCAGGCATTGGGGTTGTGCGAAGCCGACTATCGAGGAGATCGTTTCCTCGATCATCCTTCGGATCTCAAAGGCAATCATGATGTACTCTGCATTACGCGTCCTGCCTTCATCCAAAAGATTCATTATCAATATCTCGAGGCTGGTAGCGATATTATTTGTACCAATACGTTTAACTCCACTCGAATTGCGCAGCAAGATTATCAATTTGCTGTTCATGTTCCGGAGCTAAATCGCGAGGCTGCTCGCATTGCTAAGCAAGCTGTAGAAGAGTTTCAAGTTGCTCATCCTGATCGTCGATGTTGGGTAGCTGGTAGCCTCGGTCCGACCAACAAAACAGCCTCTCTTTCTCCGGATGTAAACAGGCCGGCCTTTCGTGGGGTTTCTTTTCAGGAGCTGGTGGAAGCGTATGAAGAGCAAACTCTCGCTTTGATTGAGGGTGGGGTTGACATTCTTCTAGTGGAGACAGTGTTTGATACGTTGAACCTTAAGGCGTGCTTGTTTGCTATTGAAAATATATTTGATTCTATCGCGACCCGTTTACCCATTATGGTATCGGTGACAATTACCGATCAATCGGGCCGAACGCTTTCTGGACAAACTATCGAGGCATTTTGGTATTCGATTCGTCATGCCAATCCGTGGAGTGTAGGGATCAACTGCGCTTTGGGTGCGCAGCAGATGCGTCCTTATATCCAGGAGCTTTCCAAGCTGGCTCATTGTTGGATCAGTTGTCATCCGAATGCGGGATTACCCAATCCATTGGTGCCGACCGGGTATGATGAAATGCCGGAGGATACAGCGCAGTTTCTCTTGGATTTTGGCAAGAGTAGGTTTGTAAATATTGTGGGAGGGTGTTGCGGAACGACACCTGCACATATTGCAAAAATCAGAGAGTATCTCTCCCCTCTTGAACCAAGAATTCCCCCACAACGGGATACTGCAATGTGTTTGAGTGGATTGGAGCCTCTTCGCGTACCAGATACGGGCGCCCCTTTTTTGATGGTGGGGGAGCGAACCAACGTGACGGGTTCTCCCAAATTTAACAAATTAATTCAGGAGAAAAATTTCGAAGGGGCTTTGATCGTTGCTCGCCAGCAAGTGGAAAACGGTGCGAATATTTTAGATGTGAATTTCGATGAGGGTCTCTTGGATTCAAAAGGGTGCATGGAGCATTTTTTGAATCTGTTGGGCTCGGAGCCTGAGATTTGTCGCGTTCCCATTATGATCGATAGCTCCAACTGGTCGGTGTTGGAGGCAGGGCTTCGCTGCATACAAGGCAAGGGGGTTGTTAACTCCATCAGCTTGAAAGAGGGACCAGCTTCATTTTGTGAGCATGCAAAAAAAGTAAAACGATACGGGGCTGCAGTTGTTGTAATGGCATTTGATGAAAATGGCCAAGCAGCAACGAGGGACGAAAAAGTTCGAATTTGTCAACGGGCCTACCAGCTGTTGGTGGAAGAGGTTGGGTTTCCCGCTGAAGATATTATTTTCGATCCGAATGTGTTGACTGTTGCCACGGGAATGATTGAGCATAATCAATATGCGATTTCTTTCATCGAAGCGTTACGGGAAATTAAACGGACATGTCCTGGGGCGAAAACCAGTGGAGGCATTAGCAATGTTTCCTTTTCTTTTCGTGGTCAGAATCAAGTGCGAGAGGCTATGCATGCTTCTTTCCTCTATCATAGCATCCGTGCGGGGCTTGATATGGGGATCGTCAATGCGGGTATGCTCGAGGTTTACGAAGAGATTCCCAAAGAGCTACTGGAAAAGATTGAAGCGGTGCTCTTAGATCAAAATCCAGACGCTACGGATACGCTGATTGAGTTTGCCCAGGGGTATCAGCGAGAAGCAAGAGAAAAAGGAACAGATCCCCATGCGTGGCGTCAGATGCCCGTGCGAGAGCGCATTGGGCATGCTATGGTGCATGGAATTGCGGACTTTATCGAGTTGGATGCAGAAGAAGTGCTTGGGATTTTGCAGAGTCCGTTGCAGGTGATCGAAGGTCCTCTCATGGATGGGATGAAGATCGTAGGCGAGCTCTTTGGAGCGGGGAAAATGTTTTTGCCCCAAGTGGTGAAGAGTGCGCGGGTGATGAAAAAGGCTGTGGCCTTCTTGGAGCCCTTTATGGCTGCTCAGAGAGAAGGAAAAGCTTCGAATCAGGGTACGTTTGTGATTGCCACGGTAAAAGGGGATGTGCACGACATTGGAAAAAACATCGTATCGGTGGTGTTGGCTTGCAACAATTATCGAGTGATCGATCTTGGGGTGATGGTTCGGTGTGAGAAAATTCTGGAGTGTGCCAAAGCTGAGAATGCGGACTTGATCGGTCTGAGTGGGCTCATTACACCTTCTTTGGAAGAGATGATTTACAATGCCCAAGAGATGCAACGGTTGGGTCTTACGGTTCCGCTGCTGATAGGGGGGGCAACGACTAGCAAGATGCATACTGCGCTTAAAATTGCCCCTCACTATGCATCCCCTGTGGTGCAAGTGGCAGATGCTTCTTTGGTCGTAGATGTATGCAACCAACTGTTACATCCGGAGCGTCGAGCTGCTTACATAGAAGGGGTGCTTCAAGAACAAGCAGTCTTGCGAGAGCGATTTTTGCAGAAGCAGAAAGGGGTGCAGTTCCTTTCCGCGGAAGAGGCGTATGCAAAGCGTCCGCAGATGGACTGGGGATCAACAGAAATCTCTAACCCTAGTTTTTTGGGGATTCAACATGTGGAGTGTGAATCGCTGTCTACGCTAGTGAAATATATCGATTGGTCTCCATTTTTTTGGACTTGGGGCTTGCAGGGGTTCTATCCGAGAATTTTGAAATCTGCCAAATACGGGAAACAAGCGACAGAATTGTTCGCCGATGCCCAGAGGCTCTTGCAAGATATTATCGAGGGCCAATTGTTTACGCCGCAGAGTGTGCTTGGGATTTTTCCGGCGAATTCTGAAGGCAATGACGTATGGGTCTATGATCCAGCGGATTTTGGCAAAAAGCTTGAAAAGTTCTGTTTCTTACGCCAGCAGAAGAAAAAAGAATCCGACGACCCCTATCTTTGCCTCTCTGATTTCATCGCGCCTTCTGATTCTGGGCGAAAAGATCACCTGGGTTTCTTTGCCGTTACCATGGGTGACGGCGTAGAACGGTTGGCTGCTGAGTATGAGAAAAAGCAGGATGATTATTCTGCAATTCTCGTAAAAGCCTTGGGCGATCGCTTAGCGGAGGCCTTTGCTGAATATTTGCACCAAAAAGTCCGAGGTATTTTTGGATTTCCCGATGTGCCTGATGCGACTATCGACGACTTGGTGCAGGAAAAATACCGCAGTATCCGCCCTGCTCCTGGATATCCCGCTTGCCCGGTTCACAGCGAAAAAGGTAAGATGTGGGAATTCTTACAGGTGCAACAGCGTATCGGTGTACATTTGACCGAGAGTTTTGCCATGACACCTGCGAGTTCTGTCTGCGGGTATTATTTTATGCATCCACAGGCCAAGTATTTCCGTGTAGGGGATCAGTCGGAAGCCTGATGTAATGGCCTGGCTGGTCGAGACATAGATAGGAATAAATTCTGTTCATATATGTTGTTGTTTAATTTAGCTTTTGGATGAGCGCTTCCCCAACAGCTCTTTTTTTTATTCCACCGGAAAGCACAAATCTTCGACTCATCCTCATTTAAAAGAGTTTTTTGATGTGGAAATTGGATTGTCAGATCACCTACTATGAGGGTAGGTGTTACCTACGCAAGTGTTTCTTTTCGCACAATTGGAATAGAGAAATATTTCACATTAAATCGTTCGGAGGGGGGCAGCTTCAGCCTTCTCAGTTGAGTCATTCAGAGTGCAATTCCTGCTTTTCGAAACAAAAAGAGCCTGGGAATCGACTAAGGTAAAAAATCCGGAATCCAATCGACCGTTTCACCAATATGGAACTATAAGTTATGATTGAATATGAAAAATTATCCGAAGCAAATAAACCATTCAAAAAAGAATTTATCGAAATCTTTGATAAATTTTTAGATAAGGGTTTGTATATATTAGGAGAACAAGTTGCAAGATTTGAAGGGGAATTTGCCAATTATATTGGAGTGAAACATTGTATTGGAGTCGCAAATGGCCTTGATGCTTTGACTCTCCCTCTCCTTGCCTGGGATTTCGAAGCTGGATCTGAAGTCATTGTACCCTCTAATACATATATCGCAACCATACTTGCTATTATCCAAGCTGGCCTAACGCCTATACTTGTTGAACCTGATATTCAAACGTACAATATCGATCCGTCAAAAATTGAAGAAAAAATTTCAAAAAAAACAAAAGCCATTTGTGTCGTCCATCTATATGGAAAAGCATGCCATATGGAAAAAATCATGCAAATTGCCACTCGCCACCAATTAAAAGTTCTTGAAGATTGTGCCCAGTCCCATGGTGCAAAATACCAACAAAAAAAAACTGGGAGTTTTGGAAATGCCGGTGCATTTAGCTTTTACCCAACAAAAAACCTGGGCTCCTTAGGAGATGCAGGGGCTATTGTGTGCGAGGATGATGAATTAGCCTATCAGCTTAGAAGTTTGAGAAATTACGGATCCAGTGTCAGATATAAGAATGAGTATCTAGGTGTCAATTCTCGTTTAGATGAAATTCAAGCTGCTTTTTTGCGGGTCAAACTAAAGCAGTTGGATCTATTAAACCAACATAAACGTAACCTCGCCTCTCTTTATTTAAAAGAAATAGACGATCAATTTATAAAGCCAGTTGTGGAAAAAGAATGTTTTGATGTTTATCATATTTTTAATATCAGACATAACCGGAGAGATTCTTTAAAAGAATTTCTCCTTCAAAATGGAGTGAAATCTGACATTCATTACCCAACCCCACCTCATAAACAAAAAGCTACCCTTTCTTATTTTTCTGAGGATTTCCCTATTTCTGAGGAAATTCATAAAACAACGTTAAGTCTTCCCATTTCTATTGTGCACACCCCGGAGGAAATCCAGAGGGTAAGTGAATTGCTTAATGAGTTTGGAAAAAAACAAAAACATTAAATAATTGGACAAAATTCAATGAATTATTTTTGTACACTGTTCGATAGCAATTATTTATCGAGAGGGTTGGCTCTGTTAGAGTCCCTAGAAGCTACAACTGGGGCCTTTCATCTTTTTGTTGTCGCTTTTGACTCAGCATGCTTTGAAGTCTTACAATCTATTGGGAATAAAAATATTTCAGTTATTTCTCTAAATGAATTTGAGGATGAGGCTTTGTTACAAGTAAAGCCTACGCGTACTAAAGGAGAATATTGCTGGACTTGTACTCCGTCTCTTGTCTTATTCTGCTTAAAAAACTTTAATCTAAAAGAATGCACTTACTTAGATGCTGATCTCTATTTTTTTTCCGATCCCCAGCAATTACTTGATGAAGTTACGGACCAGCAATCAGTTCTTATTACTGAGCATAGATATACCCCTGAGTATGATCAAACTCTAATTAGTGGAAAATATTGTGTTCAATTCATGACTTTTAAGAACTCAACAGATGGATTGTTTATATTGGAGTGGTGGAGAGAGAAATGCATAGAGTGGTGCTTTGCACGTATTGAGGATGGAAAACTTGGTGATCAAAAATACTTAGATGGTTGGCTAGAAAAATTTCCAAATGTACATGAGCTGGCGCACCTTGGTGGAGGAATGGCGCCTTGGAATATTCAACAATACGAAATTAGCATGAAAGATAATAAATTATTTGCCAGAGAGAAAAATAAAAAATCCACTTTCGATGTGGTTTTCTATCATTTCCATGCTCTTAAGTTTTTAACCGCAGATACTGTCGATTTTGGCGGGTACAAGTTAGATAAAAATATACTGATGTATATCTATCGCCCTTATTGTCTTCATTTAGAAAAAATTAAAGAAAAGATTATAGCCGCTGGCAGGAAAATAGATGTACACGGGCAGAATCTTACAAAAAAAACACCATTTCAAAAAATAATCTTTTTTTTCAAACGGTTGTTAAAAAATAATATGAATGTTTTTTCCATTAAAAAAATACGAGTTAATAAATGGCCAATATAATAGATTTACCCAGTTATACGGACGATCGAGGCAGCCTAAATGTAATAGAAAAAGTCATCCCTTTTGATATTAAGCGTATTTATTGGATGTATAATATTACAAAAAGCCGCGGAGGGCACCGTCATAAACAAACCAGACAAGCACTTATTTGTTTAAAAGGTCAATGTGACGTCTATATTAATAATGGAAAAACTAAGCACAATTTTTTGCTTAACGAATCAGATAAATGTCTACTGGTAGAACCAGAAGATTGGCATACTTTGAATCATTTTTCCTTGGATGCTATTCTCCTCGTTTTGGCTTCTCATCATTTTGATAAAAACGATTATATCCATGAAGACTATGACCATGACAAATAAAGATTCAAGTCGAAAAGGGCTTATATTGGCTGGGGGATCAGGAACCAGGCTTTACCCTCTGACTCAGGCTGTTAGCAAACAATTGCTTCCTATTTATGACAAGCCAATGATCTATTATCCACTCTCTATTTTAATGCTAGCAAAAATTCGAGACATTCTGATTATTTCAACGCCCTATGACCTCCCGTCTTTTCAAAGATTATTAGGAAATGGAAGTCAATGGGGCATTAACATCTCATATGCCGAACAGCCTAGCCCAGATGGATTGGCTCAGGCCTTTATTATTGGGGAGACGTTTATTGGTAAAAAGGACTGCTGCCTCATACTCGGTGACAACATTTTCTTTGGAAATGAACTCACCAATTCTTTACAAAAAGCCGATTTTAAAAAAAATGGGGCAACTATATTTGGTTTTTATGTAAAAGATCCAAGCCGATATGGTGTGGTTGAATTTAATGAAGAAGGAAAAGCTGTAAGTATTGAGGAAAAACCAGTCGTTCCAAAATCAAATTATGCTGTTACAGGGTTATATTTCTATGATAATAGCGTCATTGAAATTGCAAAGAATCTTGCCCCTTCCGCAAGAGGCGAAATAGAAATTACAGATGTAAATAAAGAGTATCTTCTAAGAAAAACACTTCAAGTAGAAATCTTTGGAAGAGGAACAGCCTGGCTTGATACAGGCACTCATGAGTCACTTGTGCAAGCTACGAATTTTGTGCAATCAGTTGAGGATCGACAAGGTCTCAAAATAGCATGCCTTGAAGAAATTGCTTTTCGAAATGGGTATATTACATTGAAAGAAGTAAGAGATCTTGCAAAAAGGTGTGGGAATAGTCCCTATGGACAATATTTGCAACAACTAAAATTTATATAAATTAAGAGTAGAATGAATGAAACTAGCCCCCATTATTCTTTTTGTCTATAATCGACCTCAACATACACAACAGACTATAAATGCCCTTCTTAAAAATGATCTGGCCTCAGAAAGTAAGTTGATTGTTTATAGTGATGGGCCAAAAAAAAACTCAGAGCATGAAGTAAGAAAGGTGAGAGAATATTTACAAA
The DNA here is from genome assembly GCA_947475005.1 of Deltaproteobacteria bacterium. Lineage (GTDB taxonomy): Bacteria > Bdellovibrionota_B > Oligoflexia > Oligoflexales > Bog-1112 > CANIBL01. Next base: position 200,069 of record CANJLI010000001.1, on the reverse strand, counting down.
AAATACAGGGGTTTAAAGAAGTCAGGATCATTGAAAGGGCTGAGAATTGGGGTTTGGCCCAAAACATTATAAGCGGAGTTTCTGAGGTTCTTCAGAAATATGAAAGAACTATTGTTCTAGAAGATGATCTTATTACTTCTCCATTCTTTCTCACTTATATGAATCAAGCTATGGAAATGTACAAAGATGAAAAAAAAGTTGCTAGCATTCATGGGTTTATTTACCCAACCAAGGAAAATTTGCCAGAAACATTTTTCCTCCGTGGTGCAGATTGTTCAGGATGGGGTACTTGGCAAAGGGCGTGGAATTTTTTTGAAAAGGATGCGACCAAACTTCTTGGGAAACTTTCTAATAGAAAACTTTGCGATGAATTTGATTATAACGGAGCATATCCATTTACGAATATGCTTAAAGACTTTATAAAAGGAGAAAACAATTCATGGGCCATTCGATGGTATGCTTCCGCTTTTTTAGAAGACATGCTAACACTGTACCCCGGAAAGCCCTTAATTGAAAATATTGGTATGGATGGATCTGGAACACATTGTGGACAAACAAATGTTTTTGATGTTGAACTGTCTGTTAATCCAGTTCAATTACAAAAATTGGATATTCAAGAAAATCTTCAGGCAAGAAAAATTGTTTCCAACTCTCTGCAAGCTCTCCGACCTTTTTTGACTAAGAGAATAATTAATAAAATGAAATCTATTGTTAAAATTTTGTTTAAAGGCCATTATTAGAGATGGGTAAAAATAAGATAGCTTTATTATCTGGAATCACTGGCCAAGATGGTGCCTATTTGGCTAGCCTTCTTCTTTCCAAAGGTTACGAGGTCCATGGGATTAAGAGACGGTCGAGCCAATTTAATACACAACGAGTGGACCATTTGTATGAGGATCCACATACAGCGGGTGCTGTTTTCAAGCTCCACTATGGAGACATGACAGATAGCACGAATATTATTCGGATTGTCCAGGAAGTTCAACCTGACGAAATTTATAATCTAGCAGCCCAAAGTCATGTTCAAGTAAGCTTTGAGACTCCAGAATATACAGCAAATGCCGACGCAATTGGAACATTGCGTTTTTTAGAAGCCATTCGTATTCTGGGGCTTGGTGAAAAAACGAGATTTTATCAAGCTTCGACAAGTGAACTCTATGGAAAAGTACAAGCGGTTCCTCAAGATGAGGAGACCCCTTTCTATCCAAGAAGTCCGTACGCTATAGCAAAATTATACGCGTACTGGATTACGGTAAACTATCGAGAAGCCTACAATTTTTTCGCTTGCAATGGGATTTTGTTTAATCATGAAAGCCCATTGCGTGGAGAAACTTTTGTGACTCGGAAAATTTCGCGAGCAGTAGCAAGAATAGCCGCCGGTTATACGGAGATTCTTTATTTGGGGAATCTAGATGCCAAGCGCGATTGGGGGCACGCAAAGGAATATGTGGAGGGAATGTGGAGAATTTTACAGCACTCTCAACCAGAAGATTTTGTTCTTTCTACCAATGTGACCACTACGGTAAGAGATTTTTTAATAGCTTGCTTCAAATGTGTGGATATCGAACTTGAATTTCGTGGCGAGCAAGATTCTGAAGTTGCTATATGCAAAAAAACCGGCCACTGCCTTGTAAAAGTAGATACAAGATATTTTAGACCGACAGAGGTAGATTTATTACTAGGCGACGCCTCCAAAGCAGAGAAACTCTTGGGCTGGCAAGCCTCCACGACAGTGTATGAGCTGGCCCACGAAATGGTAATGGCGGACCTCTATCGTGTGCAAACAGAGGGGCCAACCAAAAGCAACTCACGAGTAGAAGAAATTGTGCACCATACAGGTGGGTTTCTTCCTTGGTATGAAAAAAATGTACTTGCTCATGATGAGTTATGACAATGCTTAAAAATGATCGTATATTTGTTGCGGGACATAGCGGCCTTGTTGGTAGTGCTATTGTGAAAAATCTACGAGAAAAGGGGTATACAAATCTCTTAACTCAAGATCGAAGCGAATTAGATTTATTAAATCAATCTGCAGTAGAAAACTTTTTTTCTACGGAAAAACCCGATATAGTTTTTCTTGCGGCAGCAAAAGTCGGTGGTATTTTTGCAAACAATACATACCGTGCTGATTTCATCTATCAAAATTTACAAATTCAAAATCATGTGATTTATTCAGCGCATTTATTTGGGGTGAAACGGCTTATTTTTCTTGGAAGTAGTTGCATTTATCCACGTAATGCACCGCAGCCCATGAAAGAAGAGGATTTATTAACTGGGGCATTAGAGCAAACCAATCGCCCTTATGCACTTTCTAAAATTGCTGGCCTTGAACTTGTAAATGCTATCCGAAGGCAGCATGGTAAAGATTTTTTTTCTGTAATGCCAACAAATTTATATGGCCCTGGCGATAACTTTCATCCAGAAAATTCTCATGTGCTTCCAGCACTAATCCACCGCTTTCATGAAGCTAAAATTTCCAATGCAAAGGAAGTTATTGTTTGGGGTACCGGTTCTCCAAAGCGAGAATTTATGTATTCTGAAGATTGTGCAGACGCTATTGTTTTTCTTGCAGAAACTTTAAAGGAAGATTTCTTTGAAAAAGATATAAAACAGGCCCAACTTGGTAACTCTCATGTGAATGTTGGAACCGGAGAAGAACTGACAATTAAAGAGTTAACGGAAATAATTCGGAATGTAGTCGAATTTCGCGGGAAAATCATTTTTGATGCTACTAAACCGGATGGACCGCCAAAAAAATTGCTAGATACTCATCTTCTTACTGCGTTAGGGTGGAAAAAAAAGATCTCTTTAAAAGAGGGGGTGCAATCTGTATATGCCTATTATACGGATTGCAATAGGTTCGTGAACGCTTAATTTGGCATAATACTCTGAAAAACAAAGCCAATATATTTAGCAGAGTTAGGCTGTTCGATTCCGTAGATGTATGTATCGAGTTCTAAAAAACTACGGCCTCATTGATATATGAGGGCTTGTATTTTTTGTAAATCCCGTTGGTTATTCTTTTTGGTAACAGGTGATCATTGCGTGTCCCTTATTCGTAAGCAGTTTGCGCTTTGATATTTTCCCCATATGGCGGGCTATCTTAGAGATGATTCTACTCTGTAAACTGAAGTCAAGAAGGGTGTTTTTTAGTCGAAAGAAATTACGCATTCTTCTATCGTGATATAGTGATGCAGCCCACTCTTGATGATATGGGGCGATATTTTCTGTTTCAATGCTTATGATTTTCAACTTAAATTTTTTCCCAATATAATGCATTGTTTTCTCTGACCAATGGCTAATATGATGGGGGGGCATATCTAGTAAATTATTTTGAGAATTCCCGCAAATTCCGCTGTGATTTGGAACGGAAATGATAAGAGTACCGCCTGGTGCCAGGGCTTCAAGACATTTCTGAATAAAAATGGCGGGATTTTTGACGTGCTCTAATACTTGAAAATTTATCACACATTGATATTTGCCCTTGTTTTTTTCTGCATGAATTTCGATGCTTTCTTTTATCAAAGAAATATTCTGTGTTTTGGCTAGAGCAATTGCAGCATCATTAAATTCAATCCCGGTGTAACGTTCCGTGCCGCAAAATTTAGCAAAAGCAGCATTGCCACTACCAACTTCAAGAATTGCGCCTTGCTTGGGAAGATGGGCTGCAGCAAGAGCATACTCAGGCTTTTCCGCCATATAATACCAAGGATGTTTATTTAATTGTAAATATAGCTCTTCTTCGCCGGCAGCAGTAGGATCAAAAAAATGTAAGCTGCAATTATTACATTTCCAATAGGAGATAAGGCCAGTTTCTGGATAACCTGTTTTACACTGCAAATATCGTAAGTAGGCTTTATTCAGGTCTGTTTTTTTTATATTTTCTATAAATACAGTTTCCGTATTGTTACACAAGATGCATGCGTGAAGCTTCATTTTTTCCTCAGTTAAAAATTACTGTAGTCTATAGTAGTTTTTTGCCAATATTACACTAGAAAGGACTATTTTTAGACGATTTCATATAAAATATTGCGGATGGTTTTTTAAATAGATTAACTGGTTAGTTGCTGTGCGAATTGTTAGCACCTTGAGCAGATCAGAGTTACTTTGTGTGTCTATTTGAAGACTGTTTTACAATGATTCGACCGCCGCCTCCCTTAAAAGTCTATAAAACTCATCCGCGGTATATCAAGCCGGTATCCTCTTGCTATAGCGCCCAACTATAAACTAGAAGCGACTGTGGTGCTATGTTAGCATGCTTAATTTACTAGAGTCATTATTTACTTACTCAGCGGTGGGGTCTTTGGGAGAGGAAATTTATGTCTGTACATAATGCATCCACAATTCAAGGTCGGCAAACTTTTTTGTGGCAGGAATTTTTGTTTTCTTTGCTGCCCGCTTGTTTACTATATCCTCTTATCTATTTATCTATGCGTTATCTGTTTCGCGGATCTGAAATGTCTCCCTTGCAGCGTATAATTCTAGGTGTATTTTTAGTGCTGAGTATCCCTACTCTTGGATATTTTTTAGCTAAAAAAATATCCAGTCTAAGGAAGGGGGCTAGCGCTAACTATATATGGATTTCAGTGTTAGCTGTTTTCGCTATTTCCCTTACACCATTTAGACAATTGCGAAGTGCCGATGGTGATGGCCCTCATTATTTAATTGCAGCTAACCAACTAGCAAAAGAAGGAAATCTCTATAGTAATCCTGGGTATTTGTCAAACTCCCATTATTTATTTTCAATTCCTGGGACGGATGCCTGGGAGCTTCCCGATACGCGTCTCGCAAAGGATGTATATGGAAAAGACCGCTTTTGGTATTCATTAGGCCTTGTTTTTTTTGCAGCCCCATTTAGCCTATATTTACCCTCATTATTTTTTTTCTTCGCCCATTCTCTCTTCCTTTTCCTCGGAATATTTTTTATTTGTATGATGATAAAAACCAGCCTATGGTCCTCTCGTCAAAAATTCATTTGTCTTGCTGGATTACCAATTATTTTATATATGGCTCAGCCATTTCCTGATTCATTAGCCTTTACTCTAGTTGCATGCAGTCTATTTTGTGTTGATAACAAAAAATATGTGGGTATTGGTCTTTGTTGTGCATTATTATTGTGGTGTAAGCCACCTTATATCATAATAGCTACTTTTATTTTGCTCCAAACTCTTTGGAATGATCGGTATCATATTACTTTCCCTTTGTTTTTGAGGATAGTATTTCTTCCCATTAGCAATTTTATTACAATTTGTTTTTATAATCTTTATAGCTGGGGGCATTTTTCCTATTCTGCAAATTATAAAGCTGGTCTTAGTTCCAATTTGTTTAATATTTCTTCTATTCCATATGAATTCCCTTTGTTTTTTATTGGACTTGCGGGGGGCATTTTTTGGAGTTGGCCATTTATTATAAAAAGTTTCTCCCCAATTTTGTTTAGATCAAATCGAATCATTGTGCTTGGTAGCTTGTTTTATATTGGTGTTATTTGCGCAACTTCTTTTTCAGAAGCAGGTTGGTGTCCAGCTGGCCGATATTTTCTACCTATTTTGCCAATTTTTGCTATTGCAATTATTAACTATAGTCGTCCACCTGGTAATTTTTTATTATCCATTGGTGGAGTCTTCTGTTTTTTAGAGCAAATTGCTCCACAAGCAAATCTTCCGTGGAGCAATTTGAATACGCCGTTCTCTTTTTTAGTAAAGCTTCAAGATAACCTTCCTCTTCCTCATATTTGGAATATGGCCGTTCATTTTTTAAGCACATATAGTCATCAAATAAGCTACTGGTGTTTTCTCTTTTTCTTTATTCTCTACCCATTAAGATATGAATGTTTTTTTCCTCTAAAAGCATCCTCAATAAAAAAATGAATTGAAAATTAAAAACCATTTGGCTTAAAGAATTTATTACATGATACAGCTCTCTATTGTTATGCCTTGTCTTAACGAAGAAAAAACAATTGGCATTTGTATAGAAAAAGCAAATGAATTTTTTAAAAAAAATAAAATAATTGGAGAAATTATCGTTGGGGATAATGGATCGAATGATAATTCAATTAAAATTGCGGAATCTTTAGGCGCAAGTATCATTCATATTTCTAAAAAAGGTTATGGTGCTGCACTTAAAGGGGCGATTCATGCAGCGCGTGGAAAATATATTATTATGGGTGATTCTGATGATTCTTATAATTTCTTAGAAGTGTCAGGCATATTTTTTAAACTTATCGAAGGCTATGATTTTGTCATTGGTAATCGATTTCAGGGAGGGATTCAGCCTGGGGCGATGCCTTGGAAAAATAGGTATATTGGAAATCCGATTTTAACCTGGATTGGGAGGATGCTATTTGATATTCCCTGCCGTGATTTTCATTGTGGGCTGCGTGGATTTAGAAAAGAAGCTTATTCTCAGCTATCATTGCTTTCAGATGGAATGGAATTTGCTTCAGAAATGTTAATAAAAGCAAAGCTGTCGAAATTAAAAATTACGGAAGTCCCTATCGTCTTGTATCCTGATGGCAGGGGGAAATCTTCTCATCTTCGACCATGGAAAGATGGATGGAAACATCTTGTTCTTATGTTTCTCCATGCCCCTGCATGGTCTTTTTCATATCCTGGATTTATATTCTGTTTATTGGGGATGCTTTTTTCTTGTTTGCTGTTAAGGGGCCCTCTATTTTTGGGTAATATTAGCTTAGATTTAGGATCTCTATTAGCTTCTTTTTCTTTTCTCTGCATGGGAATGCAGGCTCTTACATTTACTTTAATTACAAAATCATATGCCTCAGAAAATGGGATATTTTATCAACGTTCATTTGTAGATGAGGCAATAAAAAAGATTTATACTTTCGAAAGGTTTTTGCTAACAGCTGTGATTCTAATTATAGGTGGTTTTTTGATCGGCCTTTTTTCATTGCTGCAATGGATTGAAAAAGACTTTGGCCCCATGAATGCTTCTATTTTACTGCGGTATTTGTTGCTTGCGTGTTTTATGGTAATTTTAGGAGCGCAACTTGCATTTTCTGCACTTTTTGTAGAAATGCAAAAAATAGCGACGAAATAGAAGCGATTGTAAAGTTATAATTTTTTACAATCCCGAAAAAAAACAATTTCCTTAGAAAAATCAGGCGATGGGTTCTGATACATTAAGCTTATAATACTATCGCTTCGAAAACTAAGCGAAAACTTAAATATTTCCATAATTTTAAATAAAAACCATACCGCTCTCCAAGGCAAGGGTATCAATATAGGAGATCGACCATGTTGTTGTGCCAACATGATCAAGATTTCTTTAAAAGTTCGGGGGGTCGCATTTGCTGTCGTAATAGAAAAAAATGGGGCTTCTTCACTTGATTTGACTGTTTGATATATAGAAGCAATTAAATCATTTTCATGGGAGAGGTAAAGAATTTGGTTTCCCGAACCAATCAAGGGTATTATTGGGGTTAGTTTAATTAGCTTTTGCATACTTCCGACAATCCCAGCCGCTTGTTTTCCAACAATAAGACCGGGGCGTAAGACCCACCCTTTTAATTCCAGTACTTTTTTTTCAACTTCTAATTTTGCCTGACCATATAGTGAATGACACCCCTCATAAGCGCTCATGCTGGATATAAAAATAAGTTTTTTAACACCTGATTCTGCAGCGGTGTTCAGTAATGAAATAGAGCCTACTACATTACGAGTATGAATACAATTCCAGTCTATTACGCTAAAATCATAGGCACAGTGAATAAGAACTTCAATTTTATTATCAGAAAACCATTTTTTATCTATGTTGGTTTCTCCAAGGATAAATGGATTTCTTTTATCTCGACGGTTGAGGCTAAAAACCTTACACCCATTTTTCTCTAAAAAATTCTGAATTTTCGACCCTAGATAACCATTTGTCCCTGTGATTGCACAAATAAATTTTTTCATGAATGAGCAACCTCTGTTGCAATTCGATGGGCATTTGCCATTACACTCAAAGTAATGGTTGTGGATGGAATGGACGGTAAAATTGAGGCATCTACTAAATGAACATTTCGAAACCCATTTAATCTTCCATCTCGTCCACATTCTAATAATTTAGGATCGTTAGACATTGGAAAACTTCCTCCAGCATGGAAGCCACGTCCAGGCAACCCAATTGATGTTAGAATTTTCGAAGGTGTCATGGGGGAAAATCCAAATTTTTTTTCTTCTCTTTTTAACTTAATTTGAATCTTTTTAATAAAAATTTTGCTTTTTTTGTTCTGGATACCTTCTAAATAGAAATATTGTTTTGAACAAGAGTCTTTTTTTAGGGTAAGATTTAAGTACCCTGAGTCACTTGAGTGGAGGTACCCCTGAATAACATTTAATCGCTCTACCCAAGGTTTGGCAAAAGAACAAATTAGTGGAGATAGGGCGCCAAATTTGGAAAAAGGGTGCCAATATAGGTCGTTATAAGAATATAACTGAAGATGAATGCCATTCTGTGAGATTTCTGAGTCAAAGATCTCAATAAAAATTTGAGATAATGTATTTAATCGATCGTTGCTTATATTCTTATAGCGAGCCTTTTGTAATATAGGCATTAAGAAATATTGACTGTCTAAAATTTTAATTGTGTGATTTTCTAATCCTAGAGATTGTAGAATTAGGTGAGCTGTAGGAATTACACCCGCAGCGATGAAAACTTTAGAAGCTTGAACAGAGCTTGGAACGGATGGTCCCGCATTTGCAAAATTGATGGTGACTTTATTTCCACTCTCCTTGAGAGTTTCAACTATCCAGCCGGGGCAATAGTCAAAATTTGAAAATCTTTTTAACAAATTTTTTATGCTACTCATGGATGAATAAATAATTCCATATGGACACCCATGCATACAAGACCCACAGTTTCGACAATTTTGTTCGAATTGCTGCAGAGCAAGGCGAGATTGGCCAAAAAAAATGCCGGCTTCTTGTAATGCGGCGCGGTTTTTTCCCATTTGTGTATAAATATTTTCAGCCTGCCGGCTAAGCCCTATGTTTTTGTAGTTAGTTGAAAATAAAGGAAATTTGTCTTCAAGTGCATCCTTGCAGGCTGAAAAGCTGATCCAATCTAATATCGCCTTATAGTGTGGGGACAGTTCAGAAATAGGAAATGGCCACTCTTTTGTATCTGCAGCTGTGTAAGGCAGTATGGAAGCGCCCCAAACGGAACTAAATCCACCTTTACAGTATGACGGTAGCAGTCCGGAGTCCTTAGTTATTGTGATTGGCTTTTTCTCCCAATTTTTAGGGATATCGTAAGGATACGAGGATCCATATGCTAATTTTAGATCAACCCCAGAAAGTCGGGCTGTTTGATGTTGTCTTTGGTCTCTCTTAAGAGAGGTGGGCCACTCCTCTGGCTCAAGTGTGGCCATTTCCTCAATCAGAAATTGTCGATCAAATTCTAAATTATTGCCTGCATCAATTAGAGTAACATCGCAGCCATTCTCTAAAAGACCAAGAGCACAAGAAACTCCAGCAGGCCCAGAACCAATAATGTAATACATGGTATTTCTCTCAAAAGTAGCAGATATAATAGTCGCCATAAAGAGATGCTCAAGGCAAGCTGTACGATCAAGCTCGGTCCTTTAGGGTCTGGGTAAAGAAAAAATGCAGGGGGTATAAACTCTCTTTTGTTATGCGAGAACAAAAGTAACTACTTTTTTATCAATTTTAAATTGACTGACGACGGCTCTTAAATTTGACCTATTTTTATCTATAAACTAGAAGTGCAGATGATGCCATGTTATTATCCGACAGATACCAGGTTGAGGGTGTTTCTTAGCTGGGAATCTTCGGAAGAGGGACTGTTTTTATGATGCTATCGAGTATGAAAAAATGGATTAAATGGATTTTAAAAAAAAAGGGGTTTGTTTTACAAACTTTTGTTCCCGAACATTCGCCATGTGCCATGTTAGAAAAATTTATATGTAAATATGAGATTGATTTGATTTTAGATGTTGGAGCAAATATAGGGCAGTTTTCGCGGGGGATAAGAGAGAATGGTTATAAGGGGAAAATAATCTCATATGAACCACTTTCTGCGGCATATGATTCTTTGCTTGAAAATTCGAAAAATGACTCTCTTTGGACGATATATGATAAATGTGCCATTGGATCCTATAAGGGTTTTGTTGATATTAATATTTCAGCCAATTCTGTGAGCAGTTCCATTTTATCGATAATGAAATTACATGTCGAATCTGCTCCAACTTCCGCCTATATAGCCACAGAGCGGGTTCGAATAGAAACTCTTGATTCGGTTGCTCTAGAGGCAGCGCAGGAGTTTAAAAATATTTTTATCAAGATTGATACCCAAGGATTTGAATGGGAAGTTTTAGATGGCGCACAAAAAATTATGCGCTTAGCTCGAGCGATACAATTAGAGGTATCTTTAGAACCCTTATACGAGGGGACAAAATTATGGAAAGATATTGTGGCGCGGTTAGAGAATGAAGGATTCTCTGTATTTGCTTTATACCCAGCTTTTTGTTCGCCAGAAACGGGGCGAATATTGCAATGCGATATTTTGTTTGTTAAAAACTAGCCCTCTCGTTCCCTGAAAGGAAATGACGGGGCTAGTTTTAGATTTTAGTACATTTGACAGATCTACCAGATCTAGGGATATTATATGCAGATTGTTATTCCGATGTCGGGCTTCGGCGAGCGTTTCCGCCGGGCGGGGTACACAGTACCCAAGCCACTCATCGAAATAGACGGGAAGCCGATTATCGCGCATGTTATTGACATGTTTCCGGGCGAATTGGATTTCATTTTCATTTGTAACCAAAACCACTTAGATACTCCTCGCTATGGCATGAAAACAATCCTTCAAGCCCTCTGCCCAACAGGCCGAATCGTCGGTATCCCGCCTCATAAGTTAGGCCCAATTCATGCCGTGCGAAAAGTGGAGCATTTGATTAATTTCAATAAGCCAGTGGTGGTCAACTACTGCGACTTTACGTGCGATTGGGACTGGGAAGATTTTAAGGCATTTGTTGCCAAAAATGCATGCATGGGTGCAATTCCTGCATATAAAGGGTTTCATCCTCATACGCTTGGCAGCACCAACTATGCCTACATGCGTGAATCAAACGGGTTGCTTCTAGACATCCAAGAAAAACAACCTTATACAGATAATCGCATGGAGGAATATGCCTCTAGCGGGACATACTACTTCGCCTCAGGAAAAATCATGAGTGAGGCCTTTCAGGTCACGATGGATCAAGGGCTAAATGTGGGCGGTGAATATTATGTCAGTCTTGCTTATAAACCCCTGCTCGCAAAAAAAGAGCCAGTCGCTGTTTATCCTCTGCAACATTTCATGCAGTGGGGTACTCCTGAAGATGTGGCTGAATATAAAGGTTGGTCTGAAGCTTTTCAGCATTTGCTCGTAGCAGAAACTGAAGTTATTCCTTCAAAAGGGGCTCTGGTAATTCCCATGGCAGGATTGGGGCAAAGATTTGTGAATGAAGGATATCGAATAACAAAACCGCTAATTCCTGTCTCAGGAAAGCCCATGGTGACTCAAGCCACGCATGATCTGCCGGTAGCGGTTCATCATGCTTTCGTTTTAAGAAGTGATATGCCAGGATATCAAGAAATTACAGATGAACTTAAAAATATTTATCCAGCAGCCATAATCAAAACCATCCCAGCAGTTACGAAGGGTCAGGCGTGTACGGCACTCATCGGATTAGAAGCGTTGGAACAAATGATTGGGTATACTGAAGGACCCATTACCTTTGGTGCTTGTGACAATGGAGCTCTCTATGATGCCAAAGCTTTCCAGCGGTTGATCGATAACCCAGATATAGATGTGATTGTTTGGGGCGTTCGAGGTCATGCCAATGCAGTACGTCATCCTCAAATGTTTGGATGGATCGATGCAAAAGAGGGTCGCATTCGCAGAATTTCTGTAAAAACACCTCTAGAATCTCCCACAACTGATCCTATTGTTATCGGAACTTTTACATTCCGTCGCGCCGAGGATTTCCATCAGGTTGTTGCTCATCTTATTGCTAGAGACGGGCGAGTCAATGGTGAGTATTATATTGACTCCTGTATTAATGATGCCCTCGCCCTTGGACTTCGCTGCCATTTGTTCGAGGTGGATAGTTTTTTATCTTGGGGCACACCCAATGATTTACGTACGTTTGAATATTGGCAGGCATGTTTTCATAAATGGAGTGGGCATCCATACCGATTGGAATTAGATAGTCGGGTTCAAAAAAAAATGCTCTAGGGAAATTCGTTGTAGATAAAAAATTGTAGACAGGAAATTTATAAAAAATAAATTTTTTTACCTTTCAATATATTTGCCGTAGGTAGATTTGTTACAATCAGAAAATTAGGCTAAAATATGCGGTTTTCTCTTATTATTCCTTGCTACAATGAGGCGGATACTATTCCACTATTGTTAGAGCGATGCAAAGAAGTAATTCGTTATCCCGATGTAGAAATCATTCTGGTAGATAACGGCTCGATCGACAACAGCCCGAAAGTTCTTTTAAATCTTCTCCCAAAATATCCTGGCTGTCGAAGCGTTCGAGTAGAAAAAAATAAAGGATATGGATTTGGGATTATTAGCGGCCTTCAGGCAGCAAAAGGTGAAATTCTGGGTTGGACCCATGCAGACATGCAAACCGATCCACAGGATGTACTCCATGGATTAAAACTGTTTGATAAATATGGCCCCAATGTTTTTGTAAAAGGCTGTCGTTATGGACGACCTTTTACAGACACTATTTTTACTATAGGCATGAGTGTCTTTGAATCTGTGTTGCTTGGAAAAAGAATGTGGGATATCAATGCGCAGCCTACCCTATTTCCTCGTTCTTTTTTTGAAGCCTGGCAGGATGCCCCGCATGATTTTTCTCTTGATCTGTATGCTTATTTCCAAGCTCGAAACTCTAAAATTCCTGTATATCGATATCCAGTTTTATTTGGGAAGCGCGTCCACGGGATTTCGAGATGGAATGTAAATTGGAATGAAAAGCGCAAGTTTATTATGCGAACCTTTGACTTCAGTTTTCAATTAAAATCAAGAATCAAAAAAGGAATGAAATAATCTTGAGAATGGAAAAAAATTTTTTAAAAAAAATCTCCTCAAATTCTTTAAAATTCTTACTATCTGTGTCTCTCATTTCTGCATTATGGATGTATCTATTATATTTTGGCACAACTCCACTCACTTGGCCTGCTGTGGATAATCTACCCGCTATATGTCGCTTGCTTGACAGCACCTGTCTTTCTACTGATTTTTTCACCAATGCGAGCTCTACAGTAAATCCAAGGTTCCCATTCACCTATTTGTTGTGGATAGTAACAAAGTTTTCTGCCAATGGGCTTGGAGGCGGTCTTGGAGTTATTAAAGCTTTTCTGTTGGTTTTGTTTCCATTTTTATTGACTTTTACAATAGCAATATCAATTCGAGTACAATCAGAAAGATATTTAAAATCTAGTAGTACAACTAGAGAAGCTGTTTTTCTTCTCGCGTGTATTTTTGCCCCAATCATAATCTTCCTCCTTCAAGGGAGATTGGGGGCAGTATTAAGCGTTGCGTGGTGGAGCCCTTTATATTTCGAGGCAACGCCACATAATCTATCTATCACTTTAACACTACTTGGTTTTTGTGTCCTCTTTTTTGAGAAGCATTCAATTGGTTTTCTACTTATATTTCTTGGGGGAATTATTCACCCTGCTGCCTGCATTTTGACATCAATTTTCGCATATATTTTGCATAGCAAAGTATATTATGCGATTAAAGAGAATCGGTCTTTACTCATATTTGGGTTATTGCCTAGCCTGCTTTCTGCATTATGTATCAAAATAATATTTGATGCAGGAGTAGGATTATCTGCTCAAGAATTTATCAAAATTTATGTGATTGAGGCACACCCTTCACATTTTTTACCAACTTATTTTGGTTCTTTAAGCCGATTCCCATGGTTTATTTCATTTTTTATTGTTCAATCCGGGTTAATCATCACCTCTTTTATTTTATACAAATTAAACTGCGAGGCTTATAAAAATTCAGTAGCTGCAACCGTGGCGTATGGTGTATCTGTCTTAGCTCAATATATTTTTATTGAGATTTGGCCTGTCAAATTAATCGCTATATTAGGGCCGTCCCGCTTTACACTATTCGGCCCTTGGCTATTATTTATTTTCTTTCTCCTTTCAATTTTGATAATACTATCTAAATTAGATTTTTTTAAAAAAATTGAAAGTGTTCTCTTTAAAACAACTATTTTTAATAAATATTTAATAGTAAGTGGCGGCGTTTTTTTGGTGATTTTAGCAATTTTATTTGCGTCAAAACCACCTAATTTTGATTTTATAATTGAAAAAGATAAGCCGTTCTTTGAATTTATAAAAAACACCTCTGGTAAGGCAGATGTTTTTATACTACCAGTAGATGATACGAGGGTTTTTGTTCCGCTAATAACTGGAAGATCAGTCTTTTTTGGAAATGGGTTTCCATTTTCAGAAGATTTTTTTGATGAATATAGCAAAAGAAAAAAACTTGTCAGCGGAGATACTGCTACTATAAAAGACAATGCGGGTAGTTGGATTGGAGAAAAACAAGCGAATTATTATCAATCATTAAATCCAAAAAACTTTGTGGAAATTTCTAAAAGTTACAAAATAAACTGGGTTGTTATTGAACAAAACCATGCGGACTCTTTCAAAGAGTGTCGACCTCGTTTTAATTCAAAAAAATACAAAATATTTGAAATTCAAGCACTTGAAGAGTGCACTAAATGATCATTATCAAACATCGTATAAATACCGTTTCTGAACTTCAGTCTGTATCTCATTCTTATGGGGTTGAAATTGATATTCGCAGCCATGGTTCTGAACTAATCCTTCATCACGATCCCTTCGTACAGGGGGAGTCCTTTATCAATTGGCTTCAATTTTATAAGCATGGTACATTAATCCTTAATGTAAAAGAAGAAGGCCTTGAACCCAGACTCATTACCTTAATGGAACAGCATGGCATCAAAGATTATTTTTTTCTGGATCAATCCTTTCCTTTTCTTATGAAATATTTCCAAGCTGGAGAAGGTCGATCTGCTGTGCGAGTATCTGAATTTGAGTCAGTCGAAACAGCTTTGAGCTTAGCTGGAAAAGTATGTTGGATTTGGGTGGATTGCTTTACTCGCTTTCCTCTCAGCTTTGAACACGCAAGACAACTCCAAGAAGCGAAATTTAAGCTTTGTCTTGTCTCTCCAGAATTACAGGGGCGCAATGCAGAGACTGAAATTCCAAAAATGAAACAGCTATTAAAAGATATTGGTATTCAAGCCGAGGCTGTATGCACCAAGCGCCCAGATTTATGGGAAAAATAACATCACTAGGAATTTATGATAAAACTATGTTCTCATCCTCTTTTTTGGATAGGATTAGCAATTCGTCTCGCTCTGATGTTTACTCCTGGTTTTCATGCTGTAAACAACTGGTATGTGCCCTTCCTGCATGCAAGTACGGCTCAAATCACTTTTGATCCATGGACGACTTGGATCAATAGAGGCGGCGCTGCTGTTGCATTCCCCTACGGCTACGCGATGTGGTTTTCTTTTTTGCCCCTGACCCTTATCGCCAAACTTTTTGGAATTTCATCTCGATACAGCTATGAGCTCACCTTATTGACTGCTGATTTTGCACTTCTGGTTGGATTGCGACAGTTTTTACCCGGTAGAGACCCTTTGCTTATCGGTGTGTATTGGTTATCTCCAATCGTAATACTTGCCACTTATGGATTGGGATTAAATGATTTGATCCCGGTTCTATTTCTAACTCTATCTTTATATTTCACCCAACAATTTCGGTTTAAATATGCAGGCATCGCCTGTGCTGCCGCAATTTCAGCCAAACTCAGTATGGTATTGGCATTACCATTTTTTTTAATCTATCTTTTTAACAATCATTCTTTGAAGCAATTTTTAGCTCAATTTTTAAGAGGTTTTTTGATTGGCGGAGCTACGCTTGGCCTACCTTTCTTTTTTTCTGCGGGTGGATTGCACATGTTGGTTAGCAATCCAGAAATGGGAAAAATATATAATTTGACTCTTAATCTTGGTAACAATGTTGCACTTTATGTGATCCCCCTCATCTACTTTGTCATGCTGTATATTGTTTGGCGAATCCGCCGTCTCAATTATGACTTATTCCATGCGATTCTAGGGATAATTTTTCTTTTAATCGTGCTCATGATGCCTGCTTCACCAGGCTGGTTCATATGGACCATCCCCTTTTTAGTAACCTATCAAGCCATGAGTGGGCGACTTTCAATTGTCTTAACAGGAATTTTTTCATGTTTTTATGTAGTAAGCAGCCTACTAACAACGCCTTTGCTTGAAATTTTAAGCTTTGGTCATTTCAATATAAATTCACTTTCCTATTTTTCTAAGGAGCTAAATACTCATATAGCCACCCTACTACATACAGGCATGGTAGCTACCGGCCTCATTTTAGGCATGCGCATATGGCGGGAGACGGTAAGCCGAAATGATTACTTCAGACTAAGCCGCAACCCATTTGTAATAGGCATTGCAGGAGACTCTGGTGCAGGAAAAGATACTTTTTCTGATGCACTAACAGGCTTATTTGGCAACCAATCTGTAACTACTTTATCCGGAGATGATTATCACTTATGGGACCGGCAAAAGCCAATGTGGCAAGTGATGACCCATTTAAATCCAATGGCAAATGATCTGGAGGGATTTGCCATTGATTTGCTTTCTCTGGTCGATAGAAAAAATATTCAATCTCGACATTACGATCACGCAACTGGAAAAATGAGTAAACCGTTCATCATAAAAAGTAATGATTTCATTATATCAAGCGGCTTGCATGCTCTTTATCTGCCAATCCTTCGAAATTCTTATCATTTAAGCATTTATTTAGATATCGATGAAAATTTACGCCGTCTTTTCAAGATACAACGCGATGTACATCAAAGAGGGAAAACAGTTGAAGACGTTTTATCTTCATTTGATAGACGAGAACTTGATTCAGCTCGTTTTATTCGTCCCCAAGCAGAGCATGCTGATTTGATTTTATCTCTACAACCTCTACACCCTATCGCCATACCTGTTCCTACAGATATGAAAAATTTTCGATTTAAACTGATTGCTCGCACACGACATGGTTTGAACGAATTTTTACTCTTGCGTGTACTAATTGGGGTATGTGGTCTCCATGTTGATCTTGATGATAAACATGATCATGTAAGCACAGAGGTAATTCTGACCATAGAAGGCGATACTTCTGCAGAAGATATTGCTATAGCCGCCAAAATTCTCTGTCCACGTATTCTTCCGTTTCTCGGTATTTTACCAAAATGGCAGGATGGAATTGTGGGAATTATGCAATTAATTACTCTCACACAGATTAACCAGACCTTAACAAAACGGCTTGTCTAAAATGAATATTATTAACCCACATCGATTTGATCGTCTACCAGATGCAATTTTATTTGATACAGATAATACGTTGTACCCGTATGATCCTGCCCATACTGCTGCTCAACAGGCTGTAAAAAACAAGGTGGTCAACAGATTTTCCATTCGCCCTCAAGATTTTGATTTCGCATTTGACGAAGCTAGACGTCAGGTAAAAGCCAGACTAAAAAATACAGCCTCCTCTCATAGCCGGCTTTTATATTTACAAAAGATGTTAGAAATTATGGGACTTGGTTCGCAAGTTCTTCTGGCGCTAGACTTTGAGCAAACGTATTGGCGAAGTTTTTTGAGTCATGCGATCTTATTTGAAGGCGTAAAAGAATTGCTAGATGACCTTCGTATTTTAGGCATACCGACTGCAATTGTCACAGATTTGACTGCAAAAATTCAATTTCGAAAGGTAGTTTATTTTGGTTTAGATCATTACTTTGATTATATTGTAACAAGTGAAGAAGCAGGATTTGACAAGCCGCATGCAGCCCCTTTTCAAATCGCTTTAGAAAAAATGAAGCCCAAAGGGGCCTGCGTTTGGATGATTGGCGATAATCCTATCAATGACATTCAGGGAGCTCGGGAAAAAATAAATGCCGTAACTCTACAAAAAATACACCAAGGAACTGAAGTTGGTACCGGCCTCGCTATTCCCGATGGATTTTTTCAAGAGTTTGGACAATTACGTAAATTTATTTCCAGGCTGGGGGAGACTCGTTGACTTTGAAAAAAACTATAAGTAGAGAATCTATAGTTGACTATTGTGCTCATATTGGTGCAAATCCCATGCTAGTGCAAGGTGCTGGAGGAAATATTTCTTGGAAAGATGATGAAATACTTTGGATAAAAGCTTCCGGGACATGGCTCGCGAATGCAAAAGAAAAAGATATATTTACCGCTGTGGACCTATTTGATTTACAGAGAGAAGTAAGAAAAGGAAATTACTCTGTCACACCAAAGTTAAAAAGGAAATCATTACTAAGACCCTCTATCGAAACAATACTTCACGCACTAATGCCACATAAAATTGTTTTACACATTCACGCTATTGAACCTCTTTCGTATTTGGTCCGAGCTGACTGTGAACAACAGATAAAAAACAAAATAACCGCAGACATTTCTTGGGAAATGGTGAGCTATCAAAAACCTGGGGAAGCATTAGCCAAGGCAGTTGCAGAAAAAATATCCAAAGCTCCTGATACAAAAATTTTACTGCTTCAAAATCATGGAATTGTAATCGGAGGTTCTGATATTAAAGAGATTGAAAAATTTCTTACTCAATTATTATCTATGCTGAAATTACAACCGTTTCTCGGTGCGTTCATTAATGAAAACCCTGCTCCTATACTCATAACAAATGGGAAATCCTATATTCCTGTGCCCATTCCTGGTATCCATAATTTGGCTTTCAGTCACCTATTCAAACGATTACGGACTGATTGGGGCTTATATCCTGACCATGTTGTCTTTTTAGGTCCAGAACCGATCTGTTATGATTCAGTTTCATTATTAATTGAAGATATAGAAAAAGGGAACTCTCCTGAGTTGGTATTTTTGAAGGAAATAGGTGTATATTCAAAACCAGAATTTAGCGTAGCTAAACAGCTGCAACTTCAATGCTATTACGAAGTGCTTATACGCCAACCCCAGGATGTCCTACTTCATAGCTTGGATAAGCAACAAATTTCTGAGCTGATAGATTGGGAAGCTGAAAAATACAGACAGCTCATTTCAAAGTGAGAATAATTACCAAAATTTTGGATATAGCATTGCTTTTGTTAGCATTCCACCAGTTTTATAAAGTGGTTTATAAAAAAAGCATGATCCATGAGCAGCAAGCCAATAGGCAACACAAGAGGCTATTACAGCTCCCATTCCTCCATAGCGAGGGATGAGAACACAATTTAGTGCGATATTTACAATACCACCAGATGAAATGGCAACAAGGTGAAATTTATTAAAATTCATTGCAGTAAGAAAAGTACTTCGTGCAACGCCTAAATTGGTAAAGATACCAGCCCAAATAAAAACAGCTAACATCGGCCCAGCTCTACTATATTCATGGCCGAATAAGAATTCAATTATATATGGTCCAAGAAATGTTATTGGAATGGCAACTGCATATCCTAAAAATGCCATTAAATTGTATAGTTGCTGGAGTTTTTTATAGAAAAAGACATCACCTTCTTTTTTTGCATTGATAATACTTGGAAAAAAAGTAGGGACTGTAACCATCGGTATAAAATATAAGACTTCTGCTATTCGTATAGCAGTTGTATATATTCCTACTTCTTTATCGCTAATCATCTCACCAAGCATAATTTGATCAATTCGCATATAAATGACAATTATGATCCCAGAAAAAATCAGTGGCCAGCTGTCCTGTAGAAGTTTAAAACTTTCTTGCAAGCTGAAATGCCACGTTTTCATGGAGTTTCCATCTATATGATAGATAATAATAAATCCAATTGAGACAATAAAAAATTCTATTGTTACACACAAGGCGAAATAAAAAAGGGTGGATTGAGTTAAAATTAGTATAATTTTAACTCCGCTCATAAGAAGAAAAGATGTGTTTTTCACAATGACCGTGAATTTAGATAGAACTTTGGATTGAAACCAAAATGAGATGACATCGGTGGATTGAAATACGATCCCGATCGCCATAATTCCAACAAGCCAATGTTGTGCCGTGTCTGTAGGGCGAAGTATAAGTATTGAAAGTGTCGCCATAACCGAGGCAAGTAATCCCGCTAAAATTTTTAAAACATATGCAGTCCCGAGTAATCGATCTGCATCCATGGGGTTATTTATGAGATTTCGTATCAGGATACTATCTAAACCACAGGTAGCAAATGCTGTAAAAATAGTAACGATTGCTGAGGCATAGCTAAATTTCCCATATTGTTCCGCCCCAAGATATTTAGTAACCCAGACACTTACAAAAAAACCAACTCCAATTCTAATTATGTAATCAAGAGATAACCAACTAATGTTGGTTAACATCAGTTGGTTATGAGGTCGATTTCTAAATGTAGTTTGAACAAAATTTGAAATTATTTTTAATAAAAGCATATTTTTATGTATTTCAGTAGTTAATTTAACAGAATGTTATAACCCCATGCCTTTTCTTAAAGAAGAGAGATCAATCCTTTTAAGAATGAGAAGAAAAAAACAAAGAAGCATAGCAATTGAAGATCCGAATAGAGAGGCATAGGAAATTTTTATGTTTGATGTGCCAATATCAGCACTTAATATAGGGGTACCACTGTTTAAAGTGATTATTTGGGGTAATTCATATTCTTCTTTATAAGTTGGAGAAATAATATCCGACACCATAGATTCAAATTTCTCTCTTCGTGTGTTTTTTTCTTTAAAATTACTTTTCTCTCTTTCTTGGATTAATTTCCTTATATTTAATGCGGATAAGAATTTTTTAATAAAAGCATCATTATTGGATGTTTGAACTACCTTTTCAAGAAGAATTTGAAGTTGAATGTCATCAAAATCAGTCAATAAAGTAAGAAAATTTGGCTGTTTCCTCTCGTTTTTTTGATTGAAGGACTTGAAATTATTTAGGAGCTGAATTTTTTTATAAATATTTAAAATATTGAATTGATTCTCGACTTTTTCATCTGCTATTTTCTTGTCTTCATAATGAATAGAGTTAAGTATAGTTTGAAGGTTTTTTACTTTATTCGAAGCTATAATAGCTAATCTTTTATTTATAAATTTATTAAATTCATAGATGGTTGAATTGAACGGCTCGATAAAAATGGTTGCAATTTTTATCAGTTCTTCCTTTTGCAGGATGGTTGAGGAGAAAGAAAAAATATAATTTCCGTTATTATCACTTTCTATAGAGAGAGGGCTTTTTTGAGCGATTTCTGATGAGTTTTTGTTTAATAAATAATTTGTTAAAGTTTTTGAAGCATCTGTGGATGATATAAAACTTATAAACCTTATGCCATCCACAAGACCAGATTCTTGTAATTTTTTTACATATGATTCGCTGAATTTTTTACACATGCTTTCATTATTAAAAAGCAGTTTTAACTGTGAGTTTATCTTTTCTGGGGTTTCTAAAGTTTGCTCAAATTTGATTGTTTGGAATACGAGCTTATGGTGAAAAAATTGTATGGATTTTACATAAAAAAATCCTGAAATACCACCGAGTATAGAAAATAAAGAAAATATTTTCCAATTTTTTGTGACAATCCCTAGTAATGATTGTGAATTCGTCAATTTCGTAGTTGATTCATTTAGTTCCATGTTTCAATCTTTTCTGGTGTAATTGTTTTAAATTGAGCTCGGATTATATCTAAGTGAAAATCTTTAGATCTAGATATAGCTCCTTTAGATAACTTTTGATAAAGAATAGGATCATCTCTTAGCCTGACGATAGATTCTTTTAGCTCGTTCGTGTTGCGCGGTGATACTGTCAATCCTGATACGCCATGTTTAGAAACTTCGGGGACTCCTGATGGAATATTGGTATTAATAACTGGCAATCCAAACTGCATAGCTTCAATTTGAGCAATCCCGAAAGCTTCCGCCTTTGTAATACTTGGAAATATAAAAACATCAGCTTCTTTTAAAAGATAATGTTTTTCTTTGTCACATAAATTTCCGTATAGGGTTATTTTTTTTGACAGGTTAAATTTATGAATAAGAGCCTCTATTTCGGTTTTATTTTTCCCATCTCCGACGATATTTAAATATACACCATCTATGCCAGAAAGAGATTCTATTAAGAAAGAGAGCCCCTTGTAGGGGACTAATCGGCCAATAAAAATTAGTTGCAGAGCTTTGTTGAGGACTCTTTTTTTGGGGAGGATTTTCTCTTCTATGGTAGATGTGTTAGCTATTGAAATTACAAAGGATTTCCCATTTACTTTATATCGATCTTGGCATAAATCTTTCATTTTTTTTGTTGTAAAAATGATTTGATGTGCAAGGAAAAGAGATAATTTGACAAATGGTTCAGAAAAAAAAGTCAATATCTTGTTTTTATTCACGATTTCAGCGTGAAAAACAATTCGGAGTTTACATCTAAACAATAAAAAAAGAATGATGGACAGTAAAGAGTCTTGGGGGGCGGGGTGGTGAATGAGTAGGTGAAAGTTTTTCTCTAGTTTTGAGGCTATTTTAAGGGTTTCCATAAAGAACCCCCAAGAGAATGGAACAGATTGAATATTTAAATCCACTCTAAACGAAGTGATTTTTTCTCCAAATGCTCCAATTCTTTCTTTTTTCCTCTGAGTTTGTCGTGCATCAGTTGTAATGATTTGTACACAATAGCCGAGTTCCTTATATAATTGAGCATATTGTTGCGCAACAATTTGAACCCCCCCTTTGGCTGGGGGATAGCTAGAGACAAGCATGAGCAGGGAGTTTTTTTTATTTCTTTTCTGTAAACTCATGCTGGAATACTCCTATTTCGAACCATAGAGCCGTAGTATAAAAGTGGTATAAAGACAACATAAGATCGAAATAAACTTTGGTTTGGAAAAGTTCCTGCTATTCCTGATAGTAAAATAAACAAATAAATTATTTTATCTGAATTACGACAACTGCGCAAAAGGCAAATGTAGCCAAGAATTAACCAAGATAGACCAAAGAAACCAAAATTGTCTATATGCTCTATTAATGAGTTAAATGGGGTTAGCTCCCATTCAAGGGTTGCCTTTTTTGACTCAATGAGTGTATCCCTTATTGTGTTCCAATATATAGGGGCGTCTTTTTTTACTGCAGCCCCAAATCCCCCAAGTCCAACGCCAAAAAAAGGATTATTCATAGCAATTTGCCAGCCTATTTTCATACCTTCTATTCTGGGGTCATCCGAAAGGTTGCGATTGAAATAATCTAGAAAAAGCTCTCTAAAAGAAGAATTTACAAGAGGGAAAACAAATAAAAAAGTAAGAAAAGACAGAAATGTTTTTATTTTTTTTATAGAGGGTTGATAAGTGGCGCATAGAAATATGAATGTAAAAAAACAGAGCCAGCCTGTTCGACCTGTACTAAGAATAAGCATGGTAGTGTTAAGGATTGAAAAACCTAAGATTAGTTTATTTCCTTTACCTTCTTTTTTATACAAGTTAAAAAAACATAAGAGTAGTGGTATACATCCAAAAAACAGAATATGAGCATAATTTCCAGATTCATACGCTGACCCATAGATTCGCGGAAATTTATTATAACCCATCGCTTCAGGATAAATTATGTAATAGATAATTTGGAATATTCCAATACAAGCTGCTGGGACGGCACCTATACAGGTTCCCTTTATTATTTCGTGTAGTGTCGGCCGGAATAAATTTCCTAATAAAAATGGAACACTTAAAATCAAGGAAAGATGTATAGACCAGAGAAAAGATTTAGAAATATTTGTAGAGACAAGCAAGCTAAACCAAAGGCTAAAAAAATAGAGCATGAGAGTGATAGCTTCAAGTAGATTAAATTTTATCGCATTTATTTTAGAGAGAGGGTATAGAAGAACCACTAATAAATAGAATATATGGACCGTCTTGATCCCTGATGCTAAAAATTTGTATCGTTCCAAACTTACGGCAAAAAAGAAAAGAGCTACACAGAGTTCTTTTTTGTTGAATAGAAAAAATGGATTTTGCACAGTTCTGATTAACCTTTTTTAAAAATTTGGAGAAAGAATTTTTTGTAGTTTTCTCTGTCATTTTTGATTGATTTGTGCGGTTCTCTTTTTTGGGATTTTTTTAACATTTCATATAATTTATATATTTCTTTAGCAATGTATGTAGGGTTTGGTTTTGTAAGAGGGTAGGCGAGGCCATCTAAGATGAAAAAATGTAAATTTCCTTTGTCTGCGACTAACGTGGGGATGCCTGCTTGAATCCCTTCTAAAGCGCTTAATCCTAAACTTTCTGTATCCGTAAAGGTTGGTATAGTCAGAATTGATAATGTTGCATAAAAATCCGCATTAGTCTCTATTGGGCCTAGATATTGGATTCTTCCATTCCAGTACTTTTTGGAGCACTCTTCTTTTATTACATCGCTTAATGGACCGCTCCCGGCTATTATCCCCTGCCAATTTAACTCAAGTGGTAATTTTTTTAAAGCTTCAATAAATAATAAAACCCCCTTTTTTTCTGTTATTTTCCCTACAAATCCAATAACAATTGGATTAATAGGTATTTTAAGGTTGGTGAAGTGGGAGTCAGCCCACTTTGATGGTGGTATTGGCGCTATTAGACATCTGTTCTCTATATACTTTATCAATCTCCATCTTTTTTCTTTGTATATAGATAACGTATACTGGCTAGTAAAAATTAAATGAGTAGAAATCCCAGCAACTAGCGTATCATATAGGGACCAAAACCATGAATCTCCAGTTAATAGGTGATAGTGGTAGATAATCGTTGTGTTAGGGCGAATACATTTTATGAATAAAGCAGGGATTAAATTTTTTCTAGTTGTTATATATAGATAAGTGGGCTTTAAACATATTACTTTCCAAGTGCTAAGAAAAAAGAAAAAGAAATTAAATAAAATTGGATTTGTGAAGTATTTGCCTAAATGTAGGGAGATAACAGATGCGTCTTCACCTATAATTTTTTTGTGCCAAGGGCTATCACAAGTATCGATGAGCACAAAAGAACATTCTGTTTGTATACAGTTTATCATCTCCAGTGTAATTCTTTGTCCACCACCAAAGATTGCTTGGCTTGAGTCTTCCAATATTACGAGTTCAACAGCCATTAATAGATCCTACTAGGCAGCATAGTCAGTCCGAGTTGGATCACATCTTTTAAGAGGCTCCATCTCCATGTTGGCAGATGAAGGAGCCTGGTGCACACTTGTTCTTTTCTTCCTCGATTGATATTTTTAAAACTTGCTCCACCTTCGCGATGATAAGCAATTACTTCATTCGAAGCAACTATCGGGTATTTTAAGTGTGCGGCTCTGAGCCATAGTTCATAATCCATGGCAATTTGAAATGAGGGGATATATCCTCCATATAGGTTGAAAAAAGAAAGAGGGATTAAAGTAGCTTGGTGCGAAATTGCACAATACCACTCAAGATTTTTTACTTGGAACGGAGAGGGGGGGTAGTATTTTTTTGTTTTTTCTCCGGATTCTGTTATATATTCGCTATGACATGAAACAATGGAATTAGGATATAGTTTTGATAAGTTGTATAGAATAGACAAAGCATCTGGACGAGAGAGGCAATCTCCACCATTTAAAAATAATAAAAAAGGTGATTTTGCAAGCCGTATAGCCTGATTGAAGGCATTTGAAATTCCTTGGCTCTCTTCATTATAGACATGAAAACGAGAGTCAGAGCCTATGCATTCTTCTATAATTTGCAAAGAAGAATCTTTTGAGTTCCCATTGATTAAAATACATTCAAAATTTGTAACGGTTTGAATTAACAGACTGTTTAACGTGGCTGCAAGGTTTTTTTCTTCATTCTTAAATATTGTAATTATGGAGATTTTAGTCATCTGTATAGCCTATCTATTTTACTGCCCCCTCTTTTCTCCAAAGACTGCCAAGGTTGCTCTTGAGAGGGGGAGTTGACGTTACAAGTCGTCGTGTATTTGTATAGTAGGAGCCCCCCTTTTTTGTAAATAAAATGAGCCAGGTTCTCTATCTTTTGTAAGATAGGGGGATACTTCTTTTAGTTTATCGTAATAAGAGTGGTGCAAAAAATTCAAAGCTCCAATAATTTTCCACTCAGAATTATTACATAAAAAAGCCTCTAGTAAATATTGCTCATTCCAAAATAGGACTTTATCTACAAGCCATTCTTTTAAATAGTCATGAGGAGAAAAAATATCATGTATATGCACGATCACACCGGGCGCGAGGGTAGGGAGTATTTCTAAATATTCAAAGAGAACATCTCCGCCGGGTCGAATCATGTGACTAGAATCTATAAAGAGGATGTCATCTTGCTTAAGCTCTGAAAAAAAAGAGACCTCAAGATCCTCTACTTTATTGCGCATGATTTCAGCGCCTGTTTTTTCAAGCCATGGCATTTCATATGGCTCTATACATATATGCTTGCATTGATAGGATGGATCTTCTGCTTTGATGTCTCGAATCGCTTGCCGTGCCATCAAAGTAGAATTTCCAGAACCAATTTCAAAAATTCTTTTTGGTTTTTTTACGCGGATAATTTGATACCAATATTCAGCATCGCCGGATTCGAAAGATCCATTATTTAAATGAAACAAGAGAGGATCGGTTTTTTTATAAGGCAATTGATTCAAACTAGTTGCGAATTGCATTGTTTGTAAAAGAGTAATTTGTTCATCTAGATTCCAGTCTATACCAGGCAGTGAACGTTTGTTGGAGATTTTTGTATGTTGCTCTGTGGTTAAGCCGAAGATAGGCTCATAATAGTGGGCGGCTATAGGAAAAAGACCTACGTTGAACAAAGCTTTTTTGCTTTGTGGTAATCTTTGAACACCTATGGCTCGGACAAGTTTTAAAAGTAAGGCAGCTGGATAAATCCCCAGGCTTACTAGGAAATCGAAGGCTTTTCCAAGTGGGCCGTTTAATGCCTTCTTTATAACTTCTTTCAAGCTGAATCCCTTTTGTCAAACACCACCCGTTTTGCGCTCGACAAAGACGACATTGGGTACGGCTTCGATCTTAGCGATGACACGGTGGAGTTGTTCTAAATTATGAATATCGAGCTCAAAATCGAGGATGCCCATCATATTGGGTGATACTCGGACTTGAGCTTTTTTGATGTTAGCCCCGCACCCGGAAATTGCAAGGGTAATTTCTGCCAAAATCCCTTGGCGGTCTTGGGTTACCACCCGTAGGTAGGCGTTGTGTTTTTCTTTTGAAAGAGCAGGATCGGCCCACTGCACATCGATGCGTCGCACGGGATCGAGGTCTAAGGCGCGCGGACAAGTGTTGCGATGAATCGATACCCCACGCCCTCGGGTGATGAAGCCAATGATGGGCTCCCCAGGAAGCGGAGAACAGCATCGCCCAAAGGTGACTAAAATATTCTCGAGTCCCGAAACGAGAACGCTAGAAGGAGAATTTTTGGGCGGCTTGGTGACATGATGAGTGGAAGGTGTCGACTCCAGCTGAGAAGGACGCAGTCGCGCTGGCTCGTCCTGAGAAGGCAATACCTTCGCAAGGAGGTCCTTCGCGTTGACTTGCCCATATCCGATGGCAATAAAGAGCTCGTCGGGAGAGCTTTCTTTTGCGGTTTTGATCAGCTTCTCAAACTGTCCATTTTTTAACAAGGTGTCGTAGACGAGATGCCGTTTTTCCAGCTCATGGAGGAGTAGATCACGCCCCATCTGTAAGCTTTTCTCCCTCTGCTCACTGCGCAGGTGAGATCGGATTTTGTTGCGAGCCTTTGAAGAGATGACAAAACTAAGCCAGTCTTTGCTTGGCGTTTGTGTGGTGGCAGTGAGTACCTCGACAATATCTCCGTTGGACAGCTTGCCTCGCAGGGGTAAAATGCGCCCATTTACCTTTGTAGCTACCGTATGGAGTCCCACATCGGTATGCACAGCAAAAGCAAAATCCAACGCAGTAGCCCCTTTGGGCAATTGGACCACATCACCCTTCGGGGTGAATACAAAAATTTCCTCTTCAAAAAGGTCTAGCTTTACTGCAGCCAGAAATTCGTTCGGGTCCTGTACGTCGTGCTGCAGTTCCATCATATGACGCAGCCACGAGAATTTTTCCAAATCTGTAGCTGTATGTGGCGTTGCACTTCTTTCTTTATAACTCCAGTGCGCGGCAACCCCATACTCGCAGATATGGTGCATTTCCTTGGTGCGGATCTGGATCTCTACAGGGGTGCCATTGGGGCGCACAATCGTCGTGTGGAGAGACTGGTACAAGTTTGCCTTTGGCATGGCAATATAGTCTTTGAAGCGCCCTGGCATGGGTTTCCATATGGCATGGAGGACGCCTAGAGCTTCGTAGCACTCCTTGACAGAGCCCACTACAATGCGAAAGGCAAAGAGGTCATGAATGTCCTCAAAGGCAAGCTGTCGGTCCACCATTTTCTTATAGATTGAATAAAAGTGCTTCGGTCGCCCATAGACAGAGACAGTTTCAAATGGGTATTTTTGCAACTCTTCCTGAAGAATCGTTTTGATTGCCAGGATTTCGTTTTCTCGTTCTTGCTTTTTAGCCGCAACTTTTTTGGAAAGTTCACGATAGATTTGATTTTTGGTTTCTTTGAGGCAGAGATCTTCCAGCTCACTTTTGAATCCGTAAATCCCCAATCGGTTTGCAAGTGGGGCATAAATCTCGAGCGTTTCTTCAGCAATACGTCTGCGCTTCTCCGGAGACAAAGAGCCCAATGTGCGCATATTATGAAGCCGATCGGCGAGTTTGATCAAAATAACACGCAGATCTTTGGCCATTGCCAGGACCATTTTCCGAAAGTTCTCGGCCATGCGGTGTTGGCTCGAACTAAACTGGATTTTGGCTATTTTTGTGAGTCCCCCTACCAGCGTAGCTACTGTTTTGCCAAACATCTTTTCGATGGTCTCAATGGGTACATCCGTATCTTCCACGATGTCGTGGAGGATTGCTGCCAGTAGGGTCGGTGCATCTACTTTGAATTCAGTAAGGATTTGAGCCACTGCAATAGGATGGAGAATGTAGGGTTCTCCAGAGACTCGTTTTTGGTTTGCGTGTTTTTCAGCGGCAAATTCGTAGGCTTTTTGAATAGAGTCCAGCATCGCTGGATCAGGCAGGTACGCCTTCACTTGGGCGAGCAGCTTGTCAAATTCCTCAGCGGGGGAGGGCTGTAGAAGGTGCGCCATACTGTACCTTTAATTGCTGGATCTCGGGGGCTGAATCAAACTCTTGCAATAATTTCCTACAATGTGCAAGTCCTTGTGCATGAGAAAGAGCCGGAGGCGCCTTTTTTACCAGGAGTCCTTCGAGTTCCTGGTAGGCGATTTCTAAGGAATCATTCACAATAAAATACTGAAAATATTCACACTCCTGGATTTCAGCGCGTGCGTTTTGAAACCGTTTCCAGGTTTGTTCCGGGGTATCTGTTTTTCTCTCTGACAAACGTTGCCAGAGTACGTGCATGGAAGGAGGAATAATTAACAGCGCAGTTGCGCTTGGGATTTTGGATCGTACTTGCTGCCAGCCTTGCACATCGATCTCCAACAATACAGCACAGTTTTGAGCCTGAATTCGTTCGATTTCATGCAAGCTGGTCCCATAGTAGGCCCCATGTACATTGGCATGTTCCAGCATCGCATTCTTTGCAAGCAATGCCTGAAAGGCTTCAGGGGAAACAAACCAATAGTGGTCCCCGTTTTTTTCCCCCGCTCGTTGCTTGCGTGTCGTGTGGCTCACTGTCAATTGAATCTGAGGATGCTCCGCAATCAATCGTCGATTGAGCGTGGTTTTCCCTGTCCCCGATGGAGCTGAGACAACGTAAATCTCAGGGTGACCTTTTGTATAAGAAGGGCTCACAAGATTAGATTCCAACTGGATTGTAGTTTTTTGAGCCATAGATCCGTCTCAGTTTTATTTCCAACTGTAAGCTGGCATAACCATGAAAGTCTAGTATCCATCGGTAGATAGACCGAAAATCTCAAGCCAAATCGCAGGTGGTTATGCAGAGACTGCTTGTAAAGGGCCTTTTTTATACACTGATTGCGCGCATTTGGCTAGGGTGTGGGCCTGCAGATGAGGAATTATTTCATTCCCTAGCGGGCTTTACAGGCAAAAGTGTGCTTGTGGGTATCGATATGAGCCATGGCTCCCCCCCTGCTTTTTTGGGTACAGAAATATCCGCCTCTTTTTTGGATAAAATCCAAATTTCGACACAAAACCCGATTCTCTTTCCCAAATCTAGAGGAAATGGCAACCCGCTGACCCAACTAGGGATTTTTAGTTTTGAGGCCAAAAACCATACGGCATTATCCACCTTTCTGGGTTCGCTACGAGGCGCCAAGCAGGTTCTTTTTATCGAGCCCAATGAAACCTATCAATTATTTGAATCAAAGCCTCAACCGGTAGATTGGGGTGGGCTCTCGCTTTTGTACCAGGAGAGCCCACCTTGGTGGAATCAAAGCATTCGATTGCCAGAGGCCATGGAGTGGCTCAAAGGGCGCACTTCTCTGGTCTCGGTAGAGAGTGTTGTGGCAGTCTTTGATAGTGGTGTCGACATTCACCATGTAGCATTTTTACACGATAAAATTTGGCAAAACCCCACGCCTGGTGCATTCGGTTGTAAAGATGACAAATGGGGCTGCAACACCGGTATAAATGAACCTGGTTTTCTTGGCTCAGGTGATATTTTCCCCTTTCAAACTTTTGGTCATGGAGAGTCGTGTCCAACCGGACCAGAGGGTCCTAGCGGAGACTGTTTCCATGGTACCAGCGTGGCAGGGCTTGTGGCAGGGGATGTGCAGCTGGGAGGGGCGGGTGTGTGCCCCGTATGTCGCGTGTTGCCGGTGAAGGTCATGGATAGCCATGGAGGGCGTGCTCAGGTTACGGATGAGTCCTTCTTAAAAGCCCTGATCTATATATCTAAAATCAACGAAAAATTTCCAGGCCTTGTTTCAGCAATCAACGCCTCCTTCGGAAAAAAACACCGTTCTCGCATTGTGGAATTTTATATTGAGAGACTCTACGAGCAAGGCACCCTGCTCGTTGCCGCAGCTGGTAATGAGGATACGGAAGAGCGAATGTTTCCCGCGGCCTTTTCACAGGTGATCGCAGTAACCGCACTGACGAGGGCGGGCCAAAAAGCTGCCTATGCCAACTTTGGTTCTTGGGTGGATATTGCAGCACCGGGAGGAGATGAGGGAGAACCCCAGGGGCTGATTCTTTCCTTAATTCCTGGTTCTGGGCTGGGCTTGAGTCAGGGCACCTCCATGGCAGCTCCCTTTGTCGCAGGGGTTTTGGGGTTTCATGCTGCACTGTACCCGGAGTTTTCCGCCGCCAAGCGCCGCCAAGCTCTGCTTCAATCCGCCAATTCTTCCCTCTATGACCCTGCAGCAGAAGATGGAATTAATGCGGATGCCTACCTGGTGGAGGTGGATGGGGAGAAGCGTCCTCTGCTTGGCCATGGCAAACTAGATGTTGTACAGTTCTTGAAAGGAGAAGACGTATCCGCGGAAAGAGCGTATGAACCATTGCCAGAACGAGTGCAACGTGGATGCGGTATGATCGGTCTGTCTGGTTTTCAGGTTGGAGAGAGGAACTCCGGCTTGTTAGTCCTTATGCTTTTTAGCCCGGTGTTGGTGGCTGCTTATTTTCGTCGCAAAAGGGAGTGAGATGTCAATCCATCATACTCGTACAGAGATTCCGCCCCATTTACAGCCTTACGTCGTGGAACAAGTCTACGAGCGATATACCCCTGTGGAACAAGCCACCTGGCGTTTTATTATGCGCAATGCCAGAGCCCTGTTTTCAAAATCTGCTCATTCCGTGTATTTGGAAGGGCTGCAAAAAACTGGGATCCCTATCCAAGAAATCCCTCGTATCGAAGAGATCGATCGGGTGCTTTCCGAGTTCGGGTGGGGTGCGGTGTGTGTGCGTGGATTTATTCCCCCACTCGCATTCTTGGACTTTCAGGCGCGCAAAATTCTGCCCATCGCTGCGGATATGCGCACATTAGCTCACGTGTCGTATACGCCGGCTCCTGATATTGTGCACGAGGCTGCGGGTCATGCGCCGATCTTGGCAGATGCAGAATACGCTCGGTACTTGACTCGCTATGCCACCCTTGCAAAAAAGGCGATTTTTTCCGCAGAGGATGTGCAGGTCTATGAAGCCATCCGTAAATTATCGGATACCAAAGAGAGTCCCGATTGCAGCCCCGCAGAAATTGCCCAAGCCCAAGCGGAACTCGAAGAGGCAAACAGTAAGGTTTCCTGGGTCTCAGAAGCTGCCAAGGTTGCGAGAATGAATTGGTGGACTGCAGAGTATGGGCTCGTGGGCTCCCTCAAAGCCCCCAAGATTTTTGGCGCAGGGCTCCTGTCCTCTCTCGCAGAAGCAAAGTCCTGTTTGGGGGTGAGTGTGCGAAAGATGCCACTCTCTCTCGCTTGTATCGAGCAGGGGTATGACATCACAGAGCCTCAGCCCCAGCTTTTTGTGGCCAGGGATTTTGCCCACCTGCTCGAGGTATTGCTAGAGCTTGAAGCCACTCTGTCCTTTCGCCGGGGTGGAGAATATGGCCTGGCTACCGCACAGAAAAGCCAGGCGGTGACCACGGCGCTCTGGGAGTCTGGAGTTGCAGTCTCGGGGATCTTGGAATCTTACCGCCAGCATGAGGGGCAAGCCGCTTATGCCCGCTGGCGAGGTGCCGTGCAAATCTGTGAGGGTGAGAAAGAACTCCCGGGTCAGGGGCGCGCGCAGCATCCCGATGGATTTAGCTCGCCGCTGGGGGCGTGGAAAGGAACGAGCAAAGAGCCCCATCGCCTTACGGATGCCGATCTCTCTGCCTTGGAATTGCATCAAGGCAAGCGTTGCGCGCTGGTCTTTGCCTCCGGTGTACGTGTGGCTGGTGTGCTGCATCACTGGGTGCGGAGTCAGGCGGGGGCCCTCCTCTTGCTATCGTGGCGGGAGGCTGAGGTAGTATGGAACGGGGACTGTCTGTTTCATCCGGATTGGGGTGACTTTGATATGCTGGTGGGTACTACCGCGCAGAGCGTATACGGGGGTCCTGCAGATTGGGGCGCGTATGGGGGCTTTGCTCTTGGGGCTGCGAGTTCCTCCCCAGGGCGTGCGCTTCCTTATACGGAAAGCGAGCTGCGCATGTTTGCTCTCTACCAGCAGATACGCAATTGTCGCCAGACTCCGGATTCGTTGACAGCGCAGCAGATCCTTGGCATAGGTGCGAGTGCGTTGCAGGCGTATCCAGAGGAATGGTTGTTGCACCTTGAAGTGTTGGAATTGGCAGCGCGTTATTGTCGGGCATCCGAGACAGCGGAGTTGCGTCGCTGTGTAGAGGCTGCAAGTGATCGTTGCCCCGAGTTGTCTTCTTTCATCCAGCAAAGTTTGCGGATGCTAACCCAGCCAGATTGAGGCACGATTGGATCTTCTTACCCTGATTGTTCATTCTTTCGCGGGGGGCGCTTTCGTCTTCCTGATTGCGATATTGTTGTATACCCAAAACCAGCTTCGATTTGTTCGCTGGTGTGTACGTGCCCCGGATGCTATGTTGCGCCGGGTGGATCGGCCCACTCGCTACGTGCTTCGATTTGCAGCTGCTTTCGCGATTCCCGTTGAAGGGGCTGTGCCAAGCAGCAGACACGAAGCCTTGTGTGTGCTCGATGGAACTGCCTTGTTTCATCTGCATCAGCAACTAGGGATTTCAACCGTGCGGTTTAGCCAATTGGGTGAAAATCGAATTTGCCATTTGCGACTATGCACAGTACCAGCAGCACCTGCAGCGCTGATTCAACAAATAGAAAAAGAACTCCCTCTTTATTTTCGATTGGATGAAACATGAAAAGAGTTTTCGCAGTTGCAATTATGTCGGCTTTTTTGACCCAGTGTGTTTCTTTTCAATCCGAAGAGAAAAAACCACCCGTCATCACCTCTGCCATGCCCCGAGCGGAAGCATTGGAAGCTGCGATTACCTTTGGGGATGAAACCTTGGAGCATGTAAGGCGTTTGCTGCAGAAGCGAAAAGAGAAAACCCAAGCTGGAAATGAATTGTTTCATTTGATTGGAAAGAATTTTTTGCTGTGGCCCGCTAATAGTTTGGTGAATGCGATGCGATTGTATCAAAGCCTCAATCATGCAGAGCCGCATAAGCTCTTTGCGATTTTGGTGCGAAGTGAGCGCCCCCATGCACAACGGCTGGCCTGGCGTTTGGCAGCATCGTTGCCGGGAGATTTGATGGCAAAGGAAATCGATCGTAGGCTGACAGAAGATTTGAAAGAGGACACTTTGTCCGATGATCTATTTCCAGAGATGGCACAAGCGGTAGCAAGCAATCGGCTTGTTACTGCGTACACGATTGTAAAGAAGGGGCTGTTTACCGTGCATCACCCAGCCTTTGCAGAGGCCATGGCTACGCTGATGCCAAGTCGTGCAGCAGAGGATTTTTTGAGCTATCTCGCATTGGCTTCTCCTGAGGAATTGCGTCAGCTCAATTTGGTGCATGTGGATTTGTTGACTTGCTCTCGGATTTTTGAACATTTGGTAACCCATCCGATGCCCATCGTAGGTTCTCAAGTGGATATCCTGTTCTACTATGCAGTCTCTCGTACCACTGCATTGTCCGAAGGAGCTAAGAAAGTGTTGGCAAAGCTAATGGAGGCCGATATCTCTTACTTGGCTTTTGTTTTTATCAATCTCCCTACTTGGGCACAAGTGGCCTACATTGAGGGCACACACCGAAATTACACGGCTACAGCTGGGCATTTTTTGGGAGAGGTGGAAAAGCGCAGTGCACAGACGGAGATTATCGAGGAGATCCAGTCTGTATTGCGATGATCTCCACGTTGGGAGATCCTTCGCTACAGCGAGGGATGACGAACAGAGGAAATCATCCACCCGTTACTAGGCAATCTTCCTTTTTATTTCTGTGATTTCTTCCGATAAGAATTTTACTTTTTTTTCTAATGCATCAAAGTCAGATTTCGCTGTAGCTAGCTTATGAAGGTGGCTGTTAATAAGGGTTTGGTACGGCATACCTTCTGCATCTGCGATTTCTTGAATTTTATGTAGCACCTCAGTAGAAATTCGAATTGAAATTCTTTTTTCTCGTGAAGGCCGAAGGCGTTTTCTAAGTTCATCTTGTTCTTCTTGAGAAACGCTCTCCCAAGCCTCATGGTTTTTTTCAAATGATTTTGCTATTTCATCCCCCTCAACGAGAATTGAGGTGTTCATTTTTTTCTTTTTCATGGTCTGTTTCCTACATATTTCTTTGTCATTTTTCTAGATGGAAAAGCAGTCTTGATTGTAAGATCTTCCTTTACAACAGGAACAAGCCAACAATAATGATCTATTTCCACAACGTAAATGATTTGTTCGTCTCGAGAGGGGTGTTTATATACAGCCAGCCAATCTCCCTGGTCTAATTTTTCCTTAATATCTAGAAGATTAACGCCTCTTTCCTTCAGGATTTTTTCGATTTTTCCATCTGTATTTGTAAGTTGAAATTGCATTTTTTGTTCCTATTGTATATACTATGGATTCTACCATGGCAATATATAAGGCCAACAATAATAAATGGTTCCCTTTTGTCATAATGACATCTGGTGATTGACAAAAGATGGTAGGGCCCTCGCCAAAATTATATGGCTACAGCTGGGCATTTTTTGGGAGGGGTTGAAAAGCGCAGTGTGCAGATGGAAATTATTGAGGATCGATGATTCAAGCCTCCTCATACAGCCAAGTAGAGAGATATCGTTCCCCTGTGCTTGGAATCATGACTACAATTTGCTTGCCTTCGTTTTCGGCTCGTTTGGCTACGTGAAAAGCTGCAGCCAGTGCGGCTCCGGAAGAGATCCCTGCAAAAATACCCTCTTCTTTGGCAAGGCGGCGTGCCCAGTATCCTGATTCTTCGTTGGACACTTGGATGATTTCATCAATCAGTGTGGCATCAATAATTTCAGGTATAAATCCTGCACCTAACCCTTGAATTTTGTGAGCCCCCGGTGCGCCACCCGACAATACGGGAGAATCTTTCGGTTCGACGGCAATTGCCTTAAAGCTTGGCTTGAGCTGTTTGATGACGCTGGCAGTACCGATGATCGATCCCCCTGTGCCAACGCCTGCAATGATCATGTCTACGTTGCCATCGGTATCGTCCCAAATCTCAAGAGCTGTGGTTTCTTGGTGTACCTGTACATTGGCCTGATTTTTGAATTGCTGTGGCATGAAGTATTCTGGGTGCTCCGCTTTAATTTCTTCGGCCTTCGCAATGGCACCCTTCATACCCTTGTCACCTGGTGTCAGTACCAGCTGAGCCCCTAGGGCCTTCAGCATCTTGCGTCGCTCCATACTCATGGTTTCGGGCATGGTGAGGATCAAAGGGTACCCCTTTTGCGCCGCAACAAAGGCCAAAGCAATCCCTGTATTGCCACTTGTCGGCTCAACGATCGTTGTCCCTGGTGTAAGGATCCCCTCGTTTTCAGCGGTTTCGATCATGGCAAGTCCGATTCGATCTTTCACGCTGGATAGAGGGTTGAAAAATTCTAACTTCAAGAGAATATCTACCGGATATTCTCGACCCATCTTCGTTAGACGAACGAGAGGGGTGTTGCCGATGGTATCCAGAATGCTGTTGGAAATCTTAGGGCGCTGGCGTCGTTCGAGCATAAAAAAGTCTCCTTGTATTCTGTTTTTGAAAAGAAGATTAAATCCCATCTCCGTGAGAGAAAGAAGAAGCGTGGTAGCGTTGTTGGGTCACGCGGCTATAGGCAGGTACATCCTCCGTCAACCAAACGTTACCGCCAATAATCGATTGTTTACCGATGCAAATGGGTCCAAGAATCGTGGCCCCCGAATAAATAGTCACACCATCTTCGATCGTGGGGTGCCGTATTTGCCCATGAATAATCGCACCTGTCGAATCGCGTGGAATGCGTTTGGCGCCGAGTGTAACCCCTTGATAGAGGGTAACTCGACTCCCAATCACCGCAGTCTCACCTATTACAACACCGGTTCCATGATCAATAAAAAAATGCGTTGAGATTTTGGCGCCGGGATGAATGTCAATGCCGGTGATCTCATGGGAAAGTTCAGCAATCATGCGGGGCAATAGTGGGATTTTATGTCGGTAAAAGATATGTGCAATTCGATAATACCGAACCGCTTTGCAACCTGGATAGCAAAGAACAATTTCTAATACATCATTTGTCGCAGGATCGTTGTCGAGTGCAGCTTCAATGTCCGAATGAAAAATAGGGCCGAGGTCTTGAATGTCTTGAAGTAGGGAATTTATGATCGCCTCAATTTTTTGGTTGGGGTTTTCTTCGTAGAGAGGGAGTAAAGTAGAAAGAAGATTTTCAACCACGTGTCTAATTTTTTCTTCAAAAAAAATGGAAGGCTCTTTTTCAAAAAGCAATGCAGTCGTTACCAACCGTACTAAAATATGAATTTCCTGGTGAAGATGGAAAAGGAGTGTGTGTTCGATTTCATATTTCTGCAATCGATCTTTTATTTTAAAACCCCATTTTTTTCTTGTTCACACATGCTACACTCGAAAAAATATATCCATAATTACGGGGGTTGTACATGCCAAATCTGAGGGGCCAAGCTTTACTCGTCCTTGTTGCAGCGCTTGGGTATTTTGTAGATATCTACGATCTCGTATTATTCAGCGTCGTACGTATCAGTAGTTTGCAAGACTTGGGGTTATCAGGCACAGACCTGATGGATAAAGGTGTCTTTCTTCTCAATATGCAAATGTCAGGCATGCTCGTCGGTGGGATTTTTTGGGGTGTCTTGGGAGATAAAAAAGGGCGGCTTTCCGTTTTGTTTGGTTCGATCTTGCTGTACTCCCTTGCTAACATCGCCAATGGATTTGTGGAAAGTGTAGGAGCCTATGCTGTCTGGCGTTTTATTGCGGGCATCGGATTAGCAGGTGAGTTGGGGGCCGGTATTACGCTTGTGACAGAAAGCATCCCCCAAAAATCACGAGGATATGCCACCATGATCGTGGCCACGGTGGGGGTTTCAGGGGCTGTCTTTGCTGGGCTCCTTGCAGAGTATTTCCCATGGCGCACGAATTTTTTTGTGGGAGGTGCGCTGGGTCTATGTCTCCTAGCGCTTCGACTTGGTGTGCATGAGTCTGCTTTGTACCAGAAACTTCAAACGCACAATTTTACACGCAGCAATTTCTTTGATCTTTTTGCCACACGGGCAAGATTGAAGCGGTATCTCGTCTGCATCTTGATCGGTGTTCCCTTGTGGTACGTAGTGGGGATTCTTATTACGTTCTCTCCAGAAATTGCGAGAGCCTTGCAGGTGCAAGGAGAGATTGCGCCCGGAAAAGCGATTTTGTTTTGCTACCTCGGACTTATTTTTGGAGACTTTGCAAGTGGTTGGATCAGTCAGATTTGGCAGTCTCGTAAAAAAGCCATGCTTCTATTTCTACTTTTAACCACTGTGATGGTGAGTATTCTATTTATCTCTTACGGGATTCAAGTTTCTTCTTATTACGGATTGTGCATCGCTCTTGGATTTTCCAGTGGATATTGGGCTGTATTTGTCACCATTGCAGCAGAGGAGTTTGGCACCAACTTTCGAGCTACCGTTGCGACCACGGTGCCCAATTTTGTGCGAGGTATGGTGGTGCCCATCACCTTATTATTTCAATATCTAAAACCGTATATTGGCATTCTTTCTGCAGCTGCTCTTCTTGGCTTTCTATGTCTTTCAATTTCTTTTATTGCTTTGATTTTCTTGCCAGAGACCTATCATAAAAATATGGATTTTTGTGAATAATTGTAATAAATGGGATTTAGCAAGATTGGGGACACCCGATGCGGGTGTCCCCAATCTTGCTAAATCATACGAGAACGGAAATAAGAGATGGGACTAAATACAGAGGAAGTCAGAAGAAAATCAAAAGAGGAAATTACTGCGCATTTATCCTCGCTTCATCTAGGAATGAAGCGTAAATCAGTGGATATCAAGCCCTATCAGTCGGAGTGGCAGGCCGCTTTTGAATGGGTAAAAAACAAAATAGAAAGTTTTCTTCCTGCAGAGCTCCTCTTTCGGATTGAACATGTGGGGAGTACAAGCATTCCGGGTCTTTCTTCAAAACTGATTTTAGATGTATTGGCAATATTTGAAAATCGATCTGAACTCGAAGCCTCGATTCCTTGGTTTGAAAAGCTGGGCTTCACCTATAAGGGCGATGCCGTCAGTCGTATCAATCAAGCGGAGGCAGATCCAAATCGTCATTTCTTCTCCTTCTATGACAACGAAGAGACAACGGATTTTGTTCATCTGCACGTCTTTTGTTCTGGGCATCCTCACATCAATCGTTTCCTGATATTTCGGGATGCACTACGTGCGGATCAAAGCTTGGTTGAAAAATATCAGGCGTTGAAGATGGCTCTATGGAAAGAGGGCAAGGCGA
The DNA here is from genome assembly GCA_947475005.1 of Deltaproteobacteria bacterium. Lineage (GTDB taxonomy): Bacteria > Bdellovibrionota_B > Oligoflexia > Oligoflexales > Bog-1112 > CANIBL01. The sequence goes on along the minus strand of CANJLI010000001.1, from coordinate 160,563 downwards.
GGGGAGAGTATACTCGGTCTAAAGATGGATTTATCAGAGGAATTGTAGAAGGCTGCCATAAGTAAATTATAAGAAGTTGTCTGAAGCCTCCAGAGGGGACACCCGATGCGAGTGTCCCCGACGAGAGCCCGTGGAGTATCCCCTTTCTCAACTATACTTCGATGAGAATTGTCTTCTCTCCGCGCATTTTCTTGGAGCCACTGAGTGGTTTTCTTTCGATAGTACCTGCAGGGGTGCAGAGCATGCCCACTTTTTTGTCTTGCACGATCGGTTTTCCAACGAGCACAGGAATTGCAGGGACTACTTGTAAGGCTTGGGCCACAGAGGGAGAGGCAAAGCAATAGGCGGCCGCAGAGAACACGTGTCGCTTCACGCCGGTTTGTTCATCCAGCCACTTCATCTCTGGAATCGCAAGCAACGGAAAGTCGCTGTAGCAACGATCTCGTGTTCCAAGCAGGGGGCATGGCATGGAGTGAGGGCATGGGTATAGCGGTACAAAGCCTCCGCCTACGAGTTGATCACGCAGGCGCATCATGGCGATGGCAGAATCTTCTGTTGCCGGTTCGATGATGAATACCATGGCGTTGCGTTTGACTTGCATCAGGAGCTGGTCGATGAATGCGGTGTAGCGCTTCTCGGGATTTTGAATCTGATTGAGGACGTTGCCAAACAAGAAGAGGGAGGTCTCCTCGGAGCCTTGCGGCATGCGGAGCTCATGGGCTTTGCATTGAATGGCTTTGCTCTCCGCTCCCGTGGACTTCATTACATCCATGGCCAGTTTGAGCAGGTGTCGATTGGGATCTAGCAAACTGACTCGAGCTTTTTTCAGAGGAAAAATTGTTAAGAAAGCGTGGGCAAAGGCCCCCGTTCCGCATCCGATGTCGTAGAGGTGACAGGTCTGTTTCTCGAGGTAGGCTTGAAGACCATAGGTACGCTCTACTCGCTCGATGAGTCGGTAGACCCGAGCAAAGTTAGGGAGATGGAACCCAAGCATGTAGGCAAATGCGGTTCTGGCATGCTGAAGCAGGGAAAAATCCAGCTGGTCCCTGCCCTTGGTATAGATGAGTCGCAAGTCTTTGATTTCATTCCCGTAGAATGCCATCCACTGTCGCAACACCTTGGTGCGTACCGGGTTTTTACGAAGCTTCTTATCGAGGCTTAATAGGGTTTGATACCAGCTAGTTACAGCTGGTTCGATTTTACTTTTGTAGGCCGGTTCGACTTTGGGTTTATCAGTGGGCAAAGTTAGGATCCAATCGTTCGTGTGCAAGGGATGCAAGAGCCGTGAGAGTATCAAAGTATTGGGTAGGAAAAAAGGGCGATTTTCTGCTATACCCATTATCCCTAAAGAGATGCCTCGTGGCCCTCGATTTGGGTTAAGATAAAAGCAATACCACTCAGTTGAGGACCCTATGTCTACAGCATCATTTGAGCTCTTAATTTACGGGATGCGTTCCTGCTTGGCCCTGTGGAAGGCGCGCCCTGAATCGGTGGTCCGAGCTTATTGTACACAGTCTAAGATGCCAGAATGCAAAGATATTTTGCGTGCCTGTGCCGCACAGAAGAAAGCCTACCACATCGTAGAACCAGAGGCCTTGGAGAAGGTTACCGGGTCTGTGCATCATGAGGGCTTCGCCTTGCTTGCTCGGTTTCCAGAGCCGTTGAGTGGGGAAGCCTTCTTGCAACAGATGAAGAAAAGCCCTGCAAAGGGCCCAATTATTTTTGCCGATGGAGTGGGAAATCCTCATAATTTGGGTGCCATTTCTCGAAGCATGGCCCATTTTGGGGCTACGTATCTCATCGGGCAGGTAGGAGAGTTGCCTCGCCTGTCGGCTTCTTGGATACGCTTGAGCGAGGGTGGTACCGAGTCCCTTCAGCTAGTTGCGGTGGAGAAGAAGGCTCTGTTTTTGCAGGAAATGCAGAAGATGGGCTGGTCGATTGTGGGCTTTTCAAGCCATGCCTCCGAGTCTATGTATAAGACGAAGCTGCCTGAAAAAGTAGTGATGGTGCTGGGGCATGAAGTTACAGGGCTTTCAAAACCGGTAGAAGCGCTCCTGTCGAAGCGGTTGTGCATTCCGGGTACTGCTGCAGTAGCGAGTTTGAATGTAAGCGTAGCTGCAGGCATTGCCTTAAGCACGTGGGCGTCGCAACATGGTCCGACTCAATAGGTAACTTCTCTTGTACCAACTTCAACGTCTCCACAATCAAATTGCGTATCTTGCTCCCCTCGGGTTGGAAGCTCTCTTTGAAGAGCGACTCGCAGGGCGGGTGTACACCCGTCAGGACCGTCTGTTTTGGGGCAAGATCGAGGATGCATTCCTTGCGCGTTGGGCTGCCAATCAGTGGTCCGAACTCTATGAGATCCAGTTTGAGTCCATCTTAGAGTGTGCCAAGGCGTTAACTTCCTTGCAACGCAGCTGGTGGCCCTACCTTCCAGCAGGATCAAGTCGGGCTTCGTATATCCAAAAAGCATTGCCCCATGTTGGAGCCAAGCCCATCGTGTTTACGGGAAAGCCTACCACCTATCCCCCGTTGGGATCGTGGAGACTGCTCGATGATCATCGTGTGCTTGCGTCGCCTCAGTGTACGAGTCCTCGACCGAATGGAGAGTGGGAATTTGTAGAGGACCGATTGGGTCCTCCGAACAGAGCCTATTTGAAACTTTGGGAGGCCTTCACTCGACTTGGGGTTGCCCCACAGAAGGGAGAGGTTTGTCTCGATCTTGGTGCGTCTCCTGGAGGATGGACCTGGGTGCTGCAGCGACTGGGTGCCTCTGTGAAAGCCTTTGATCGAAGTCCTTTGCGGGAGGATCTTATGCAAGCCTCTGAAGTGGAGTTTGTAGAAGCCGATGCCTTTCGCGTGGATCTATCTGCGTACCCAGAGGCCAGTTGGTTGTTCTGTGATGTGATTTGTTATCCAGAAAAACTCTACGAGTGGGTGAGTACCAGTGTCTTGCCTTCTTCGATTCAGCATGCGGTCTGTACGCTAAAGTTCCAAGGACGCGAGCATTACGGAATCATCGATTCTTTTCTCGCGATTCCCGGTGGGTGGCTTGGACATCTCAGTCAGAACAAGCATGAGCTTACATGGGTGTGGACACGTCCTGTAAAATAATTTCTTCTTTTCTTCTTTTCTTCTTTTCTTCTTTTCTTCTTTTCTTCTTTTCTTCTTTTCTTCTTTTCTTTTCTTTTCTTTGTGGAACCAGCTGCGCAGTTTCCACACCTCCTTGCCTCGCGATGGGAGAGAGATAGGATTCCGTTCCGTTACCATGTTAGATGCCAAGGCCGGCGCTCGCTCGGGGCCTCCCACCCTCTCAAAATCGCAGATAGTATTCTAGTCATGGACAGTAAAAACCAGGCTGCGATTTGTGACCCGGGTAGGTCCTCCCAAGCGGCTGCCCTTGGCCCCTCAAATGGTAACTGAAAGGAATCCAATCACTCTCTCCCGTAGCTGCAAAGATCTGGTAGCAGCGAGAGATCGGAGATGTGTTTCCAGAACGACGCGTCAAGGGCAGCCGCTTGGGGGGACCTGCCCGGGTCGAAAGCGCAGCGGACGTTCTAGATTCTCTGACGAGGATTAGCTCTGCGATTGAGAGAGGGTGGGAGGCCCCGAGCGAGCGCCGGCCTTGACGTGTCGTTCTGGAAATACATCCTCGATTTCCCCTTGCGAGGCAAGGAAGGTCTGGAAAACTGCGCAGCTGGTTTCCAGAAAAGAAAAAGAAAAAGAAAAAGAAAAAGAAAAAGAAAAAGAAAATTACTTCAGCCCTTTATAGAACAGATGTTCATCTTCTGTGAGAAGCGAAAGCTCTGCTAACTTTTCCACCGCTTGGTAGCGAAGCTCCAGTTCACGCTCCGAATCATGGGTCCAGGTTTCGAAGTCTTCTTGATAGGTTCGCAGGGGAATGCCGCCTAGGTCATGCTGGCGAAGGCTTTCTTTCACAATTTTTTCACTGGATGAGATGATATCTTTCTGACTTTTGAGGGTAGCCAGTGTTTCTTTCAGCTCTTGAAATGCCTTGGTAACCAAATCTTTCTGATCCTGCACTTCTTGGGCATATAAGAACTCCGCAGATTGGATGCGAAAGGAAATGGCTCTTTGTTTAAAATACGGTGCTGCAGATACATTCCACGTAAAGCCCAGGAGGAAGGCTTCGGTATCTAGCTCCCCTTCTCTTCTTCCCTTCTGATAAGAACCAAAAAAATCGGGGGTCCACTTCATGCGTTCTTGATACAGTAAATTTTGACCCTTTTCGCGTTCTACTTCGATCTTCTTTGCAGAAATAGGAACCCCTCTCTGTTGGGGAGGGAGATCAGGTAACGTAAAGGTAGTCGGAAATGGAGTTTCCAGGGTATTTCTGTCTACTTTATATTGAATGTACTGTTCGATCACTTCATACTGTGCAGCTACCTTCAGCTCAAGGATATCTATCTTTTGCTTCTGTTTGTTAAACTCTCGCTCTACCCGTTCTTTGTCATTGGACGATAGCAGGTTTCCTTCACTTTTTCTCTTCACGATGTCGAGTTCTTTTTTTCGAGATTGCAAAGTATTTTTTGCATAATTGAGTTGGAGATCAATCAACCCCACTTTAAAATATGCCAATCGGGTCTTATGTAGGATTTGGTTTCTTTGCTCCTCTTTAGAAAGTTGAATATCTTTTTGCTCCAAATCCTGTGCCCCTTGGAGGGCATGGTGAGAAAAAGGATTTTTGATGTCTGCTCGCACTTCAACCATGGAGTTTTGTTGCGCACTCGTGCTGTCCGAGCCTTGGTTTTTTACTTTTTCATATTGAACAGAAAGCTTAGGGAATAAGGCAGCCCGATTCGCTTGTTTTTCTTTCTCCGCAGCTTCATAGAGGCTATCGGCACTTTTCAGCTTTGCATTCGAGGCGAGAGCAGCCTCTTGCGCCTGCTGCAAGGTGATGCTGTAAGCACACGGAGAAATTGCAAGAAGTAGACAATATCGATAGATGGTTTTTTTCATAACAGTCTCAGTGCTTGCGTCGTAGATACGCATATTCAAGAGTGGGGACTAGGTACAAGGTAAACAACAAGGAGACCCACAGTCCACCGCAAACTGCAATCCCAAGGGGCTGCAAGATCTTGCCTCCATCTCCCGCGCCGATGGCAATGGGCAGCATCCCGAGGATGGTAATGAGAGAGGTCATCAAGATCGGACGAATTCGTTTTTGAGCGGTTTCCAGAATCGCTTCTCTCGGAGGAATCCCCCCTCGATGCAGATGTAGGATTTTCTCCACCAACATAATGGAATTTGCCACTGTGATCCCGATGAGCAAGATGATCCCCAGAGCCGAATTGACACTAAGAGTGGAGTTAAATATGTAGAGCGAAGGAAACACGCCCAACAGCCCCAATGGAATGGCCAACATAATGATGAGGGTATGCACCAAGCTGGAGAATTGAAGATACAACACCAAAAAGATCAAGCCGACAGAAATGGCAGTAGCCAGCAACAACTCTCGAAGGGCTTGTTGCATCTCCTTTTGCGTTTCTTCTTGGGTAATGGTCACGCCATCGGTTGCATGTGTCTTTTTAAATTCTTGTAGAAACTGGTTGAAGTCGGAACGTATCTGGTTCTCCTTTTTCTTTTCTCCTTCTGAGAATGAACCGGAGGTGAGGAAGGAATCTTCTCCGTTGATGCGATACAGATTGGAGCGGGTGGTTTCTTTTTTGACTTGTACAAGAGCTCGTAAGGGGATCACTTTTTCGCCTACAAAAATGGGCATTGATTCAATATCAGCCAAGGAGCTAATGGTGCCAAGTGGGTAGGTGGCCAAAATGGGGAGGTGCTTGTCTTGCAGCGCAAACTTTTGGATCTCAATGGAATCTGTTCCAATGGAAATCAGTTGTCCGAGGTCAGATAGAGACAATTCAGCGGATTTGGCTTGAATCGGTGCCCATCGCTCTGGAAGGGGGATGAGTTGAATTTGATTGGGAAAGGCAGAAGGACTATCAGGTTGCCAGGTAGAGAATAGGCCTCGATCTAGGAGAGCCACTCGGAAAGACTCCTGCATAGCTTGTATATCTTCGGTTTTAGCTCCATGGAAAGAAACTTCCCAGTCATTCGGACGTGGCAACGGAAGTTCAGCGGGGTTAAACGGAAAGAATTCAAATTTTGCATCCACATTTTGCTTGGTCATATTTTGTAGGGCTTCCATCATGGAAGCACCTTCTGACTTGTTGCGAAGGCCAATGAAAAAATAGGCTCGATCTTTTTGATGCGTATTGGCAAAAGTAAAAGAAAGTTTGTTGCCAAATTTTTCCCGTAGCTCTCGTTCAAATTTGGCTGCATAGGCTTGGGTTTGTGCCTGGCTAGCTGCCTGATAGACCATAATATCCGTTATAATGATCGCAGTTTCCGGTACCCCGATGATTTCTCTTTTTAATTGAGGCGGAATCAGGGCGAGTACGGCAACCAAGGCAATTGCAGAAATGCTATACAAACCCAGTTGAGGATTTTGTCGGTCTAACAACCAGGCCAAGCTTTTCTCATAGCTTCTGTATATTTTTTCCAGGAATCGGTCGACCCACGGCATGGCATGATTTTCCGTGCGGATGCCGAATTTACAAGCCATGTGCACACGAATACTGGGGACCAAAAGCAATGCAATAAAGAGGGAAATGCCGTGGGAGAAAATCACAGCTTTTGCCAAATCACCCAGAATCGCTTCTGTAAGATCTGAGGTAAAGGAAAGAGGGATGAACACAATGAGGGAGGTTATGGTGGAGAGGACGACCGGCAGATAGACTTCTTGTACAGCCTCTGTGACTGCAGCTACAATGACAGATTTAGAGATTGGCGTATTTTTGAGGCGATCAAATCGTTTGATAATGGAGTCGATCACTACAATCGAGGCATCTACATTCATCCCAACAGAAAGAGCAAGACCCCCGAGAGAGATCATGTTGATATGGACATTCATCCACTTCATCAAGATAAAAGAGAGGAGCAAGCTGAGGGGGATTTCAAGCAAAGCTGGTGCAGTACCTGCCCATGTGCCGATGAAGAAAAATAAAATGAGAACAGCCAGAAGGGAGCAAATCCCTACTTCTTTTAACACATTGGAGATGGATTGGTCTACAAAGGCCCCGGGGTTGACCATCACCGTATAGTGGATGTCGGAAAACTGAGGATTGTTTTTCAACGTTTTGTCAAATGCGGCAATGATTTTCTGGCTCATATCTCGGATATTTTTTCCGGGAGAAGGCTTTGCATAGATGATCAATGCAGAGGATCCATTCAAGGTCATGAGCTCTCTTCCTTTGGAAGAAGGCTCTACTTTGATGATTGCAATTTCGCTTAGATAGATGGTTTTTTCCGGTGTTTTTGAGAGAATCAAATCTCCAAGTTCTTTTGGATCTGCAAAATGTGTCCCTGCTTCAATGGAGATTTGATATTCACCGGCGCTGAGCACGCCCGCATTGTGGTGGGCCATGGCGGCTTGTACTTTTGTAATAATATCTTGGGGGCGTAGTTTGAAAGCTGCCATTTTGAGAGGGGACAGCTCAAGGGTAATTTGTTTGGGAGTTGGGTCAGCGTCTTCGACTTTATCTGTTTCTCGAATGCTGGCAAATTGGGGGCGCAGCAGAGGCATCAGTGCAGTGTAGATGGCTTCATCCGAGCGGGAGTCACTGTGAAGACTGGCGAGGAAAAATCCAGTTCCACTGGAGTTTTGCCATATATACGTGCGTTGTTGAATATCCTGAGGCCATTGGGACTTATAGGTATCGATGAGCTGTTTGGCTTCTTTTAAGCATGTGGCTCCGTCATCTCCCCAGGCAAATCGAATGCTATAGTGAACACTTTTATGGCTATACGTGGCTTCCACGCGGTCGGTGGTACATCCCTTCGTTTGGATGGCTTGTAGCTTGCTTTCAATTTCTTTGCCATAGGTTGTGAGAAATCCGTCTCGGGTAAGATCCCCATAGGGCATGCCTGTTCCGATTTCTGGTCGTGTGGAATTGGGAAATAACGAAAGGGGTAAGGTTTGGTAGCAGAGAATGCCCACAATACCGAGCAGAAAAAAGCACAGGTACACACGGGTGGGAGATGCGTAGATGGTTTGGAGATTCATTTGGCTTCTTTTTCAATTTCTACAGATTCATTCTCTTGCAGGTATTGAGAGCTTTGAATGATGACGGAATCTCCCACTGCGATCCCCTCTGCGACTTCTACCTGCTCTGCGATTTCTTTTCCCATCTTGATCTTTTTCTTACTTACTTTGTTGTCGCGTACCAATCTGACTGTGGAGTCCCCATTTTCAAGGGTCACCGCTCGTTTGGGGATCAGAATTGCTTCTCTGGGATGCAGAGAGAACGTGACATGTCCCAGCATGCCTGGATAGAGTTGGGACACTTTTTTCTTAGTTTCAGGGGTCCACTTGGAGGTATCCCATTGCAGCTCTGCCGTTGCAGTTCCCGTAAGGGGATCGATGCGAGGCGCGATTCCCTGCAAGCGTACCTCAGAGAGAGCGCCTTCAAAGGATCGAAAGAATAGAGAGCCCACTGCACCGAGGGTGAGTGTGTGTACCTCTGTCTCTGGAATTTCAAATTTGAGGATCAAGTGCTCTCGGTTCACGATATGCACGAGTAGATCGCCAATCTCGACACGTCCCCCTTGCTTTTTATCGATGGAGGCAACTTGTCCTGCTATTGGGCTTTTCACTGCAAAGGGGGCTTGGGAATATTCCACTTTGCTATGTTGCAGGATCAAAACCGGTTGGTTGACTTGGACCGTCGAGCCGATCTGGACCTTGACCTCTTTTACAATTCCTGCAATTTCTGCATGAATTTCGCTGTCTTGTTTGGCTTCTACCGAAACCGGATACTGGTAGGTATCCTGTAAGGTCTCTTGCTTTGCATTGAGAACCTGCACCTTGGCAGCAGGCTCCGCAAAAGCAAGATTTGAAAATAGGCAAATAAATGGCATCCAAAGAAGATACAAAAGAAACTCCACTTTATTGAATGAGAATGGTCTCATTGTAGCAGCAGTTTATATTGGTTTCAATGCGTAGTGGGGACACCCCGCCCGAGTGTCCCCAGAGCAAGATTCGGGGACACTCGCGGTGAGATTGGGTCCACCTACCTTTTTAGGGGCCTTCACCACAGGTGAAGGCCCCTAAAAAGGTAGGTGGACCCAATCTCCAATCTAAAGGTGAAGGCCCCTAAAAAGGTAGGTGGACCCAATCTCTAATCAAAAAAGATAAATGCCACTCACGTATCAAGCCATCCTGTAATGTCCATCAGAAAGCCCAATGTATAGGCAGCCCCGAGAAAGGGCATCACCAAGGCGACGAAGGGCAAGACGACGAGAAATCCCATAAGATCTGAGAAACTCTCGATTTTTAAATCTCCGGGCAGATCAAAAGACTTTTTAGGGCGCTGATGTTGCATGAGGGTTACTCTCCTGTAGATGGAGTTTTTGTTCTAACACAGAAAGGGTGACAGGGCCCACGATCCTTTCTTGGATAACACCGTCCTTATCAATCAGAAAAGTTTCTGGGACGCCAGAGACTCCGTAATCCAAACTTACTTTTCCACTCACATCGAGGCCTAAGGGGTAGGTTTTCCCAAAATAGGCGGCAAATTTTTTTGCGGCAGCTAACTGATCATGGACGGCGACCCCAAGGACGATAATGTCTTGGTCCTTGTATTTCTTCCAGAAAGCTTCCAACTCCTTGGCTTCTGCGCCGCAACTGCTGCACCAGCTGGCCCAAAAATTTAGTACCACCCACTTGCCCCGAAAAAGAGAAAGGGTGAGGGGTGCTCCGTTTGCGCCTACTTCGTCTTGCCCTTGGATCCAATCGAGGGTGAAGCCGGTGGCGGGTTGGTGGACGTGGGCTGTGGGTTTTTGGTTGGGATCGAGGACCAGGCCTTTTGCCAAAATGAAGAACAACCCGGTAAAGCACAAGAGGAGTACGACGACGTTGCGGGTATGTTTTTTTTCCATCACAACAACCTATTCTTTAAACATGGATTGTTTAAGCAGCTCGGGATTTATAGCATGTTGATCTTTGGGGACTTTATATTCCTCCGAGTGCTTCACCATGAGTTTTACTGCATCGAATAAGAGCCCGGTTTGCATAATGCGCCCCTGTGCCACAACGCCTGCGTTTTCCTTGAGCAAATCGGGGGGGCTTCCATGGTACTGGACTTCGATCTCGGTGGCTTGCAAGTCGGTGAGGATAAAGGACAGAGAGAGGGCTGTTGCGTTCCAATGAAGGGAGTCGGGTTTGACCATTCCTCCGACCTTGATTTCTTTTTGGCTCAACTCCATGGCTTGGGCCTTGGCCTCTTGGGGCGTGTAAAAGTAGACGGAATATTGTCGCATGGTAATGACCGAGATTCCCACGATACAAGCGCCGATAATGAGTAGGCCGAAGATCCATTTACGTGGCATGGGTAGTTCCTTGTTTAACAAGAGTGAGGAGGCGTCGGCTCTGGGCCTGCTGACGCAATTGAAGTGCCATGTATCCGATGATGGCAATGCCTACGATGCCAAATGACGTATAAATAAAAGGATAGGGATTCATGAGGGGGTCCTTGCATGAGCGGTGTGAGAAAGGGCTTCCTCGATTTCATTCTGCATGCGCACATTTTCGCTGCGCAGAGCGATGAGCCAGCAAGCAAATCCAAGCATCACAAGGACTGAGGCGATCAAAGGATACAAGATCTCACTCGACATGGGTGCATTGGGGGAGAGTAGACTTGGGGGTTGATGCAAGGTCCTCCACCAGGTGACACTCTTGTAGATGATGGGTACATCGATAAAGATCAGGATGCCAAATACTGAGCAAACCTTGGCACGTAAGGAATAGGAGTCGAGGGTGTGCCATAGCAACAGGTAACATCCGTAGAGAAAAGAGAGGAGCAAGGTCGTGGTCAAGCGTGCATCCCAGGTCCACCAGACCCCCCAGGTTGGATATCCCCAGATCGATCCTGTGATCAGAGTAAGCAGTGTATACAAAAGCCCCACTTCGGCACAGGCTCGTGCGGTCCAGAGGCTAGCTGCATGTTTCTGTGTAAGCACTCGTAGGCTACAGATGCATAAGCAAAGTGCAGAGAGGAAAGCAGAGAGTGCGCAAGGTACATGCACATAGAGGATGCGGTAGACCTCCCCTTGATAGAATTCACTCGGTGCTACAAATAACCCATAGCCCCAGGTAGCCAGTACGCAGCTTAGTAAAAAGAGACCTAAAAATCGGTTGGATATGCAGTGCAACCTGTTGCCTTTCTATGAAGAAGAATCCGACATCACAATACCGAAGAATAACACCCCAGCGGTAAGGAACATGGTATCAAAACCTACGAGAAGATATATCCAGTGGTGAAAATCTTCAAGATTTTGCCCCTGCAGGAGCTGCAAAGAGGCTTGGCTGCCTGCGAGGAGAAGAGGAATTGCGAGGGTAAAGTAGAGAAGGGGTTGTACGAGGTCTTTGCCTGTGGCTTGCAGGGTCATGGCAGTGGCGAGTGTCCCCACGGAGGCGAGGCCCAAGAGGCAGAGCAGCAAGATCCCAAAAAATCCCAAGTAGAAGGCGAAGCCTACATCGTATTCCCCGTAGAACAAGGCTGACACCAAGAGGGACGGGAGCAAGATCCAGATCCCATGGAGGACGGCCAGCAAAAATTTCGCCGTATACCAGGCTCCCATGGAGAGGGGGTAGGTGCGCATGAGCTCCGCTACTTGGTCCTTTTGTTCGGGATCCAAGATACGAGAAAAAGCATTTTGAAGGGCAAAGACTAGCACCAAAAAAGTCTGAGAGACGAAGACAGGTTTGGCATAAAGCGCAGGGATTTGCCCCGCTGTGAAGGTGAAGACGGTGAGCATCACCAGGGAAAACAAGAGCGGCGAGATCAGGCGCTCTTTGGAGGCCCAATCCAGTTTCAATCCGTGGCGTACCAACATCCAAATCTGTTTATGCAGCATAATGGGCAAGGTCCAAATGAGTGGGATTCAGGGCCGAAGAGAGGGCCTCATCGTGACTAACGAGAATGGCGGCACCCCCATGGGCGAGGTGGTCTTCTACGAGGGCTAAAAATGCCGCTTGCCCTTGTGCATCGAGGCCAGAAGTGGGCTCATCAAGGAGCCAATAGCGGGTTTTGGAGAGGGTCAATCGGCATAGCGCGATGCGTCGGCGCATGCCGGTAGACATCTTGCCCACGGGAAATTGCAGGTCAAGCAGAGCGGCCGGTATTTTCCAGCTGAGCAAGGCTTGGCGGATTTCAGCTTCTTCAAGGGTCACTCCCCGGAGCTTGCTCCAAAATCGAAGGTTGGCGCATGCATCTAAGGTGCCAAACAGGCAGTTGCCCTCTGCAGGAAGATATTCCCAAGAGTTTGGCATGGCGATATTGCCGTTTTTTGGTTGGTGGAGGCCAGCCAACAGGCGAAGGAGGGTGGTTTTGCCCACGCCGTTAGCTCCTTGAATTCGCAATAACTGACCTGGTTTCAAGGTGAAGGACAATCCTTGGAACAGGGTGCGACGTTGAAAAGAATGAGAGAGGGCATCGACCACAAGCATGTTGGTTCTCTACTGCAGGGTGACTTTGGTCTACCGTTGTATCATGGGGCATAGGGAAGGACAACGAAGGCTCTTCGATGGTATAGTGGGGATATAGGTGTGTTGTTTATTCTCTTAATTGTGGGAGTTTGATGTGCGAGCTCTATTTTTTATAATAATTGCAGTTGGATATGCCGAGTTTTCTTTCTCAGTCCCACCTAAAACTGCTCCTGCTCAGCCAGCCAATAAGTCTTCCTCCTCCACCTCTCTGAATTTCGACGCAGAAGATGTAGGGGCAAAAAGAAGAGATCCATTGGAATCCATTGTGACTCGCAACAAGGTGGATGCATCCACCTCTTTGGTTCAAAGGCGGACCAATTGGAAAGACGAAATCAATGAGTCGATGGAGTATATGGGTGCGTTGCCCCCGCTAGAAATGCCGTAAGAAGCTGTCTCATAAGCGCTCGAGTGTCCCCGACGAGAGCCCGGAAAGGTGACACTCGCATCGGGTTTCCCCACAAGTTTTTCAACTTCGCTCCGGGAATCCTTCAGCGAGGTTTCCCCACAGGTTCCAGAAATAAGGCATGGAAATTGCTAAATGAATCGGTATGATGCGGCGAATGCGCGGGAAGGACATACGATGAATTCTACACAAGAAGAAAAAATAGCTTTGTTTCGAAAATGGAGCTTCCCCTGGCCCATTATTCAAGTATTGACCGGAAAAGCTTCTGCCATCGATATGAAAAAACTATCCGTGGAAGGGCTGGAGGATGCAGAGAAGTTTATTCTTGCCTATGGGTTTGATGCTCAAAACCAAAAAGACCAGCGTTTGATCCATGCGATCTTAATCGAAGCCATTTTTTTCATTCAAAAATATTTAATGCCTACAGAGTGGAAGCAGGGCATTTGCCCTCCAAAAGAGATCTTGCTGTGTCAAGACGGTAGGGAGCTCTTGGTGTGGGCCTCGAAGAATCGAAAAAAAGAAAATACGCATACACAGTTTTGCCAAATTTGGGCCTGTGCCATTTTGCGGGTGATGCATACCATCGTGCATATTGATGGGTTGCAGCGGATGTCAATTTTGCAATCGGCTCACGAGAAATTGCATGCAAGATTCGACCCTTATTTATGGAAGGATGAAAACAATCGGTTGTTTTTGGGGTCTCGGACTGAGTATTTGGAAATCGAAGGATTTCGCTGGAAAAGCGCAAAATCCAGAGAATCTATTATTCTAAAATTATTGCACAAACCAGCAAATGTAGCGGAAACCATCTATGACCTTACCGGTCTTCGGATTGTGACAAAGCGGGTGAGCGATGTCATGATTGTGCTGAAATACCTGCGTACTTTCAATTTGGTGTCGTTTGCGAGTGTAAATCCTGCTCGGGTGCGAAACAACCTCATTGATGTCGATCTGTTCCACTCTCATAGTGATGTTTTGAAGCAAATGTTGGTAGAAGATAAGATTGACCGAGAGAGTTTTGAAACACGAATCGACCAAGTCGAACGGGTGGAGCTAAAAAACAATACGCAAAACCCGTATTCCTCGGACTCCTATCGCTCCTTGCAGTTGACGGGTCGGCTTCGAGTGCAGCGTGTAGACTCTTTTTCTCGATTTTTAGACCGGCTGACAACCATACTTGCAACTTGCCCTTCCCATTTGAAGCCTGTATTACAGGGGATCTTACAATATGGACGTGAGCATTTGGTGGGGAGAGAAAAAGAACAAAGCGCTTTTTTCCCCTATGAGATTCAAGTGATGGACAAGGAATCTGCTATGCAGTTGGTGGAGGGGGAGGCCTCTCATTTTCGCTACAAGCGAGCCCAGTTAAAGGCAGCCAGACGACGAACATTAGGGGATCTTTTTATGCGGATCAAAACATGATCTATGCAGATGCAAATGCGACACATCCGTGCTCAAAAGAGCATTTGATGCAAGTGATGGAGCTGCTGGCATCGAGCCAAGGCAATCCCTCTAGCATTCACCCATTGGGGCGGCGCGCTCGATTGTTGGTGGAGCAAGCTCGGCGTGCGGTTGCGGAATGTTTGGGGGCCCAAGCGAAAGAAATTTATTTCACCTCGTGTGCCACTGAGTCGAACAATTGGATTCTACAAGCTTTAGCTAGTAAGGCTTTGGAGTCTCCTCAGCAGAAGTTATTGATTTCTGCTGGTGAGCATTCTTCTGTGCGCATGACGGCAGCTGCCTTGCAACAACAGGGTCTGTGCAAGGCGGTGACCATCGGGCTGTTGCCCAATGGAAAGGTAGATACAGAGGCTTTGTTGGCACAGGTGGATGAGGATTGTTTTGCGGTGTCTTTGATCCATGCGCACAATGAAACGGGCGTGATCAATGAAGGGGAAGCCATTGCAGTAGAAGCAAAGAAACGAAATCCGGCTCTTTGGTTTCACTTGGATGCCGTGCAGTCTTTTGGAAAGATGGATCTGCGGGGGCTTGGGAAAAGTGCCGTGGATTCGGCCTCTTTTTCTGCACATAAAGTTGGGGGCTTGCAGGGTATTGGCTGCTTGTTTAAAAAGGAGGGGCGGATTCTACGGCCTCTTTTCTTGGGCGGGGGGCAAGAGCGTAAACTTCGAAGCGGTACGCAAAATGTTGCAGGGATTGTCTCTTTTGGTTTGCGTGCTCGCTATGTACAGGAAAATCCGGACTGGTTAGATACTGCCAAGCAGGCCAACCAAAAACTTCAGCAACGCCTTCGGAAACTCCCTCAGGTTTTACTCCATGTTCCTGTGGCAGGAACCGTCGGTACAGTGACATTTTTTAGTGTAGGTGGGGTTCCGCGGGAACGGTTGCTGGCGGCCTTCGAGGAGGCGGGCATTTGTGTTTCTGCGGGAAGTGCTTGCGCTTCTGGGGTGCCAACTCCTAACCTCACTTTGCTTGCAATGGGCGTAGAGGCGTGGGCTGCAGCTCATTCCCTCCGTGTGAGTTTTGGGGAATTTAGTACGGAAACTCACGCTGAACACGTGGCGGATATTGTAGAAAAGGCAGTAGTTGCCTTGAAATAGATCGAAAAATTCAAAAATTCCCCCGTTCCTCCTTTTCGTGCAGATAGCCTCAAGACTTTTGGTTTGAAGTAGGCTACCATAGCTTTTCATATCTTCTTATCTCCCCGTCGGAGTCGTGATGCATCGTAATGGGACCCAGCGGTTTCTTTGGTGGCTGGCGTGGCGCCAAGTTGTAGCAAAAAAAGGAAGAAGTCTTTCTGTCATGACCTGGATCTCCATCTTGGGAGTTGCCATTGGGGTTGCGGCGTTGGTCGTCGTCTTGTCTGTCATGGGCGGTTTTGCCGCTGATTTAAAAGACAAAATGTTTAGAGGGTTGCCGCATATCGAGCTCTTGGCGGAGAATGCGGCCGTCGGATTTAGTTTGGATGAGCACCCCTTATCTGCCTTTGAGAAAATCGTGCCGGATGCGGCAGGGATTGAGCCTTTTACCAAGGCTGATGTTGTCGTAAAGAACGGAAAAAATCTTGCATCGATGGTTCTTTTTGGAGTGGATCCTGAGCGCGGCGGCGCTTTGTGGGGGTTTTCTACTGCCATGCAGTCGGGATCTGTTCGAGAATTGTTGATGAAAACAGGGGATGTTGCCGGTATTTTATTGGGGGAGAGCTTGGCCATTCAATTGGGCGTAAGCGTGGGGGAGACTGTTCGGATTTTAAACCCGCAAACCCGTGTGACGAGCGCCTTGGCTGGTGGTACTCTCTCCTTAGAATTTCAAGTGGTAGGGATTTTTACCAGCGATTTATCCAATTATGACGCACGATATGGAGTGGTGAATCTAGAGGCGGGGCGTAAGTTTATGCCAGACTACGATGTCTCTTTGGATGAAAAGCACTATGTTACAGGCGTTGCCATTAATCTGCCCAATCCGGAGGAGGTCGATCGGTATGAGGCTCGCTTGCATGCGAGCACGCCTTTGACAATATCAACGTGGCAGACTGTGAATCGCTCAATTTTATTTGCTTTGAAATTAGAGAAGTATACGATGGGCTGCATTTTATTATTGATTGTACTGGTGGCGGCTTTCTCTATCAGTGCCACAATGATGATGACGGTGTACCACAAGCGGCACCAAATCGCTCTACTCCGTTCTCTCGGTTTTTCTCAGAAAAACATTTTGCGATTGTTTTTGTTGCAGGGATTTTCCATTGGAATGGTGGGGGTTTTAATCGGGCTTGTTGTGGGGGTTGGTTTGTGTACACTCCTTTACTATTTTCAATTTATTGATTTACCCGTGGGTGTCTTTTTACAACGTAAGCTGCCTGTGAAGTTTCTTCCGGTGGAATACGGAGTGATTAGTTTGTGTGCGTGGGGATTGAGTTTGCTGGCAGCTGCTTATCCAGCTCGTGTGGCAGCTCAGCAGGATCCAGGTATTGGTTTGAGGTACGTGTGAAAAATGAAACAACAATCCCAAGTGGGATTGAGCTTGTGCATGTAAGTAAAGTATATTCTATTGAATCTCAGTCTGTCTCTGCATTGAGAGATGTCAGCCTGTCGATTCCTTTGGGTTCAGTGGCTGCCATTGTGGGTAAGTCCGGAGCTGGAAAAAGTACGCTTTTGCACATTGTGGGGGCTTTAGACCGTGTGTCTACAGGTACCATTCGGTTCAATGGTCTGGATCTATCTAATATGGAGGATCAGGTTGCCTCCAATTTTCGCAACAGTACGGTTGGTTTTATCTTTCAGATGAACAATCTTTTGCCGGAATTTTCTGCGATTGAAAACGTCATGATGCCAGGCCTCATCGCCGGCTTTTCACCGATGATTGCCCGTGAGCGGGCAGTTGAAATGTTGCAGGCTGTGGGGCTTTCTCATCGAGCCGAACATCGTCCGGGGGAGCTGTCGGGGGGAGAGCAGCAACGGGTTGCTATCGCTCGAGCTCTTTTGATGTCACCCCCTATTTTGTTAGCAGATGAGCCTACCGGTAACTTGGACAACAAAACCAGTCGAGACATTCAAGATTTATTATTGAATCTTTGCAGAGATCTGAAGATGACCATGTTGCTTGTGACGCATGATTTGGAGTTGGCAAACCGGTTGCCACATCGGATTACGATGGATGATGGACAGGTTATAGATCGAGGCATCTTTTGAAAAATATATACCGCTTACCTTTTGGTTTACAACTGCGTTGCTTTTCCTTCTTTGCATCTCTTTATATGGGTCTCGCAGTTTTCTTTCCACTCCATGCCAAGGAGCCTGAAAAGATCATCGAGTCCATTTCTGTAATTGGCAATCGAAAGGCGGAATCGGATGCGATTTCTGCTGCTTTTACCCTCAAAAATGGAGAGGTGCTGGATCGGGCCAAGATCCAGACAGATATTCGAGAAATTTATGCCTTGGGATATTTTTCTCGTGTCGACGTGTATGAAAGAGACCAAGGTCAAGGAATCGCTTTGGAGATTGAGGTAAAAGAGAAGCCTTCGATCACGGAAA
Source organism: Deltaproteobacteria bacterium (assembly GCA_947475005.1). Classification (GTDB taxonomy): domain Bacteria; phylum Bdellovibrionota_B; class Oligoflexia; order Oligoflexales; family Bog-1112; genus CANIBL01. Next base: position 142,598 of record CANJLI010000001.1, on the reverse strand, counting down.
TTACTTTTGAAGGCCTGCATGAAATTTCTGAGGAGGATATCCGAAAGCAACTAGAGACCAAGCTATATACCATTGTGGATGAGGGTGGTATTGCCAATGATTTGCGCATGATCGAAAAGAAGTACTTTGAAAAAGGGTTCTATCTTGTCGATGCAACTTACGAATTGCAGGCAAAGGGAGAATCGGAGGTTGGTTTAACTTATCGTATTTTTGAGCACGGAAAGATTTTAATTGGGGATGTTTTTCTTGTGGGCACCCATTTTTTCTCCAATGAAGAGTTGATCAGCAAATTTGCGGCAACTCCATATACGCGAACATCTGCATTTGGTTCGTCTTCTTTGTATAAGGCAGAAAACATCTCAAGAGATGCTGAGTTTTTGACCTACTATTATAAAGACAATGGGTTTGCGGATGTAAAGGTAGGAAAACCCATTGTGGAGATGGATCAAGACCGACGATATGCACGTGTTACTCATCAGGTTGAAGAGGGAATTCAGTATTTTGTAAAATCAATTCAAATTTCAGGGGACGTGGACAAACCGGACTTATATACAGAAAAAGAATTACTCGATTTAATGAATTTGGCGCCAAAGAAACTATTTCGCTACGGTCAATTCAGCAAAGACGTGGAGATGTTGGTCGATAAGTATGGAGATTTGGGCTACGCCTATGTCGATGTGAATCCCATTACCGAGTTTGATCATGACAATGCCACCGTAGCCTTGCAGTATCAAATCACCAAAGGCCGTAAGATTTACTTTGGAAAGATGAATATTGTTGGTAATACCAAAACACGCGATAACGTGATTCGTCGCGAATTGGAAGTGCATGATAGTGAACTTTACAGTGGTACTAAGATGTCTGATTCGAAGAAAAATATCAATCGACTCGGCTTCTTTGAGGAAGTCCAGGTAATAAAAGAGCGAGATGCTGGCATTGAGGATTTGGTCCATCTCAAGGTAAAAGTAAAAGAAAAATCAACGGGCCAAATGCAGATGGCACTGGGTTTTTCCCCCGGGGGAGAAACGAAGGCCTCCTGGTTTGGGCAAGGGCGCTATGAGGACAAAAACCAATCGGGTCGTGGATGGGCCACCAGTTTAATGGGACGATGGGCCAGTATCGATAACTATCAAGTGGATGCTGGGTTTTATAACCCCAAGTTAAATGATGGGGATTGGTCTTTGGGGTTCAATTACGAATATTCCATTCAAGATCGGGTCTATTCCTATATCGCAGGGGTGGAGGTGCCGCAAACGCAGCAAGCCATATCTGTTACAGTAGGGAGAAAGGTTGTAGAGTTGATTCGAGCCCAGGTAACCGGTCGTCACTCTATTATTAAAGACAAGGAAGAAGTTCTCCTTTTTGATGGATTTCGATCGGTTGGGATTAAAAATAGTTTGATTCTCGGGCTGTTTCGTAAAAATTTAGATAATTATATTGACCCTACGGAAGGTAATGTCGTGCAGCTTCGGCATAATTTTACAGGGGGTACGCTTGGAGGGGACTTCCAATTTATGGAAACATCTCTGGATGGGGAATATTACCTTCCTGTGGATTATTCGGAGACATTCCGCACCAACTTCAAATTGCATGGCTTTTTTGGCCAGTTGCATAAAATGGGACGTACTGCGATTCCGATTACAGAGAGATATCGGTTGGGTGGATTTAACAATTTGCGTGGGTTTGGGTTTGGTGCCATTGGGCCTTCAGAAAAGAAGCAAAGGGGTCCTCTTTCTTCCTCCTATAATTACAATGCAGGGGGGGATCGTGAGCTATATTTCCAGCTGGAGTACTTCGTCCCCTTGATTCCACAGGCGGGTATCAAAGCTGTGGTTTTCAGCGATGCAGGCCGGGTATATGAAGAGGGGGAGAACCCTTCTCTTGCTAAATTTGATTTCGATGTGGGATTTGGGTTTCGTTGGGTAACGCCAATTGCACCCTTTCGCTTTGAGTGGGCTTTCCCGTATAATAGAGAAACCAAAACTCTTGGGGATTTGCAGTTTATATTTAACATCGGATATTAATCCGTATATTTCCGGTAGGAAGAAAAGGAAGAAAAATGAAAAAAGTAAATGGAATACTAGCTAGTCTTTTGTTTTTGTTTTCGCACGTCACATACGCTCGCATAAAGGTGGGTGTCTTGGATGTACAGCGGATTATTCTGTCCGTGGAAGAGGGCAAGCAGGCTCGTCAAAAACTAGAAAAAAAGGTCACTGAAAAGGAAGTCGAGTTTAAAAAGCAGCATGAAGTATTAAAGAAAATGGAGGAAGAACTACAAAATCCCGATACTCTCTTTACGGATGAGCTAAAGAAAATGGGCAAGGAGTTATCCAACCCCGCTTCCCTGTTGAGCGAAGAAGCTCGGATGAAAAAAAACAAAGAGTTTGAGCAAAAGAAGTATGAGGCTCGTGTCAAAAAAGCCAAAGAATTTGACCAGAAAAGATATGAGAGTATGCGCGCAGAAGATCAATTCAAGCAGCAAATCAAAAGTGAAGAAATGCAGGCAACTCAAAAAATTGCCATTACAGCAAGTAAAATTTCAAATGAAATTTTGAAAAAAGAAGATTTTGATTTGATTTTTGAAGCTGGAAGCTCTGGGTTGATTTCTGCAAGAGATCCGATTGATATCACAGAAAAAGTGATCCAGGTATACAAGCCCCAAGATTTAGAAGCTCCTAGGGCAGCCTCTGCACCTGGTAAAAAATAATACTTGCACTGGAAGGGTAGCGATATGCATATCATGGATATCCACGAGATTCAAAAATACATTCCCCATCGCTACCCGTTTTTATTTGTAGATCGGGTTCTCTCGATTGAAAAAGGGGTGTCGATTGTTGCGATCAAAAATATATCGGCCTCTGATCTGATTCTACAGGGGCATTTTCCTAATTACCCTGTTTTTCCAGGTGTCTTAATTATTGAAGGTTTGGCGCAAGCCTCTGGGATCTTGGGCAGCTTTAGCAATGAAGACAATCAACGAGAAACATTGTTGACAGAGGTGACTCATACTCGATTTAAGAGAAAAGTCGAGATTGGGGATGTGTTGCAATATGAAGTCACACTCGTGAAAAAGAGAGAGCCTTTTTTTTGGTTTAAAGGTGTTGCAACTGTGGACGCCCAGGTCGTAGCCACTTGTGAATTTTCTGCTTATTTAAAATAACGAAAAGGGAGTCTGGGTATGTCGTCACAAATTCACCCCACTGCCATTGTTGATAAGTCAGCAAAATTGGGCGTCGATGTAAAAATCGGTCCTTTTGCTGTGGTGGGGCCTCATGTTAGTTTAGGAGATCACGTAGAGGTAGCGGCTCATGCCATGGTGCAAGGGCGTACGGTGATCGGTGCTCATAGTCATCTTTTTTCTTTCTCCACTGTCGGAGTCATCCCACAAGATAAGAAATTCCATGGGGAAGAGTCCCATTTGTTTTGTGGAGAGCGAAATATTTTTAGAGAGTATTGCAATATCTCTGTGGGTACAGAAGATGGAGGGGGAAAGACATCCATCGGATCTGACAATCTCTTCATGGCATTTACCCATATCGCACATGATTGCTTGATTGGGGATCATTGCATCTTATCCAATTCAGTACAAATTGCGGGGCATGTGGAAATTGAGGACAAAGCCATCATTGGAGGCTGTAGTGCTGTGCATCAGTTTTCCAAGATCGGTACCATGGCTATGGTGGGCGGTGGCTCCATGGTGGTCCAAGATATCCCTCCTTTTTGCATGGTGAGTGGAAACTATGCTAGTGCCACCGGTTTGAATGTGGTGGGATTGAAGCGGAGCGGGGTTGTTTCATCAGAGCTTGAAAACATTCGCAAAATGTACAAGTTGGTTTTTCAATCCAATTTAATCCTGACGCAAGCCATTGAAAGTATCACAACTGAGATTCCCGATTCTGTTTACCGATCCAAATTCGTTGAATTTTTACAAAAAAGCACCCGGGGCATTTGTAGATGAAGAAGTACTGCTTCATCAGTGCAGGCGAATTTTCTGGTGATTTGCTTGGTGCTGAATTGATCGATGAACTGCAGAAGATTGAAAAAGATCTCGAGTTTGTGGGGATTTGTGGGGCTGCTATGGAGCAGCGTGGAGCCGTATCCCTGGTCAGTCAAGAAGCAGTGACAGTGATGGGGGTTGTGGAAGTTTTTCAACGGTTATCTACCCTTTCAGAGGCTGAGCAAAAAATTTTGGCATGGGTAGATCGTTTCCAGCCTTCTATGGCAATTTTGATCGATTTTCCTGGATTCCATTTGATGCTAGCTGAAAAGCTTCGATTGCGAGGCATTCCTGTCTTTCAATATGTGGCCCCGAAATTATGGGCATGGGGGGAGCATCGTGCGGCACTGCTTCGTAAAAATGTAGAGCTAACACTGGGGATTTTTCCCTTTGAGACCCAATTTTTTGCAAAGCATCAGGTTCCTTTTGCTTATATAGGTTCTCCAATTTTGGATCGAACACGAAAGATCCATGCCCACAAGAAAGAATTTGGGTATCAAGAGAGCGACGTCATAGTGTCCTTGCTTCTCGGAAGTCGCAAGGAAGAGATCGAACAGCTAGCTGTGATTTGTAAAGAAATTATAGAAGATATGGAGCGCAGGGCGCCGGATATTCACTTTTTGGTGGTGGTAGCCCAAAATCTCTCTCTTGCATGGGTAGAGGGTAGCCTGGGGCTTTCCTCTAAAAATGTTAGGTTTTTGCAAGGCAATAGCTTGGAGGCTATGGCAATTTCAGATGCTTCCCTTGTGTGTTCAGGTACAGCTACGCTAGAATGTGCCTTACTGGGTACCCCTTTGTGTGTCATCTATCGGATGAATGCCTTAACTTTTCAGATCGCAAAACGAAAGGTAAAAATACCCTGGATTAGCTTGGTTAACATCGTGGCCGAGAAAGAAGTTGTAAGGGAATTTGTTCAGGAGTTTGAAGCGAGTGCCGTTGCCAGTGAGATTCTAGAGTTGCTCGGGGATTTGGAAAAAAGGATAACGATGAAGCAAGAATTTCTCCACCTACAGGCCTCTTTGCATCCAAAGGCAGCTGCATGTGCTGCACGCACCATTCTCCAGCATGTATCCCTATGAAGAACTCAATTTCTGCGACTCATTTTTTGTTGGGTCTCTTGCTCGAAACCTTTCGTGAGCATAAAAAAAGCGTCGTTGTTTTATTCCTTTCGTTGTTGATCTTGTCGATTTCCCAAAGCCTTATTATCGTGCTCGCTGGTCCTTTTATCGAAATTTTACTTTCTTCTCAGTTGTCTTCTATCTCTTTCTTTGACCTTTTTCCTCAAAGCAATCTCTTTCTTTCCCCTGCACTTGCTGAGTTTACAGTGGCTGCAGAAAAATTAGCGATACTCATTCCTCTACTGTTGGTGGCCTTTGCCTTGGGGAGAGGGATTGCCAGCTATTTCTACCAGATCTCTGTGGGTGATTTGGCTTTGTTCGCTTGTAAAAAATATCGAGACCGATTGTTTGGTTCCATTGTAAAAATGCCGTATTTACAGGTGAAAGAAAAAACATCGGCTCAATGGATGTCGGTGTTGATGAACGATGTAATTTACCTGCAAAATCGGCTGCTGGATGTGGTGAATGCCTGTGTTCGGGATGCAGTCACCATGTTGGCTTGTTTGATTACACTTTTTTTTGTGCATTGGCCCATTGCTGTGTTGTTGCTGGCTATCAGCCCTTTTATTGCAAAAGGGGTTGGAGGAGTTGGAGAAAAAATTTCGGTATATGCAAAATTTTTCCAAGAGAAGATGGGCTTCATTGCGGACTACCTGTTGGAACTGCGAAAACGGCTTTCCTTTATTCGGGCTCAACAGGGGGAATCATTCGAAATCAAACGATTTTATGAGATTAATGATTCCTATTATCAGGAAGTTAAAAAATCGATTTTTATTCGGGCTTCTTTTGCTCCCAGCATTGAGCTGATGGGGTTTCTTTCTTTTTCTATTATTATTTGGCTGGCTACACGCGCCAATATTGAGTGGTTTCATCCCTCTAATTTATTTGTGTTTTTTGGGGCGCTTGGAGCTTTTTTAAAACCACTTCGTAATATTGGTGAGCAACTCGGACGATTCAAGGAAACCATTGGAGCTCTTCAAGGGAGTTTGCCAATTTTGCTGGAACCCCCGGTTCAAAAGAAGGAGGTTGTTTCTGGTACAGAGGTTAGCCTGCCAGTTTCTATCCAATCCGTTTCTTTTCAGATGGCCGCAGGAAAAGGGATCTGTGGGGATCGATTGATATTGTCCCCTGGATATGCAGTTGCCCTTGTCGGATCGAGTGGGGGAGGGAAGTCAACCTTGTTGAGAGGATTAGCAGGATTGATTGCACCGACGAAATGGGACAGCCCGTGTGAATGGGTCTCGATTGCTGCAGGTACAACCTATGTTTCTCAAGATCCTTTCTTGTTTAACGATTCGGTAGCGGAAAATTTGCGCTATGGAAATATGTCATTTCAGGGAAAAAAAGAACTGGCTGAGATACAGATGGGTTTGCAGAAAGTGCGCATGGAAGCGGAGATCGCTCAGTTGCGAGGGGGAATTGAGGAAGAAATCCAACCTTTGCATATGAACATTTCAGGTGGGCAAAAGCAACGTTTGGTTTTGGCAAGATCCTTGCTGCAGGATAAGAAAATCATGCTGTGGGATGAGGCGACAGCTTCTATCGATCCCCACATGGAAAAAGAAATTTTGACCGAGATCATCGAACAAGTAAAAGAGGAAAAAAAATTCCTGCTAGCAGCTACTCATCGGGTTGATACTTTGCCTTTATTTCAGGAGGTTTGGTTTATTAAAGATGGAACGGTTTTTCTTCAAGGGCCTCATGATAAGTTACTTCTTGAACCCATTTACCGCGAGTTTTTTGAAAAAAAATGAACCACTTTCTCACTCGTTGTATCAATGTCAGTTGGAATTTGGCGACCCTCTTGAAAAGGAGCCTCTATCGGTATGGGATTTTTTCGGTTAAAAAATTGCCTGCGCCTTGTATTTCCATTGGGAATATTGCTGTTGGTGGCACAGGGAAATCACCTTTGGTGGAATTGATCGCACAGCTATTACTCGACGAAGGACACTCTCCTGCTGTTTTAACGAGGGGGTATCGAAGTGGAGTTGGAAAATCAGGTGTAGCGGTGTTTCAGTATGGAAGATTGGTGCTACAAAAAAAAATCACCACGCCGATCTATCCAGATGAAGCGCGGATGTTATCTGCAAAATTAGGGCCGGTGCCCATTGTGGTGTCTCCCGACCGGTTTGAAGCAGCAAGCTGGTATCTTACAAGTTCAAAGCAAAAGGTGACCCATTGGATTTTAGATGATGGCTTTCAGCATGTGCAGATCCATCGAGACCTTGATATTGTTTTGTTGGATGCCCATTCTTTTCGTCCTCAGAACCAAATTTTTCGAGAATCCTTTTGGGCCCTCCAAAGAGCGGATCTGGTGATTTGGACACGGTGCGATGAACATGCGCCGAACGAATTAGAAGAGAAAAAAATCAAGTTGTATACGCATCAAATTCCAATGAAATCTTTTTTTCATATGAAACCGCCTTGTTTGCCTTTGGATCAAAAGGAAGCTCTTTTATTATCTAGTAAAGTTTTTGTTTTTTGTGGGATTGCCAATCCGAGCTGGTTTTTAAGTGGATTGGATAAAATGGGTATTTTCATCCAAGAAACCTATATTGTATCTGATCATCAGCTTGTCACTCAAGCCGATCTAAAAAATCGAATTGGAGGGGCGGAGGCTGTCGTTACAACTGAGAAAGATTATTATCGAGATCCTGCTATTTTTGAAAATTTTCCAATTCCTGTATATATCGTGCCTCTATATGTTGATGTTGATCGTAAGCTATTGGTTTCTAGTCTTATTCGTACGGCTCCCCTATAATAAGGACAGGGTACTTATACCATCCGTATTTTGATCCATAGGGAGACCTATCGATGAGTAATGAGCCATTTCCTCCAGATGAAAATAATTTTGATTTTGAAATGGAACTAGACAAAAAAGAAAAAAGAAAGAAAGGGCTCTTTTGGTTGATTTTTGTCGGTGTGGTCGCTGGAGCTGGAGCTGGAGCCAGTTTTTATTTCTTTTCTCAGGGGGAACCTGACGGAGCCCAGCATGAAGCCTTATATGAACCGAAGGAGCCCCCCGTCACACAGGAGGCTCCTCCTCATGCAGTTGAGCCCCCTCCTGTATCTCCAGTTGCCCCTATGCCTCCTATTGAGACTCCTCTCCCCGTAGAAAAAGATGAGCATGCAAATGAACATGTGAATGTAAGTCACCCGGTTGTGGGCACTGAAGAAAAACAACAGCCGTCTTCTGCAGAAAATCAGCTGGTTTTGCTACAGCCTGAAACCAATAGCGAGTGGACCTATGATGGGACCGCTCAGTTTCCTGTTTTTACTTGGAAGAGTGAAGGGTCTGCGACGTTGGTTATTTCTAGAGATCCAAAGGTAGAAAAAAATATTGAAATTGAGTATCAAACTCGAGATGGAAAATATGAATTTCGCTCTGTATTACCTGGCCAATATTATTGGAAAGTCGCCTCTGCTTCTGGATCGAGTGAAATTCGTTCTTTTGTCATTCATGCGGCAATAAAACGAAAGATTGCTCTGATTTCTCCTGTGGAAGGGGGCGCAATTTCTGGAGAGCGAGTCGACGTTTCGTGGAGTGGGGATGAAAAAATACGTCTCTATAGGGTTCAGTATTCTGTAAACCCAACTTTATTTGATCCTCAGCAAGATTTTCAAACGGTTGGTACACAAATGACTTTGAAACTCGATCAAAAAGGCCCCGTTTGGATTCGAGTGGGTGCATTCTCTTTGGTTTCGGAACAGTGGGAATATACTGAACCTGTAAAGATAATGGTGAACTGAGAAGTTCTTTCTTTCTTTCTTTCTTTTGTGGAACCAGCTGCGCAGTTTCCACACCTCCTTGCCTCGCAATGGGAGAACGGAAATGTATTTCCAGAATGACACGTCAAGGCCGGCGCTCGCTCGGGGCCTCCCACCCTCTCAAAATCGCAGACAGTATTCTCGTCATGGACAGTGAGTCATCGGCTGCGATTTGTGACCCGGGTAGGTCCTCCCAAGCGGCTGCCCTTGGCGCGTCATCCTGGAAATACATTTCCGTTCTCTCGCTGCTACCAACTCTTTGCAGCTACGGGAGAGCAGTGGGATTTCTTTCGGTTACCATTTGAGGGGCCAAGGGCAGCCGCTTGGGAGGACCTACCCGGGTCACAAATCGCAGCCGAGAAACTGCTTCTATGACGGAAACTTTGTCTGCGATTTTGAGAGGGTGGGAGGCCCCGAGCGAGCGCCGGCCTTGGCATCTAACATGGTAGCCGACAGGACTCCCACTGCTCTCCCATTGCGAGGCAAGGAGGTGTGGAAACTGCGCAGCTGGTTCCACAGAAAAGAAAAGAAAAGAAAAGAAAAGAAAAGAAAAGGGGAAATCGAGAAGAGGGGGCATCCCCCCCGAGGTGGGGGGGAGTTTAGAGTTACTTTCTTTTTCTTGTGGCTTTTTTGCGGGTTACTTTCTTAGTAGCTTTTTTACGAGCTACTTTCTTAGTAGCTTTTTTCTTAGTAGCTTTTTTACGAGCTACTTTCTTCGTTGCCTTCTTAGTAGCTTTTTTACGAGCTACTTTCTTTGTTACCTTCTTAGTAGCTTTTTTACGAGCTACTTTCTTCGTTGCCTTCTTAGTAGCTTTTTTACGAGCTACTTTCTTCGTAGCTTTTTTACGAGCCACTTTTTTTCTTTTTCTAGCTACCATCTTCATCTCCTTTTTGTTGTATGATGTGCCGAATGTCTCGGCACGATTCCATCTTCTTAGGTCTTCTCGGCAGGATAAAAAAAATAGTTAATCCTTTACCCAAATTTATAGAAAAAAAACTATAAATTTATATAGAGAAAATTAGATTTATTCTAAAAATGAGCAGAAACTACTACAATACTCAAAAGATGCATTTTGATTCCCGATTGAAGGAGAGGATATGTCCGTGCCGATTGTGAGAAAAATACGAGAGAATATGTATGGAAGTATTGGCATTTCGAGCTTGGAGGATCAAGTTTTATCTCATCCTGCCTTTCAACGACTTAGAAGGATCAAACAAACGGCTTTCCTATCCTTTGTTTTTCCAGGAGCCACGCATACTCGTTTTGAACACTCCCTTGGTGTGATGCATATTGCGGGAAAAGCTTGGAGGCGAATTGAAGAAAATCAAAGTCGCTTACAAGCTGTTTGTGAAAGATATCAGAATTTTTCTGCCACGGAGAAAATAAAGGTAAGCCCTGAAAATCACGGCACATTATTTGATGTGTTCGATAAATCAGCAAGCATTTTTGCAGATGAGTATGTTTATCAATCCTTGCGGTTAGCGGCGATGCTTCATGATGTAGGTCATCCCCCTTTTTCCCACAGTGGAGAGATTTTTCTGCCCTCTTATGCGGCTATTCTACAAGCAAACCCAAGACTACCCTGTTTTATCCGAGACTATTTTTCTTTGATGGCAACCTCCGATGAAAAGACCTCCCATGAGGATTATACGATCATGATCATTTGCCAGATCTTGGATGATATCCATTCGGATATCGATCCACAAGATGTCGTGGCAATTATAAATCCAAACATACAGCCAAAGGCGGATTCCCCCCTTCAAAGATATAAATTATACCTTCTTTGTCATCAGTTGGTTTCTGGAGAGTTGGATGTCGATCGAATGGATTATTTAAAGCGAGACTCTCAAGAGGCGGGTGTTGTATATGGAATTTTTGATATCGAGAGAATTTTAGATTCCTTATCTTTGTATTATGATCATGTAAAAGGTTCGTTGCATTTGGCAATTCGATATTCTGGATTGGCAGCCTTTGAGGATTTTCTTCGGGCACGGCAATCGATGTATTTTCAGGTGTATTCCCATAAAACTACGGTCGCGGTAGATGTAATGCTACGGTGGGTCAGACGAAAAATACCTGATTTTTGTTTGCCTGCTTCTGTTTGTGCATATATTGAAATTGACGAATTGAATATAGCGCATATTTTGTCTGAATTTGTAGATAAAAATATAGATAAAGATGACGTTGAACATGGGAAAATTATCGAGACGATTGGCAATATTTTCTTTAACCGAAAACTCTGGAAACGAGTATTTGAGATCTCCAATCAACATGACCCAGATCCAGAGGAAATTTTAAGCGCAAAAAATAAGCTGGAAAAAAGAAAGATTGTATTTGAGCATATTAAATTTTGCATTCATTTAACCAAATTTAAAAAAAGAGAACCGGGAGAAAAAAGTAAAAATGAGATTCGATTGATCAAAAAAGATACATCCCAATTTCCAAGGGTTTTACCCATTGAGGACTATTCAAGGATTATTTCAGATGAAACCCGTGTTTTTATCGAAAGAATTTATGTGGACATTGATTCCGCCGACGCTGCATTTAAAGAAGATCTTGCTAGTGGAAGCGTCTTTTGTTCCTTAGAGGGATAGTGTTCGGTTTTTATGGAAGGAGGGGGTATGTTACCCTATAGAAGCTGTGTAGTGGGCGTTTTTTTGAATGAAATCGGGCATGTCTTGGTGGGAAGGCGAAAGGAGGAAGCCATGTGGCAATTCCCACAAGGTGGTGTAGAAATTGGAGAAACTGAAGAAGAAGCCTTATATCGAGAGATGAAAGAAGAGCTTGGATGTAGCGAATTTTTGATTATTCAGAAGTTAGATAATTTGGTATCCTACGACTTTCCTGTCGGATTAAATCGCCCGATAGCCAAAAAATACAAAGGGCAAGAGCAGAGATGGTTTCTGTGCCAGTTTCGAGATTCTTTCGGCCCACAATTGGACTGTGCCCTCGACGATGAATTTGTCGAAACAAGATGGGTAACACCTGAAGAGGCTGTGCGTGATGTGGTAGACTGGAAGAAGAACGTGTATCAAAATGCATTGCATCAATTTAAATTATTGAGAGTTTGATGAGGAAGATTGCAGCCTGTAATATTTTAGCTGGATTTTTCCTTCTCTTTTTTATTGGGATGATGGGATTTTTTCTGCGTATTGAAGTGGTGCAACAATATCTTTTTTCCTCACAAACTTCGAGTTCGTGGAGAATTTCTTTGTTTCGTTCCGCTCATGCCCACGGCACTTTGTTTGCATTGATTCAAATTGTGTATGGCCTTAGCATCCCTTATTCATGTTGTAAGAAAACAGCTTTGTTATTGCAAAGCATTGGTCTTGCTCTTGGTGCCTGGGTGATGGGAGTTCTGGTGTTTTTTGAATCCCATTCGACGCCAGATCTTTCTTCATGGAGTTGGAATCAGTTGTGTATTGGGGGCGGGCTGGGAGCTTGGATGGTTGCGATTGCTTGGCATGGATACGGGATCGCGGGTAGAATTTGGCGTGAGTAAAAAATAAGAAGGTATAAGATGGTACAAGAAAAAATATGCCCACCATGGGCGATTGAAATGATCGCAAATCTTCGAAATTGTGAGGTCCTGTTAGGTAACATTCCTCGTGATTTTGAATGGGACTCTAAGTATGTGAAGGAAGTGGCACAAAAAACTTTTATTTATGAGTCATTGCCAGTTTCCGAGCAGTTAGTGGACCTTGTTTTTAAGAAAATTACGACCCAATTGACACAAGAAGGATTTTCTTGTGAAGAGATTGCAGATTTTATCAATGAAAGAATTAGGTATCACAATTCTCCTCGGTATTGTTCTGCGGAGGAAGTTGCTGGGAGTTTGATATGAAGGCTGCCCCCTATCGAGTCTGTTTTATTGACTCTGGTATTGGTGGATTGTCGATTTATGAGGCTTTTCGAACACTGGCACCTTATGTAGATACAATCTACTGTGCGGATTATTCCTTTTTTCCCTATGGCACCAAAACAGAAGAGGCCTTACTAGATCGAATGCTTGCATTGGTAGATAAGCTTTCTGCTTTGCATCCATTTGATTTGTTGGTTATTCCTTGCAATACCGCAAGTACTCTTATTTTAGATGTGCTGCGCCAGAAGGTTTCTTTCCCGGTTGTTGGAACGGTGCCTGCTATTAAAACAGCAGGCCAAGCGAGCCATAGCAAAGTGATCGGTATTTTAGCGACTAAGGGCACTGTTTCTCGGGCTTATACGAAGAAATTGGAAGATGAATTTGCTTCCGATTGTACAGTCGTGCGATGCGGAAGCTCTCGATTGGTGGAACTGGCCGAGGATAAATTTCAGGGTATCCCAATTTCTATTTCTGAAGTTAAAAAAGAAGTCCATCCACTTTTATCGGATAAAAACTTAGATACAGTGGTACTGGCTTGTACGCATTTTTCTTTTATTAAAGAAGAACTGGGCTCTTGTTTGGATCGATTGGTTCAATGGGTTGACTCGACGGTAGCTGTGGCCAATCGAGCCTTATCCTTACTTCCAAAAGATGTTTCAAGTACTAACAAAATTGGGGCATCTATTTTTATCAGTACTTCAACTTCAATTCCAAGAAAATTAGAGAGAATTCTTCGAGAAAAATATGCATTTGAAGTGGAGAAAATTGATTTCTAACTTCGAAATAATTCTCCTAATTTCTTCCCAAGGATCCCTGCGGCAAGCAGGATCATGCCCCCCAATAACAACATGGTAAACATACCGAGTGCACTGGCTGTTACATCTCCATTTCCTTGTTCGAGGTACAAGGTATAAATGGATTTTGTAATGGGGAAGTATTGCTCTTTCATTGCCAAGAGCAGGGAATCAGATACATCTAACATTGCATAGGAAAAGCATAACAAGCTCCCGGCAATTAGGTTTGCGGTTAAAATGGGCGTAATGATTTTCCGTAAAGTATGCCAATGACTTGCGCCAAAAAGGGTAGAAGATTCTTCCAAACTGATATGGGTTTGTTGTAAGCCTGCGGTTGCGGATCGCACCATGTAGGGAAGTCGTCTGATTCCATAGGAAATAATCAGAAGGGGCACTGGATTCAATAGAGGATCCAGGGGGGTATTACTAAAGGTGACAATATAGCCAAAGGCAAGAACAATTCCAGGGATAGCAAGAGGGATCATGACAATAGAGTCCAAGAGGGCTCCAAACGGGATTTTTTTCCTCGTAATCAAGTATGCAATTGCAACACCAAAGACAAGATCGAATAAAGTTGAAATGGATGCATAGTAGAGGCTGTTTTTGATTCCGATAAAAGGCAAGTCTTGTAGAAAAATTTTCGAATAATTTTCGAGTGTAAATTTTTCAGGAAATGAAGTCATAAACCAGTTGTCACTGATACTCTTTAAAAACACGGAGGCATGTGGGAATAAGGCGAAAAATAGGATAAAAAATGAAAACAAATAAATGAGAAAAGTTACAGATGTGGATGGAGTTTTTGCAGCTTCTGTTACATGTCCTTTTGACATCATTTCGTATTTTTTCGAATTTCGCAGGGTCATTCTAGAAATATAAAAAAAGACAATTGTCATCAAGATAACAAGAAATACCAAGGCAAACCCCATTGGATTTTCTTGAATATCTGTAACCATATTGAAGATTCGAACGGGTACTACATCATGGTAGCCCACCAGCAAGGGGGTTCCCAAATCGGTAAACGACCAGATGAATACCACCGTAGCGCCAGCGATATACCCAGGGGTTGCCAAGGGGATAAGGATATCTTTAAATTTTTTTATTTTAGAGACACCGAATAAATCAGCCATCTCTTCAAGGGAAGGATCTATATTGGAAAGGGCTGCAGTCAAATTTAAATATAAAATTGGATACAAGTGAAGGGCTTCTAATAAAACAACAATGTAAAAAGAATTGTTGTTTTCTAACCAAGCAATGGGGGTGCTGATGATGTTGTGAGAAAGTAGAAATAGGTTGATTGCCCCATAAAGGGAAAAAAACTGCTGAATTCCAATGGCCCCTACAAATGGGGGCATAATCATCGGTAGCAGAATAAGGCCAAATAAAAGTGACTTCCCTTTAAATTTGAACTTTACATGAATAAGTGAAAGTGGGAGTGAGATAAAGGTTGCCACCACTGTACTACACAGGCCAATTTGCAAACTATTAATGATAGACGCTGTGTATAGTTTGTTTTCAAAAAGAAGTTTAAAGTAGTCGAGTGTAAATCCTGTTGGGCCCACACATGACTTTAGAACGAGGGTTCCGACAGGCAAGAGCAGAAAAACACCTAAGATCAGTACAACTAAAAATGGGACAGCATAGGTAAAAAGACCTTCTTTAAAATCCCATTTTAAGGAAGATCGAAAGTGTGTGGAAATCATCAAGACCCCATTTCACCGGAAAACGTTTCTGGAAGTAGGATAATATCCTGTGGTTGGACCCAACAATCAGTTGGTGTCCCTTCTTTCGGGAAAGAAAATTTTGAATTAAATGTAAGACATTTTATTGATTTTTTGGATGAAGTATAAAGCTGGAAGGTTTCGCATTCTCCTTGGTAGGTGGATTTTCCAGCCTCTAGTGTAAAAGAAGGTGCCTCTTTTATTTTCTCAGGGCCTGCAATTTTAATACATTCCGGTCGAATGGAAATACTAATTTGTTGATTGACCTGAAAGTCTTGTGTAGAAGGCACGGTAAAATGGCCAAGTTCGGTTTGTATGGAAAAATGCTGATTTTCTTTTTGGAGAATTTTTGCTGGAAGGAGGTTGGTTTCACCAATGAAATTGGCTAAAAATGGAGTTTTGGGCCGTAGGTACAGTTCTTTTGGGGTGCCTGTTTGAATTTCTCGACCTTCGTGCATGACCGTAATGGCACTACCCATAGAGAGGGCTTCTTTTTGGTCATGGGTTACATAGAGAGCTGTGATTTTTGTTTTTTCATGGATGCGTAAAATATTTTCTCGCATTTCCATTCTTAGTTGCGTATCTAAATTACAAAGTGGTTCATCGAGGAGCAGCAATTTAGGTCGAATGGCGAGTGCGCGAGCCAATGCAACCCGTTGTTGTTGGCCTCCAGAGAGCTGCCCGGGGAGTCGATCTTGAAAGGCATGTAAATGCGTGATCGCCAAGGCTTCTTCAAGCCTGTCTTGTTTTTCTTTTTCTGCAATAGATTGTAAATCCAATACATACGATATATTTTTTTTCACGGTCATATGGGGCCATAGGGCATAGTTTTGAAACACCATACCTATATTTCTTTTTGCCGCCGGTAGATTTGTCACATCTACATCATCAATAAATATTTTTCCAGATGATACGGTTTCGAGCCCAGCTAACAATCGCAGCGTGCTTGTTTTTCCGCATCCAGAAGGGCCCAAAAGAAAATGAAGGGAGCCCTTTTCAATCTTGATGGTTAAATCTTTTACAGCTTGAAATTTTCCATACTTCTTGCATACGTTTTGAAAAAAAACGCTCATAGACAATTCCAATTTTTAAGAGTTGTTTATGAGCATACTTTTTTTTCTGACAACAAGAAATAATAAATGTGAGATTATCCGTGGGCACGGGTCGAAAATCGCTTGGAAATGGCGGAAATAAATTGATCTGTTGTTAGATAGGAGGTGGGGGGGGTATTATCGCCATGTATACAGATGGCCAGATCTTTCGTCATTTCTCCATTTTCAATGGTTTCAATGCAGGTTTGCTCTAAATTTTGAGCCCACTGTACCAATTTGGTGTTGTGATCCAATTTGCCTCGGTGAGCGAGCCCCTGGGTCCAGGCAAAAATGCTGGCGATAGGATTGGTTGAGGTTGGTTTTCCCGCTTGGTGCTGTCTAAAGTGGCGGGTTACAGTACCATGGGCGGCTTCTGTTTCGATGGTTTTTCCGTTGGGACAGAGGAGAACCGATGTCATCAAACCAAGACTGCCAAATCCTTGTGCTACGATGTCGGATTGCACATCCCCATCGTAGTTTTTGCAGGCCCAAACGATTCCACCTTCCCATTTTAATACCTGAGCTACCAGATCATCGATAAGACGATGTTCATAGATTAGATTATTTTTTGCAAATTCTGCTTTAAATTCTTTTTCATACACTTCTGCAAAGATATCTTTAAATCGCCCATCATAGGATTTTAAAATTGTATTTTTTGTAGAGAGATAGAGAGGATATTTTTTATCGATAGCGTAGGCCATACACGATCTTGCAAATCCATAAATAGACTCGTCTGTATTAAACATCCCCAGGCCGACGCCAGGGCCTTCAAAGTCGTGTATTTTCCAAGATTCTTGACTCCCATCTTCAGACTCATATACCAATTTTAAGGTACCCTTCTTTTGTATCTTAATGTCTTGGCACTTGTATTGATCGGCGTGTGCATGTCGGCCAATGATGATTGGTTTTTTCCAGCTAGGAATGAGCTTTGGAATGTTTTTGCAAACAATGGGAGCTCGAAATACGGTTCCGCCAAGAAAGTTTCGGATGGTGCCATTCGGGCTTTTCCACATTTTCTTTAAATTAAACTCTTTTACGCGATCTTCATCCGGTGTAATCGTTGCACACTTGATCCCAACATCATACATTTTTATGGCTTGCGCGGCATCGATAGTGACCTGATCATTGGTGCGATCTCGGTTCTCTATGCCGAGGTCGAAGTAGTGGATCGGAAGGTCGAGATAAGGGTGAATCAGCTTTTCTTTAATTTGGCCCCAAATAATTCGGGTCATTTCATCCCCATCCAATTCCACAATTGGATTTTTTACCTGTATTTTTTCCATTTTAGTGCCTTTTTTTGCAATATCCGCCTTTAGCAATCCGATGATTGCATTATCCCTACCATAGGTTTGTTTTTGTATCTTTTCTTTTCTTTGGAAACCAGCTGCGCAGTTTTCCAAAGAAAAGAAAAAAGAAAAAATTCATTTTTTAATGAAATACTGAACAAGCCGAGGTTGCTTTTCTATTTTTAGAAGGGGGATTTTTGTGAAAAATAGGGATGTGATTTTTGTTTGGATACCTGGCTGCACGCAGCAAATTAATCCATGACAGGAGCGAATCATCTTATAAAAACCCAAACCCGCCCCAGTTTTTTTTGACTCAATGAATTTTTGGCCACTTTTTTCAGGGTGTTTCATTACATATTCCAAGAAAACAGATGAAGACAGAGATCCGTATGGATCTGTCATGGAAAGGAGGATCAGATCTTGGTTGTATTCGCAAGTGATTGAAATTTTTAACTTAGATCTTGTGACTTCGGTATGATTTTTTTGGGCATTCATCATGAGCTCTTCTGCAATTGAAGCTTGCATCTTTGCTTTAAATTTAGATAGCAAGATGGAATCTGTTGTTTTTTCAATTTCTTTACAAATTTCTTCCTTCGTAGCGCCGGCGAGAAAAAAAGTTTGTTTTTGAAAGTGGGTTGAAAAAAAGGTTTTCGTATCAAATTCAGAGTTGGATGTTATCAAATGAAGACTTGTGAGAAGTGGCTCTAAATTCGGTAGATTCCTCGGAATAACAGTTAACGGGCATGAATTGTTAGATTCATTGTACATCATTGATATTTTGTAAAATTCAATATTGGAAAATAAGATGATGTGGATTTCTCTTTTTCTCTTCCTCAGAATGGATGGGTGAATATCAGTAGTTAAAAAAATAGAAATGCATTCATCTGTTTCCAATAGAATTTCTGCCTCTTCTATGTTTTTCACATAAATTACCGAAAAAGAATGAGCAGCTTCATGCAGTTTTTGTATGGCCGGCAGTTGACAATCAGGAGAAGAGTCCAAACAGAGTATTGTATTCATTTTTTCTTCTTTTTCAGATTTTTTCTTGGGTTAATTGACAGATAAGGA
The DNA here is from genome assembly GCA_947475005.1 of Deltaproteobacteria bacterium. GTDB lineage: Bacteria > Bdellovibrionota_B > Oligoflexia > Oligoflexales > Bog-1112 > CANIBL01. The sequence goes on along the minus strand of CANJLI010000001.1, from coordinate 123,895 downwards.
TTCACTTTCTACAATTATAAGAGAGGCAGTTCAATTTGTCTCACGGGGGCAATTTTTATCTTTTGTTGTTTTTTTCTCTAGATGAAAGGCTAACAGCCATGGATATTTTTAATACAATTGCAAGACTGTTTTATCAGGGTGGAATCGCTGTTATGAGTTCGATATTGATGGTTTTTCTTCTTTCTCTTGTGATTATTTTGGAGAGAACCTACCGATATTGGCTACAATATGACTTAGCAAATAGTTCTGCATTTATGGCTGCAATCCAAAATATGATAATGGGTGAGTCGATTGAAAATGCGATCCGCTTGTGCCAAAAGGCGAGACCTAAGCTCGTCCCGACTGTACTGACAGAGGGATTGAAAAGAGCGGATGATTCTCCGCAAGAGATTGAATATGCAATGGAATCAGCTATGTTAGAGGCAACAGCTAAAGTGACGAAGATGGTACCTCTCTTGGGTACTTTGGCAAACGTGGCTACTTTAATGGGATTGTTGGGGACTATTTTCGGTTTAATTAAATCTTTTGGGGCTGCTGCTACAGCGACAGGAGCCCAAAAACAAACTTTATTGGCAGAGGGAATTTCGGAGGCATTGACAGCAACATCCTTTGGCCTTGGAACGGCACTATTATGCATTTTGGCTCACGGAATTTTGAGTGCCAAGCAAACCACGATTGTCAACAGTATGAACCTAAATATGTCTAAATTATTGGATATTTTATATACAAGAAAAGTAAAGTCATAGTGAAGGCTATCCTGTGAAAGAAAATCGATGAGCCGAAAAAAAAAACATAAAGTGAATCAGATGGGCGCTCCCATCGACTTAAATATCATGCCATTTATTGATGTTTTTTCTTTACTTTGCACATTTTTGTTATTCTCTGCTGTTTTTGTCACTATTGGAATTACCGAAGTACAAGCCCCCTTTTTAACAAATGCTGTACAAAAAAAATCCGATAATAAGAAGGATGAAAATAAAAAATCGCTGCCTATTTTTGTTCATATCTCAAAAAATAGTGTTTCTATTCGAAGCGCCTCTCCAGGAGAGGCAGAAAAAACCAGTTCCTTTTCTTCCGACAAAAATGGCCTATTGGCTTTTCATCAAAATCTCGTCAGCTTAAAGGAGAAATTTCCTGATTCTGACAAGGCAACTGTTCTTACAGAGGAAGACGTAGACTATTCGAGTATGATTTTCATCTTCGATTTGATTAAATTTCATAATCTTGCTGCCTCTGAGGAAAACAAGTCAAATTCTTTACTTCCAAAGATTGTCCTTGGCGATATTATTTTATGAATTTGTATAGGTGATCTATGGCGTCTGTTGATTCGGGAAATGAAACACAAGTCTCGTTGAATGTGATGCCAATGTTAGATATTTTTAGCATTTTAATTCTGTTTTTATTGATGAGTTTTTCAGCTGATCCTGTAAGCCATGATGTAAATTCAGGTGTAGAGCTGCCGCAATCGATTACATTATTATCTTTAGATGAATTGCCAACCATTGTGATTTCTAAAAATCAAATTTATGTGAATGACAATCTAGTGGTCACATTAGTAAATGGAGATATTGCCTCAATGGAAACCAACAAAATATTCCATAAACTAGATGTGGAGTTGGAAAAAATTGCGGAGTCTGGGAAAAAATTTGTGAAGGAAAATTCGGATTTAAGTGTATTGACTTTTGAAATTGATAAAACAAAAAAATACAAAATAATTAAACGAGTAATGTTGTCTGCACAACAGTCAGAATATAGTCGATTTAAATTAATGGTCGAAAAGCAGAGCGGTTAACCACAGCGGTATACACACATGATTCGATTTTTATTTGTAGTATCGATTTTTTTGGCTCATACAATTGAGTTTGTATACGCACAAGAGGTATCTGCAAATTCGAGTGTAAAAAAAGAAGAATCAATTGAAATCCAGGTGATTCGGCCTCGTTTTTTTTCTAAGAAAGATCGGCTAGAGATTGGATTATCGGGTGTTTTTATTGCAAATCAGTCTTTTATCTATACATATTTGATGTCAGCCATTGTGGATTACCATCTGAACGAGTATGTCGGACTTGAGCTCAGTTATGACTATGGTGCTTCTAGTGAAAAACAAGAAAAACATATTTTAACAAGTGATTTTGAGATCAAGACAGAGATTGATCGAGTCCAGTCTATGGCTTTAGCGGGTGTTACTTTGACTCCCATCTATGGAAAGTATCAGTTGGGTGGTGGTCGCCTTTTGTATTTTGATACGTTCTTTACCTTTGGCGGTGGTGGGACGGGGGTTAATTATTTATATGATCATTGCTCTGGAGATTCTGCCCCTTCGTCTCGAGTAGTCTGGTATCCAACCGTATTTGCAGGTGTTGGACAGAGATATTTTGTGGGAGAAAATGGGAGTATTCGCTATGACATTCGAAGTCATTTTTTTAATAAAAATGAAGCGGATGCCTCATGTACGCCATCGACAGCTGCTTCGAGTTCGGTATCTACTCAGATTGTGACTCTGCAGATAGGATATTCCTACTATTTTTAACCATTTGCTTCGAGATCTAGAGTAAATGAAAAAAACCTTATTTTTTATAAGCATTTTATCTTTGATTTATACGAAAATTATTTTTTCGAAAGAGGAGGGTTTGAATACCGCCTTTCAGCAGGGGAAATATGCCGAGATTATCTCTAATTTCTCTGCCCAAATAGGGGAGGATGGAAATACGGATGTCTTATATCCGTATGCATTTAGTTTGCTGAAATTGAAGTTTCCCATTCTTGCTAATTTTTATTTTGAAAAATCAAAAAATATAAAATCAAAAGAAGAAAGTGACATCCTCTATCGATATGTCGAGCATATCCATGCAGACAAATCTCATCCATTTCCATATGGATCTGATTTTATGAGACTTATAAAAAAGGATATGTCTCGATTTTCCACTGAAGAAAAATTTCGGGGGATGTTGCATTTTCATACGGCACTTGAATGGGTAAATGCAGGAGACATCAAGAAGGCAATTCATGAGCTTCAGCAAGTACTCCCCACAAATTCTGAATATGGGAATGCATTATTTTTACTGGGTGTATTGGAAAATAGGCTTGGAGAGGTAAAGCGTTCCAAATCTTATTTTTTAAAATCCTATGATGTTTTTGTCCAGATGGGAGATTCCGATCCCGTTTTAAAAGAGCAGTCTGCTTTAAATATCGCAAGGCTATATTATGAGGAGAAGAATTTCAAAGAGGCAATTGTTTTCTATTCGAAGATATCTGAGAATTCAGAATTCTGGTTGCAGGCTCTTTTAGAGTCGGCATGGGCATTTTATTTCATGGATAAAACAGGAAATTCTCTCGGTAATTTGCGAACAATCCTGTCTAGTTTTTATGAAAAGCGGTTTTATCCAGAGGCCTACGTCATTCAAGGTATTTCGCTGATTAAAAATTGTTATTTTAAATCAGCGGCTAAATCGGGGAAATTTTTTCAAAAAAAATATAAGCCTATTCTAAATGAGATGAAAAATATCGATAAAAAATCAAAAGAAACCCCCTCATATTTGTATGAGATATTTGATGCATATATGAACCGAAAACTATTTACACACGAGGAAATCGGCGGGGTATTTGATCGAATTTTGCAGGAAAAAATAGTACAAAGAGAATTTTTAATTTTAAAATTAATCAAAAATGAGTTTTCACAGATTCGCAATTCTTCTTTTCCTGAAAATGTAAAAGAAAAGTTGAAAGATCAGCTAATGAAAATCAATGGAAATCGGATTTCAAATCTTTCTGCTTTGTTAATGAAAAAATTTCAACGCCAGATGAATGATTTGAATGATTTTTCGATACAAATTCAGTTAATTAATGCCCAGTCAGTTCTGGGGTCTTTAGATGTTTTGCGATCTGAAATGCATGTGGGAATAGAGCAAAAAAATGTTCAGTATATAGGCGGAATGAAAGAGATGAAGATCGATCAAAAATTGGAATATTGGCCATTTGAGGGAGAGTATTGGCGAGATGAGCTGGGTGGATATGTGTATAAAATATCAAATATTTGCCGCCTCTAGAAAAAGAGAAAAACAGATGACTCAATACCGATTTTTACAATTGAATATTCTTTTGGTTTCACTTGTTTCAAATCAGTTTTTGTTTTCTAGGGATAAAAATGATCGAATTGCTGTATCTGTTACAGAAGAAAACAGAAAAAAAGAGGATGTTAAACAAGGCGCAAAGCCAAAAAATTCCCATATTTCTCTTGAAAACAAGCTGGAAAAGAAATTCATTTACAAAATAGACAAAACGATTTCTTTTTTGGAAGAGACAAGAAAGGGAATCCCGCAAAAATCAGATGCAAATTTAGATATTTTGTTTCGCATTATGTCCCTTCGTATGGAACAGGCAATATATGTTCAAAATCAGGAATTTGATGAATTTGATATGAACTGGCAACGGTGGGAGAGTCGTGGGAAAGTGGGTGCAGAGCCTGTTTGCTCTTCTTCAAAATCAAATGAGATATGGAAAAATGTAGTCAAAATTGGGATTGGTATTTCCCAAGATTTTAAAAACAATAAATATGATGACAAGATTTTATTTAATTTGGCATCCGCCTATCAATATCTAAATGATGAAAGTCGATCAATTGCCTCTTTTACTGGATTGATAGAAAAATACCCCGCATCTAATCTGGTGCCAGATTCACATTTTTCGATTGGAGAGCATTTATTTATCCGAGGTGATTTCGCAAATGCCATTCTTCACTATAAGGAGAATTTAAAAGAAAAAGTATCAACCAAGCATGGTTGGGCACTTTATAAGTTAGGTTGGTGTTATTATAATTTAGGTCAATATCAAACAAGCGTAGATATTTGGAAGGATACAATTTCGTATTCGAAAACTATGGATGAAAAAATAGGGAGCCGGCTTCGGTCTGATGTTTTTAAGGATATGCCCTATTCTTATGCGGAATTGAGCCAATTAAATGAAGCGGTTGAATTTTACACTGCTTCGCGTGGAGAAGAATATTTGCCAAATTTGTATAAATTAATGGCAACTATTTTCTTTAGTCAGGGCAAATATGGGCGTTCTATTTTTGTGTGGAAAAAACTGATTCAGTTGGATCCCCTTTCGGTGGATGCACTTAAATATCAACTTGAGATTATTTCTATTGAAAATCAGAGGAAGAATTTTTCGAATGTGTTGGCTGAAAATGAATGGATGATGAAGGAATATGGGCCTGCAAGCAAGTGGAATGCAGCCAAAAAACCGGATGATCCATTGGTCTATAAGAAATCTATTTATTTTTGCAAATTAATTCATAAGCAAGCTCAAATTACTAATGATAGAAGTATATATGAACAAGCCAAATCTTGTTATGCATCTTTTTTAAATACGTTTGCCCATGATAAACGAGAAATGGAAATTACGGAGTACATGGGTGATATCGAGTATTTCCTTGGGGATTATGCAAAATCGGGAGCTTACTATGAAAAAATTACAGTCGCAGGCAAGGAATCAGCGTCTGTATATAATGAAGAAGATGTGAAGGTTGGGAATAATCACGAAAGATGTGCAGCTAATATGCTGGATGCTTTTAATAAAAATTTTTCTGATGAATTTTCAAAACTTATTAAACGTCCTGTTGATGAGAATGCTACGCCACTCAAAATTTCCGAATCTGCCACCTTGTTTTTAACCGGATGTTCGACATACCAAAAATTTTATCCATCTGATAAAAAAGCGATAAAAAATTGTGATTTGATTGAATCGGAGATCTATTATCGTTCTGCGATTCGAGATAAAGCAAAGAAACAACTATATGAGATTGCGGTTCGATATGCTGCGGACAAAGAAGGTGTTATCGCAGCTGAAAATTTAATTCTTTATTATAAGGGGGACAAACAGAAGCTAATGGCCGTAGCGCGTGCCCTTCATAAAATCCCAGCATATGCTTCAGGCCCATTTGGGGATAAATTATATAAATTGATTCGGGCGACCGAGGTGGATGTAATTACTTCCCAACCTCCAAGTATTGCCCGGGGAAAAGCGTATGAGGCTCGTGCTCATCAATATCCAAAAGATCCGGATGCAGATAAATACTTGTACAATGCGGCTTCGGACTATCTGGCTTATGGAAATGCGGCAGAAGCAATACGAATCTATATCCTAATTTTAGCCTCATATCCAGAGTCATCGGCGAGCGAAGACACGTTGCTGCAATTGGCTAAATTACAAGAAGCGGTGTTAGATTTTTCAGCTGCTTCCCTTACATATCAACGATATGCCGAGAAATATTCGTCTCAAAAAGAAAGTGAAGGGGCATATAAAAAGGCATGTGATTTGCAGATGGCAATTGATTCAAGTCAGTCGACTCAAGTTTGTAAGTCTTTTGCTTTACGTTATCAAAAGGAAGAGAAAACAATTTTACAGGCTTTGATTGTTTCTAAAATTAGATCAGAAAAAAAATCAGAGGCAATTTCTCTGCTTACACAAGATTTTTCCAAATATCTAACCTCTACCAATGAAAAAATATTTTACTATTACTCCCTTTATCAACTTCAAGGTGGGGCGGATTCAATTTCTTCCATTCTAGCGTTGCCCCAACAAAAAGAAGAGTTGGAGAGTGAGACGGTGCTGCATTACGGAGAAATTTTATTTCAAAATGCCTTTCCTGTAGTAGATAAAATAAGAGGAACTGTCCTACAGGGAGGGACGGTAGAGGCTTTGCAAAAAAGCATTCAGAAGCTTACAGAGTTAATGGCAGAGGCTGATCGTTTATTCGGTCGTTTATTGCTGCTGCAGGATCCCTATTGGGGTGTGGCAGCATTTTATGAATTGGGTGTCTGTTATGAATTGTTTGCTGAAAAATTAAAAAATCCTCCTGTGATTGAGGGTGCAAAGCCTGAAGATGTGAAATCACAATTGAAGAATTCGGTAAATGAACTGCAGACCAAATCCGAAGAATATTACAAAGTAGGTTATGAGACGGCGGAGAAGTTTTCTATATACAATGAATTTTCTGCACATCTTTCCTATAGGCATATGCATGGGAAAGGAAAAGGTGAGATGGCGTGGTGGGTGGATGATCCCATATTTTTCGGATTTTATACGGAAAGTATCCGGATAAAAAATATGATAGGAGGGGCAAAACATGAATAACTATTTGTTGTTCTGTCTATATGTGCTGGTAACAGCTTGTACAACTCCTTCGGGATCTGATCTGGATGATGCCGTGGATACCGTTGGCAGTATTTACTTATTGCAGTGTGGTGTAGATCCGTGTGAGGGGGTCCAGTATGATAAAAGTAAAATACAAAAAATATCTGGCTCGGTTTCGACTGGTCGCGTAAATCCTGGTGAAGTTTTGCTGCCTGCATTTGCAGGGAAATCTTATTTGCAAGTGGAAGAAAAAGCAAAGTTGATTGCCAATCAGCTAGTGACCTCAAAAAATCCAGAAGTACCCAAAGAAGTTTTATTGTCTCTGGCATTATCTGCGGCCAAAGATGGAAAAAAGGCACTTTCCTTCTATCTGCTGGATAGATTGTTGGGCTCAAAAAACAAAAAAATACGGTCTGCTGCATATAATGCCTATGGGGTTGGAGTTTTTCGTGAAAACAGGGTGATGGATGCGATTTCTTTTTGGAAAAAAAGTTTGCAAGAAGAGCCTGAAAATAGAGCTGCTCAGTTGAATTTGGCAATTGTTTCATTACACAACCATCGTTTTTCAGGGATCTCTGATATAGGGAAAAATCAAAAAAATGAGTGGATGTTTCGTCTCCTATCTTCTTTGAAGGATATGGAACAGGGGAAATCAGGGGATGCTGAAACGGTCTGTTCTGATTTGCTAGAGGTAAACTCTCATATTTTGGTTCAATATAATTGTGGCATTCTTTTATCGCGGAATCCGGCTTATAAAGATAGAGCAAAGAAAATACTTTTGACTGTCAACAAAGACAAAAAGATTCCCGATTCGAAAAGAAAAATTTTGTCTGATATTCTTTCGAAATTATAGGGGTGGGTGTAACATGAATTTTTCGATTTCCTGGAAACAGGGGGATAAAGACCAGGAATTTTATTTAGAGAAAAATTCAGTTATGATCGGGAGTTTGCTTTCGAGTCAAATTCAATTGCAGGGCAATGGGGTCGATCCAATCCATGCATTGATAGAGCCTCGCGATAACGGCTGGGTTCTGACAGATTTAGGCACAAAATCAGGTGTCTATGTCAATGAAAATAAAATTAATGTTGAGGTTGTTTTAAATGCGGGAGATCAAATCCGAATCGGGTCGATTTCTCTGCAATATCGTTCTTCTGATCAAAAGAAAGAGGCGCCTTCTACCCCTTCCGCTGTAAAGCCAAAAATACCTTCGTTGCCGACGTCTGAAAAGATTGTAGATGGAAAATCAAAGCCATCTACCTTTATGGGCTTCAAAACCAGTACCAATTTATTTGCAAAAACCAAACAAGAGGCTGCTGGTGAGACCCTTGAAGTAATCGCATACTGGAAAAATACAGTGCTCAATGTGGAGCATTTTCATCTTAAAGAAACAAAGAAGTCGGTGACGATTGGAGATCCGACTCGAGCTGCCTTTATTGCTGCGGGACCAGTTGCAGTAGCGAAGTATACGATAGCTACTGTTCATGAGGATGGGAGCACCCTTTTTCTACTAGAGGGTATGGAGGGTTCTTTGCGCCGAGGGGGGAAATTAGAGCAGGTGGGGCCTGGAACGTATGAATTGAAAAATGGAGATTTTGCAAAAATTCAATATGGGGCTGTAACCTATTTCTTTTTATTTATGAATCTGCCGGCTGTAACTTTACCTCGGGCAGGAATTCAGGACCCTGTGCTTTTCGGAATGTCTCTTGCTGCAGCTATGATTTATCTCTTGTTCACTGGATTTATTTTTCTGATGGATGTGAAAAAAGATGATTTAGAAAAAGAAAAAGATATGTGGGCTGTCGTTGAGGTGCCAAAGCCTATCCCTGTGCCTGAACCCTTGGCTGTGGTGAAGGCAGAGACTACTCCAGTAGTAGACTCTCCACCGGAGCCGATGGAGGCTGTGGCCCCAAAAGAGAAGCAACCTGCTAGAGTGGAAACGCCCCCGCCTCCAAAAGCGCGGGCAGAGGAATCTCTCACCCAGGCTAAGACACAGGAAAAGAAAAAGCCCTTACCTGTTCCTGGAGGGGGCTTGCAGACGAGTGGGGGAGAAAAGAAAGGCAGCGAAAAAATAAGTACACCGGGCAGTGAGGCAGGTACAAAACCAGCGCCGTCTGGGGCCAATTTAAGCCAACTGGGGATTGGGGTTGGTAAGATCAGTGCAAAAATGGGGGATGGAGCCATCCCAACCAATTTCAAAACATCAGCAGGGGGAGCAGGGAAAGGTTCCGGATCTGCAGATAAAAATTATGGGCTTGGGGGGCTTGCCGGAAGTAAAAAATTTGCGGTGGGTGGTTCTGGAGGGGCGCTCAATCAGTTTGGTATTGGAGAAGGGATTGTTGGAGATGGAAAAAGTATCAGCCAAGCTTTTAAAGGAAAAGGTCAGGTTGCCATTGATGTGCGCGCTGGAGACCCTTTGGTTTCTGCTGGGTTGACCCAAGAAGAAATATTAAGAGTGGTTCGTTTGAATTTGAATCAAATCAAAAATTGTTATGAAAGATGGCTGCAGCGAGTGCCTGCTGCTAGTGGGAAAGTAATGGTGCAATTTGTAGTTGGAGTAGATGGAAGCATAGAAACCATAAAAGTTGCCTCCGGTACAATCTCAGATTCTGTCATGACAGATTGTCTACTTAGTCGAATTCAAAAATGGAAATTTAGTCAACCCCGGGGTGGTAAATCGGTGACGGTGAATTATCCGTTTAACTTTGATCCAATTTAGTTTTTTATTTTTTGTCTGGGAAACCAGCTGCGCAGTTTTCCCAGACCCTTCCTTGCTTCGAAATGGGAAGAGTTGTAAAATTCTTTTTGGTTAAGGTGTTAGATGCCAAGGCCGGCGCTCGCTCGGGGCCTCCCACCCTCTCAAAATCGCAGACAGTATTTTAGTCATGGACAGTGAGATCTTGGCTGCGATTTGTGACCCGGGTGGGTCCCCCCAAGCGGCTGCCCTTGGCTCCTCACATGTTAACCGAAAAGAATCCGACCGCTCTCTCCCGTAGCTGCAAAGATTTAGTAGCACCGAGAGAGCTGAGATACATCCCCGCTCTTGCCTTGCGAGGGAGGGGTGCATCCCAAAGTGCGGAGCTAGTTTCTACAAAGAAAAGAAAAGAAATATTACACGGAATGTAATATATAAACCTTCAATCAAAACCCCAGACCTATATGAGGCATAGATGGAAAAAATGAGAGCAGACCAAGCGTGGGCGGTGGCAGGGTGGACTTTTGTTTATACCTTGGCTCTTTTTTGGTTGCATCGAGGTCTTGCATTCCCATTTTATCTAGCTGGACAAGATCTTCATGGGATATGGATTTTGAAGGCTTGGCTTGTGGGGTGTATGAGCGATGTATGGATTGCCGCATTCTTCTCGCTTTTGCAGGTACTTCTCGTTTCTTTTTTAGCCCTATTTTCACTCCGATTGTCGTATTGGGCTCACAAAGTGTTGTGGGGATTTTTTACGCTTGTCGTGGTGTTTCATCAAAGCTATGTGGAGTTTTTTCATGCCCCTTTAATTCCCTTCCATTTGTCTTACCTGACCGATTTTGATTTTATTCAAGCAAACGGCCGCTCTGTTTTTGCTTGGCGCCCCGCTTTGTTGTTGGTTGTGGGGGTTTTAGGGTATTGGCTGGCAATGCGAAAAAAGAGGGTTGCATCTCAATTTTTTCGCATTGCGACTATAGGTGCTTTCTTCTTTGCAATCGGTCTTCATGTTTTACATATTCGCTATCGAATACAATGGTTTGTGCCGGAATCTTTGCAATATAACGTGTACGAAAATCTATATGCGCGCTCCTTGCATGCGGTGAAACCACTGCCGTTGACTGCAGAGGAAGTGGCCCTGTTAGAGGCCAAACTTGGGATTTCTTTTGATCAAACTCGATCTGAACTTGAAAATCTCGAAAAAGTCTTGCTGCGACCTATGCAACAAAATTTGACGGTAGAAGGCCTTCGATTCGTACAAGAGATGGATGCGATGAAAAAAAAGGGAGACACTCCCCTTCTTCTTGTGCTGTTGTTGGAGTCTTTTCGTGCCATGGATGTGGGGCGCTCAGCCCCAGGGGCACAATCCATGACGCCTCAATTTGATGCGCTAACAGAGAAAGGAATTTGGTTTCCGAATGCATGGTCCACGGGAACGGTGACCCGTGGAGGTCAAGAAGCAGTGTGGTGTGGGTATTGGGGGGGGATATATTCATCCACGATGAGAGAAGTTGCTTGGGCGAAGAATTTTCCTGCCATGTGCATCCCAGATTTGACGCCTGCCATTTGGTTGCATGGGGGGGAGGGCCATTTTGATAACCAGGTGGCGTATTGGAAACGGCATGGCGTTTCTCACGTGATGGATTTGCATCATTTCCCAGCTTCAACGCCTCAAACGGGATGGGGTGTAGCGGATCGCTCTTTTTTGCAAGAAACGGTGGGTGAGTTACAACAGGAGGTAAAGAAAGGAGGCGTTCGCGCTGGGCTACTCCTGTCGGTTACGAATCATATTCCTTGGGAGGTGCCCACAGATGTTTTGGCCAGCATCAAACAGGTGCAGTTTCCGGAGCGCCACCCCAGCGAAAAAACCGTGTGGTATGTGGATGACGCTATCGGAGACTGGGTGCGACATCTGAAAGAAGCCCATCTTTGGGACTCGACTTTGGTGGTCCTCGTGGGGGATCATGGCATCTTGGCCCCCTCTTTCTACCAGGCAAAATCTCCAAATCGATTCCATCAACTCGGCAATGTTGGATTTCTTTTATCTGGTGGAATTGCAGAGAGAGTTGCCTCAAATCCAGAGGTGAAGAAGGTGCAGGAGGGAGTCGTGAGTCAAATGGATGTGGCCCCTTTCTTAGCGCTTCTCCTTGGCAAGGCGGGGACTCCATTTATGGGGGAAACTTTGTTTCAGCAGGAGCGAAGAAGCGTAGTGATGAGTCATTTGATGGACGAAGTCTATTTTCCACAGTATTCTGTGGCTCTGCCTTTTCGGGCCTGTGCAATCCCAGGCTGGGAAGGGTCGGAGAAATTTCCGCATGCGTACTGTCGAGCCATGCTTCGATATATTCATGTGATGCGTGTAGTCGGTGGGCAGTCGGATCCTGGTGCTTCAAAACAGTAAGAAAAAGGAGGGTGCGCGATGGGGGTCCTGGAAAATTTGTACGGCATTATCGGAGGGGGCATGTTTTTGATGCTCTTCCTCGCAGGTACTCTTGTGTCTGGGTTTTTTACGTTACCACTGTGGATGTGGAGCGTGTTCAGTGTGGGCACGATGTGGGTAGCGGGCATCCCCCGTTTCATGTTGGTCCTTATTGTGCTGGTGTTGCTGGTTTTAAATCTTCCCTTGCTGCGGCGTCGGGTGATTTCGATTCATGTAATGCGCTTGATGCAGCGGTTGAAGATATTGCCTGTAATCTCAGAGACGGAAAAGGTGGCGTTGGAAGCGGGGACTACATGGATCGATGGGGATTTGTTCTCGGGAAATCCCAATTTCCACAGTATCTTTCAGCAGCCCTATCCCCTGCTTTCACAACGAGAGCAGGAATTTTTAGATGGTCCGTGTGAGGAGCTTTGCCGAAAAATAGACAATGAAAAAATATATGCGGAAAACGATCTCCCTCCTGAAGTATGGGCGTATCTTCGCGAGAATAAATTTTGGGGCTTGGTGATTCCGGAGGCGCATGGTGGGTTGGGCTTTTCGGCTCTGGCCCATGGGGAAATCATCAGCAAATTATCGAGTTGTTCCATTCCATTGGCAATTACGGTCATGGTGCCCAACTCCCTCGGGCCCGGTGAATTAATTCTTCACTATGGGACTCAAAAACAAAAAGAATATTATTTGCCTCGTTTGGCAAATGGGGTTGAGATTCCTTGTTTTGCGCTGACAGAGCCAGAGGCGGGTTCTGATGCTGGCTCGATTCAATCTTCTGGCGTGGTTTTCCGCGGGGATGATGGGCAGCTGTATTTGCGGGTGAATTGGTCAAAGCGTTACATCACATTGGGCGCTGTGGCTACACTGCTTGGATTGGCTGTCAAGATTTTCGACCCTGAAGAATTGCTTGGAAAAGGCAAAGAGCTAGGGATCTCCTGTGTATTGGTACCTGCCGATGCAGAGGGTGTGGTGTTAGGGCGTCGTCATGATCCATTGGGTGTTCCTTTTATTAACTCTCCCATTTCTGGAAAAAATGTGGTGGTGGGGCTTGATCATGTGATCGGCGGAGAGTCTGGAATTGGAAACGGGTGGAAAATGTTGATGGAGTGTTTGGCTGCTGGACGTGGCATTTCCATTCCGAGTCAAACCGTCGGCAACAGTCGTTTGGGTATGCGTGCTGTTGGGGCTTATATTCAGGCGCGAAAACAATTTGGGGTTTCTATCAGTCAATTCGAGGGAATTGCGGATGCATACGCCCGAGTCTGTGGATTTGGTTACATATTGGAAGCGTGTCGACAATTTACAGTAGGGGCTGTGGATTCTGGATTTAAACCCGCTGTCGTTTCCGCTATTGCGAAATACCACAGTACCGAATTGGGGCGTGTGGCTGTAAACGATTGTATGGATATTTTGGGCGGGGCCGGGATTTCAAAGGGGCCTCGCAATTTGGTGGCACGGGCTTATGAGGCTGCACCTATTGCGGTGACAGTAGAAGGGGCCAATATCTTAACCCGAACGATGATTATCTTCGGGCAGGGTGCCATTCGATGCCATCCTTATGCGTATAAGCAGGTTGTTGCAGTTGGCAACGAAGATGTGCGTGCATTTGACTTTGCATTCTTTGGGCATGTGGGGCACGTGATTCGCAATGCTTCTCGGGCTCTCCTTTTGAGTCTATCTCGCGGGCGTTTTGCCACGGTTCCCAGCGGGCCTTTCTCTGAATATTTAAAGAGATTGGCATGGGTCTCTGCTTCCTTCGGCTTCTTTGCGGATGTAGCTATGGCGACCTTAGGTGGAAAGCTCAAGTTTAAGGAAAAGATTACAGCTCGATACGGGGATATTCTGTCTTGGATGTATCTCATTACTGCTGTCCTTCGTCGTTATGAGGCAGAGGGGCGCAATCCGAGTCATGATCCTCTCGTGCATTATGCAGTACGTCATGGGTTTAATGAGATTCAAAAGGCCTTCGAAGGAATTTTTGCGAATTTAGACATTCCCGTTGTGGGTTGGGTATTTAAGTATCCGCTTTCCTGGTGGGCGCGTCTCAATACGGTAGCTATGGATATCGGAGATACAACTTGCATGGAAGTAGCAGAAACTCTTTTAACACCAGGGGCTCTCCGCGACGGACTGACACAACCTGTTTTCAAAGGCAATGCTGCCTTGGAGCGCTTGGAAAAAGCCTTTATCCTCCATGCTCAGGCGGAGCATATCTATAAAGATATTTCTCGCGCCGTTCGAAAAGGGAAAATTCCAAAAGGTCGCTCTACACAATTGGTGGATCGAGCTCTCGAGGCGGGTGTCATTACCTCGGAGCAAGCGGAGTTGATTCGGGCAGCGGAAGAGGCTGGACGGGATGCCATTCAGGTGGATGATTTCCCTTTTGTTTCGCAGTTGGTCTAAGGAGTTATCTGAGCCCTGTGGGGACACCCGATGCGAGTGTCCCCGAGCTTGCAGTGAATTATCTGAGCTCTGCACTGAGTACACAGCTCTCGCTGCTAGCAGATCTTTGCAGCTACGGGAGAGGGCGGTTGGATTCCTTTCGGTTAGCATTTAAGGGGCCAAGGGCAGCCGCTTGGGGGGACCTGCCCGGGTCACAAATCGCAGCCGAGAGATTACTGTCCATGACTAAAACATTGCCTGCGATTTTGAGAGGGTGGGAGGCCCCGAGCGAGCGCCGGCCTTGGCATCTAATATGGTAACCGAAAGGAATCCAACCGCCCTCTCCCCTTGTGAGGCAAGGAAGGGTTTGGGAAAACTGCGCAGCTGGTTTCCCAAAAAAATTACGCCGAAGGGCGTCTACGGGATTGAAAGAACGATTGAAGAAGCTGGCGGCTAGCGTCCATATGCTCCAGATCTTGTTCCAAAGAAAATTGGTGGTTCAATCGGGGGTCGTTGTGCAGGGAAAACAAGCTTCCGCAGGCCCCCCCTTTTGGATCCAGGGCTGCAAAACTCACGGATGGAATTCGCGACTGTAAAATTGCTCCTGCACACATGATGCAAGGCTCTAAGGTGACATATAGCTGACAGTCGAGGAGGCGCCACGCGTGTAGAGCCTCACAGGCTTTTTCGATAGCGATGATCTCAGCGTGACGGATAGAGGACTGTAGGGTTTCTCGACAGTTCCATCCTTCTGCGATGATTTGGTTTTGATAGACAACCACTGCACCTACAGGCACTTCCCCGCGGGAAAAGGCAACCTGGGCCAACTCTAGGCATCGCTTCATATAGGAGGCTTGCATTTTCTCTTCTTCCTTATCTATTTTCGGACCAAACGAGCGATGCGTCCCAATCGCAAGAGACCCAAGTGGGCCATGATTTCTTCCGGGGTGCGCCCCATTTTGATCAGAGTTTCGATGGCATGTTCCCGCAAGATTTCGGTATGAAGGCCTGCAATACCTACTTTTTCTCCCCTTTCATACAGCATATATTTCAACCCGTGACGGGATAAACTTTTATAGGGTGTGAGATCCTTGCCTTGAAAAGCAAAAAACATACGCTCTTTTTCTTTTTTCCCTGTCCCTTTCTTATGGAAACTTACATAGGCAGCTCGATATTTTTTTATGTTTTCAGCTGTTTTTTTAAGGACTTGTATAATTCTGGCCCGCTTGCCTTCTATTTTGATGGTGGTGTAATGGAGGTGGGGCAGGTAGTGTGTCCATCGCAATGCAATGATTTCATTTGCTTTTATCCCTTCATAAGCAAGTAGGCTGATAATGGCAATATCGCGGGTGGCTTTTAGGACAGAATCATCTTGTTGGAGAGAGAGCAGAAGCGTTTGCAGTTGTTTCTCGTGAAAGGTAGAAGGGGGAGACTCTTGGCGTGAGGGAATCGAGACTTCATCAAAGGGACTCTGAAAGGTGGTCTCTCGCTCTGCTAAATAGCGAAAAAATTGTCGAATGCTAATAACAGCCCGTCGAATGGAATTTGGATGGGACTGTCGTTCGGTACTGAGATATTTTTGATAGAATATGAGAGTGGAGGGTTCGAGCTGTTGCCAAGAAATACGGGATGCTTGTAGGTATTCAAGAAAAGTAGCTAGATCTCTCGCATAAGATTCGGTGGTTGCGGGTTGTTTGCCTTTCTCTCGGAGGTAGTGAGAAAAGGACCGGATGTCTTCGGTGTGTACTTGCATAGAGCCCATGCCTTTTCAACTCAAGAGTAAAAACAAAATGCTTAAAAAATTGTACGAAAATTATGAAAATAGAAAAAGACTTGTTGAATTTTTGCTGGTAATTCTGACAGCCGCTGTTTTAATTGCCATCTCTCGATTGGAAACACGCCTCTTTAGTTTAAGTGAGTCTTTTTCAGAAAACAAAGAGTTCTTCACGAGTCTCGTATATTTTGCCATTATCAATGTCAATGTGATTTTGACCCTATTCTTGGGGTTTTTACTCTTTCGAAATATTATCAAGCTGATTATCGAAAGACGAAAAGGAGTATTTGGTTCTAAGTTGCGTACCAAATTGGTCGTCTCTTTTGCCTTCTTTGCGCTGGCTCCTACGCTTTTATTATTCTATGTTTCTACTAAATTTATCACCCGCAGTTTTGAAACTTGGTTCTCTGAAAAAGTAAAAGAGAGCATGCAGCTGACACGACAAGCAGGTTCTTCGGTCTATGAGCATGACCAAAAAAGGTTGGAGAGTTTAGCTAGAATTGCCTTGCGAAGGGTTGAATCTTTCTCGGTTGTTGGAAACAAATGGCTGGAGATCGCATCCATCGACCCTCGAGAGTTACATGGGTTTGAAGGGGAGTATGGCCTGCAAGATGTTAAAATATACGCAGCAAATGGGGCGCCTTTTTGGAGCAGTACAAGGGGATATAAATCTTGGAGCCCTGAAAAATGGGATACTACCGCCGAAGAAGCGCTCCAATTTTTCATAGAGCACCCTGATAAACTTTCATTAAGTCGTGTGGTAGGTGATAACCAGCAGGATGTTGTAAAAGGATTTGCTCCGATTAGAGACCCGGTGAATCGTCAGTTGCTGGGGATTGTTATGACAGAGGTTCGGTTTGAAACCAAAATTCTAGAGAGCATTGAAAAGATCATTGCAGATTTTGGAAATTTAAAACCGGGCGCCCAACTGGTTCAAATGAGTTACACCATCTTGATGGTGGTAATGACATTGCTCATTGTTTTTTCAGCGACTTGGTTGGGATTTTATGTAGCAAGAGAGATTTCGGGGCCTTTGCAGCGGTTGGCAGATGCGACTCGTGAGGTGTCGCAAGGCAATTATCAAATCAAACTAGAATCTCAGCATACCGACGAAACTGGTCAGTTGGTGCAAGCTTTCAATCGGATGACGCAGGACTTGCGTGCTCATCGGCATAAAAATGAAGAGGCGCAACGATCTTTGCAAGCGACCAATGAAGAGTTAGAGCGGCGTCGACAATATATGGAGATCGTATTAAAAAATATTTCCGCAGGTGTGTTGTCTGTGGATGCGGCTCACTGCATTACCTCTGTAAACTCGGCAGCCGAAAAACTACTGCATGTCAAAGCAAGTGAAATCATCGGTAGCAAAGCTTCCCAGGTTCTTTCTCCTACGCTGCTTGAATTTTTCTGGACGCCCATTGAGCGGGCCCTCCAAGAACAAACCCATTACCATGGGCAAATCGATATTGAATCCAAAGGAGAAGAGCAATCTTTGTTAGTGGATGCCACCAAGATTTATGAGGACAATGAGATTGAAATTGGTTCGGTTCTTGTCTTTGGTGATGTTACGCTGCAGGTAATGACGCAGCGAGCCGCAGCTTGGCGAGAGGTAGCCAAGCGCATTGCCCATGAGATTAAGAATCCGATTACACCCATTAAATTAAGTGCAGAGCGGCTTTTGCGCAGGTTTCACGATCGTTTTGAGAAAGAGGAGCTGGACGTATTTAAGACATGTATTGAAACCATTATTACGCAAGTGGATGCGTTGCGGAATTTGGTGAATGAGTTTTCGAATTTCTCGCGTTTGCCTGCAATTCACCCTCAGTTGGCAAAGGCCTCCGAGGTCTTGCTGGAGGCTGTGAAATTCTTTGAGTTGAGTTACCCCGAGGTTGAATTTGACTATGTCAATATTCAGGCTGTACCTTCCAGTTTGCTCGATCGAGAGCAGTTAAATCGAGCCTTTGTGAATTTGTTTACCAATTCCATTACCGCCTTGCAGCAAGACGGGAAGGGGAAAATTTCGGTCTCTTGTCGATATGCACAGGAAATGAAAACCATTCGGATTGAAATTGCAGACAATGGGTGCGGCATTCCAGCAAAGCTGCGAGAGCGGGTATTGGAACCTTATTTTTCCACGAAGGATCAGGGCACAGGGTTAGGGTTGGCAATTGTGAACCAGATCGTAATTGATCATCAAGGCTACTTGCGGATTGGGGAAAATGCCCCTCGGGGTACACGGATCTCGATAGAGCTTCCTGTGTAAGGGCATCGTGGTATAAGAAAGAGGACGCTGCGTTATGAATGGAGTTGGATATGAATCGTAGGATCGTAAAGCCGTTTCGAGCGCTGATTATTGATGATGAACGCAGCATTTGCGACACCTTAGCAGGAGCGCTCTCGGATGAAGGATGGGGGGCTCTGGTCGCTCGCAGTGGGGAGGAGGGGCTTGCGCTTTATAAATCCCAGCCCATCCAGTTGGTCTTCCTCGATGTGTGGATGGGGGGGATTGACGGTATTCAGGTTCTGCAAATGATGCGTGATTATAAAGTCGGGATTCCCATTGTGGTCATGAGTGGGCATGGGAATATCGAAACCGCTGTGCGGGTAACCAAATTGGGGGCTTTTGATTTCTTAGAAAAGCCCCTTTCCCTGGAAAAAATCTTACCTTTGCTCGAATATGTGGAGAATCGCGCCAAGCGATCTGCGGAAGAAAAGCCACTTTCTAGTCTCGATGGCAAGTACGAACTGGTGGGTGTGTCGAAAGATATAGAGTCTATTCGCAGGCAAATTCAAGTGGTTGCGCCGAGAAATAGCGGGGTGTTGATCACGGGGGAAAATGGGACGGGTAAAGAGGTTGTGGCTCAGAACATCCACGGTCAGAGTTTGCGTGCGGCCCAAGCTTTTGTTGCGGTCAATTGTGCGGCAATCCCAGAGGAGCTTATTGAAAGCGAACTCTTTGGTCATACCAAGGGGGCGTTTACAAATGCGATTCAAAACAAACGGGGTAAGTTTGAATTGGCCCACCGAGGCACGTTATTTTTGGATGAAATTGGGGATATGTCCCTAAAAACACAGGCTAAAGTTCTTCGAATTTTGCAGGAGCAACGTTTTGAGCCGGTGGGTAGTAGCGAGAGTCTTTCGGTAGATGTGCGTGTGGTGGCAGCCACCAACCAAAACTTGAAAGATGCCATTCGAGAGGGTCGGTTTCGGGAGGATCTCTTCTATCGGTTGAATGTCATACCCCTTCATATGACCCCCCTGCGAGAGCGTCGCGAAGACATTTCGGTCTTGGTGCACTATTTTTTAGCCAAGGTTTCTCAGGAGTTGCATGAGCCTATCAAGCGGGTCTCTGCGGATGCCATGGCTGTCTTAGTAGGACATTCGTGGCCAGGGAATGTGCGAGAGCTTCGCAATTTGTTGGAACGTTTGTGTATTTTGCTCTCAGGGGAGGAAATTACGCGCCATGCCTTACTGGATCTCGCTGGGGATTTGTTTGCTGCAGCACTTCCAGCTGCGGAAGTCGCGCAGTATATGGCGCCTCCTGCGGAGGGGGATGGACAGGGGATGTCAGCAAAGAATACGCTGCGGGAGGCCAGGGACCAATTTGAGAAGAGCTTTATTTTATCTAAGCTCGAAGAATTCGAGTGGAATATCTCCAAAACGGCTGAGGCCATTGGGATTGAGCGAAGTAATTTGCATCGCAAACTACGTGCCTATGATATCGAGCCCAAAAAACAAAAATCATAGTGAGGGGGGCTTGTCTTGAGGGCTGCGCTATTCGGCGGATTTCTTTTTCCAAATCTCAACTTGACGCTGCCCCTGGGGTGTTATATTGAACAAACCCCGTGTCATTGGGTGATTCCAGTGAGGGCGGTGCTGGCTTAGCTCAGTTGGTAGAGCAGCTGATTTGTAATCAGCAGGTCGTAGGTTCGACTCCTATAGCCAGCTCCAAATCTGAGCGTCGTGTGTGGAGGGGTGCCCGAGTGGCCAATGGGGGCGGGCTGTAAACCCGTTGACTTCGGTCTTCATAGGTTCGAATCCTATCCCCTCCACCATCGCACAGCATGCCAGAAAGAGCTTTTACCGTAAGGAAAAAGGCACTTTCCACAAAAGGAAATTGCGGGAGTAGCTCAGCTGGCTAGAGCATTAGCCTTCCAAGCTAAGGGTCGCGGGTTCGAATCCCGTCTCCCGCTCCATCCTTGCCATTGGCGGTGATGGCGGTTATAATCCGAAAAATCTTGGTTCCGCCCGGGTAGCTCAGGGGTAGAGCGCGTCCTTGGTAAGGACGAGGCCATGGGTTCAATTCCCATCTCGGGCTCCAGAATTATACGGATTTGGAACAATACAGCAGTTTTACAACATAGGCTCGCGCGGCATACAGCCGATGGCGGTCGGTTTGGGAGGAATACAGAATGTCTAAGGAAAAGTTCGAGCGGAAGAAACCGCATGTTAACATCGGTACCATCGGTCACGTTGATCACGGAAAAACCACGCTAACAGCTGCGATTACAAAAGTAATGGCAATGAAAAGCGGTGGCAAAGCCATGGCCTTCGATGAAATCGATAAGGCCCCAGAAGAGAAAGCTCGTGGAATTACAATTTCTACGTCTCACGTAGAATATGAATCCGATGCACGTCACTACGCTCACGTGGACTGCCCAGGTCACGCCGATTATGTAAAGAACATGATCACCGGTGCAGCTCAGATGGATGGAGCCATTCTTGTAGTAAGTGCAACTGACGGTCCGATGCCCCAGACTCGTGAACACATCGTGTTGGCTAAGCAAGTCGGTGTGCCTCGTATTGTTGTGTTCTTGAACAAGTGCGACATGGTCGATGACCCTGAATTGCTCGACTTGGTTGAGATGGAAGTTCGTGAATTGCTCAGCCTATACAACTTCCCAGGCGATGAGATTCCGGTGATCCGTGGATCTGCTTTGCAAGCATTGAACTCTGCTAGCTTGACCGATGCTGGTGCACAACCGATCATCGAATTGATGAAAGCTTGTGATGAAAGCATTCCGATGCCGGTACGTGAGCTTGACAAGAAGTTCTTGATGCCGATCGAAGATGTATTCTCAATCTCCGGTCGTGGAACCGTAGTAACGGGTCGTATCGAAAGAGGCCGTATTAAGGTCGGCGAAGAAGTTGAAATCGTAGGGATCAAGGCGACCCAAAAAACCATCTGTACCGGTGTGGAAATGTTCCGCAAGTTGCTAGATGATGGGCAAGCTGGTGACAACGTAGGACTCCTTCTTCGTGGTGTGAAGCGTGAAGATGTATTGCGTGGACAGGTATTATCTGCTCCAGGTAGCATTCATCCGCACACTAAATTCAAAGCGAAGATCTACGTATTGACCAAAGAAGAAGGGGGCCGTCACACGCCATTCTTCAAAGGCTACCGTCCTCAGTTCTACTTCAGAACCACGGATATCACAGGCGCGGTAACGTTGCCTGCTGATGTTGAGATGGTGATGCCAGGAGACAACGTGGATGTAGAAGTCGAATTGATCAACCCAATCGCGATGGACAAAGAAATTCGTTTCGCTGTTCGCGAAGGTGGACGTACGGTTGGTGCTGGTGTTGTCTCTGAGATTATTGCATAATCAAGACTGTTTTTAAGCAAGACAGTTTTTGTATAGGCGAGTAGCTCTAATGGTAGAGCGGCGGATTCCAAATCCGCATGCTGGGGGTTCGAGTCCCTCCTCGCCTGCTCTGATTTTGATTGAGGGTACCCATGGGAAAAGACGACGCTACTTGGATGAAAATCTGTTATGTAGCTTTTGCCATAATTGTTACGTATGTAGCCTACAAATTGTTTGAAACCCTAGGGGTTCAATTTGGTTGGGGCGAACGCTATGAGTGGTTCCCTGTGGCTCACAATGTCGCAAGCATTGTAGTCGGTGCGGGTACTGCCTTGTGGGTATATTCAGATAAGGATCGTCGAGAGTATCATCTGGCAGCTGTAGGCGAGGTTCGAAAAGTCGTCTGGCCCAAAGTTCCGGATGTGAAGAAAATGACGTTGATTGTTGTCATCGTGGTTTCTATATTCGCGGTCATTCTGACTATTTTTGACGTAGCATGGTCAAAGGTGCTACAATTTATCCTACCTTCATAATGTAGTGATATAGCTGTGGCCTTCAGACAGCTTCTAATAGTCAGTCTTTGAGAGACGACAGCAGTCCTTTTTGTAAAAATGGGGGCTGGGTCGTCTTTTGTTTTTTTAAAAAGTGAGAAAGGGATATGGGAAACGACACCACAGAGCCAAAATCAGTCATGATGCCAGAGTCAGAGGATAACGTTCCAGCACAAGCATCTGAGGGGAGTGCGTCTCCTGTCAGTGTAGAGTTGCAAGCGGTTCTCGATCATCCTCATTTTAAATGGTACATCGTCAACACGTACTCGGGTTCTGAGGAAACCGTGAAGTTGGCGTTGGAAGAACGGATTCAGAAAGCCAAGATTGAAAAATTCTTTGGTAGTATTTTGATTCCGAAAATCCAAATTGAGAAGATGCTGAAAAGTGGCAAGAAGAAGATTATCAATAAGACTTCTTTCCCTGGCTATCTCATTGTCCAAATGGAAATGAACGAGCAGTCCATGGGCTGTATCAGTTCAACTCCTAAGGTGACGGGATTTTTGGGAGACAAGCATGCCCCTCGTGCCATGAGCCAACGGGATGTGTTGAAGATTTTGCGCCCACCAGAAAAAGACGACAAGATCGATCCAACAGCGTCCTTCAAAAAAGGCGATGCTGTAAAGGTAACCGATGGACCTTTCACCAACTTCGATGGTGTGGTGGAAGAAGTTCGAGCGGAAAAAATGAAGCTCAAGGTTTTGGTGAGCATTTTTGGACGCGAGACGCCTGTGGAACTTACGTACAAGCAGGTCGACAAGATTTCATAAAGAGGGGGGCTGATGCCCCCTTTTTTTTCTCTGAAACTCCCTCCCTAAGTTCCCCAATGTAATTTCCGTCATCCCAAGGTCCCGAAGGGACCGTATGGGATCCCTGCGTTTTTATCGAGATCCCATACGGTTGCTACGCAGCCTTGGGATGACAGGGGTGGCGCGTCCATTTCTCATTGCATCTTCAGAACATCTTTTCTATGGTCCCGTTGAAACATTTTGCTTTAAGTGGGGATTTTTATGAAGATTTTGAGTGCCCTCCTGTTCACCTGTCTTTCATCTGGACTTCTAGCTGCAAGCGCCTCTTCTCTTGAGAGCGGCCTTCTTTATGCCCCTGAAATTAGACCGAACTATCATGCGCAAGAATTTAGCCCGGATGGTCGTTACTTTATTATCAATGATGACACGGATCTTCTTGCTTATGAGCTTGCTGGCTTGAAAGTCTCAAAATTTAAACTGTCAGAAGAGGATCTGAAGCGTGGACTCAGAAATTATGGCTCTTTCTTTAAAAAAAGAGATTCAGAAGATATATATGATGTACAACTCTTGCTCACACATCAGTTTTCAACGCTTGAGGATGGAGATTGGACAGCTCATAAGGAAGTGATAGAGCGCATTCTTTCTCTCTCAGAGTTACAACCTATCGGCGTTGATAAAAAACTTGCGAAAGAAGATCTTCCAATAGACAAAGCTGACTGCCCTTATACGGTCTCATTGGAAGGACAAATTCTGACGATTGAGTACAAACAAGATCCCTCATTTAAAAAATCATTGGATCTTGGAAGAGCGTTGAATCTTGAAAAGTGGAAAACATGTACTCAGAATCCGCGATTTTTTTACTTAGTCTCACCATCCAGTGGAGAGATTCATGTCATTGACGCAGAAAAAGAAAAACCAACCGTTGTTTCTGTAAAAGAGCGAAATTTTTTGGAGGCTCCCAAACAATTTCGCTCCCTGTTTCGCAATCAAAACATGGGAGTGATAGTGCCTAGGTGGGCAGATGTGAGTCCGGACGGCAAAATGCTTATCATCGGGATGGTCTCTGTTATTATCCTTCCCCCAGACGCGTCTCCTGAGCAAGCAAAGGAATTGAAGGAAATCGAGGGAGAAAAACTTGTGCTTGAGTTCATTCCGATGGAGCCTTCAGTAGAGAATTAATGGCCACCACCCACCGGCTGGCTCGTGTCCTCTACCAACCATCTTCGACTCGTCCATAGCAATACAGAGCTACCTGCGAAGGTAATAAATAAAATCACTGCCACAGGTAAAAACGGACCTGTATACACGAGCCCCAGTATGCCCGTTCCCAGAGAGGCAATGAATAATCGAAGGCCTTGAACCATAGACTGGGCGCTGCCTTGCAGATCTTCTGGCAACCCGTTGAGTGCACTGATAAAGAGCAGACTGTTAGCAGGTACCATGCCTGCAGCAAAGCACATCATAAAGATAGTAGTGAGTACCGCATTCTCAATTCTTAGAATAGCAAGCGTGAGCAGAACAGTTGTTCCAAGGAGCATGAGAAAAAATCCACCCCATAGACAACGGTGTAGGCCCCACCTCTTATAGAACCAGCTGATGGTAAGGGAAGCAAAGGAGAAGGCGGCTACAATCGGACCTTGATACTTGCCAAAGAGAGCTTGATCCATATGGAGGTAATCCACCATGTATAATGCGCTTACACCGGAGTAAATCCAGTACGCTGCCGCAAGACTACAGAATGCGATAGCAAAGCTCATGAATCTGCGGCTCTGAAGGACAAATAAATAGCCTTTGACAAGGGGGCGTAGGCGGAGCTTTTTTCGTTTTTCCACAGGCAGGGTTTCCGGTACCAGGAGTATGATGGGTAGAATGCCTATGAGTCCCATCCAAAAGATGGCCCACAGATTGCCTCGAAATCCATATTCTACGTTGATCCAGGCCCCAAGCAGAGGGGCAATTGCCATACAAACTGTAATGCTAGCCATAGACAGTGTCATCCATGTGACTTGGTTCGGTCCTGCTGTGGTGTCCATGATCATGGCTCCACCAGCAATAATAGGGCCGCTGACAGCAAGCCCTTGTATAAAGCGGGCTGCCATCAAGAGGGAAAAACTCTCTGCCCAGGCTGCAGCCAAGGAAGCGCTCAAGTAGAAGAACATTCCCCAGAGAATGGTTTTTTTACGTCCCCAGCTGTCACAGAGGGCACCGGCTAGTAGCACTCCGCATAAAAAACCAACAAAATTAGCAGTGAGGAGTTGTTGGATCTCTCCATCGGTGACGCCAAAAGCGTCTTTCATTGCGGGTAAACTAGGAACCAGGAGTTCCATCTCAGGCCAAAGGCTGGCACTCAAAAGAATTAAACAGAGCGGCGCAACGGGAATCGTGCGTCCCAAAATCGAAATCGATTTCATAGGTACATCCTAAAATTTTAGATACAAAAATAGTGAGTTATTGCCGGTATCAGGCAATAGTGGGAAGCGACTCTGCTTCCCTTACCACACGAGTCAGATCGAGATGTGATAAGGGCTAATCGGCCGAGGGGATGAATTGCTCAAGGATATAATTGAACATTTTGGATTTCCTACATAAAACAGGAGGCGAAGATAGGCGGATGGACAGACGATGTCAATGGGTTTTTTAGTTGTATTTTCAAAGGCACAATTCAGCTTATCTCCTCTGTATACACCCCCACTTTGCTGAGATGAAGATTCTCGGTAGTAGCAAAAGCGAGATTTGGGGATAGAAAAAAGAAAGGGGCCTTCCTCAACCAAGAGAGCAGCATTGACTTGGTTGAGGAAGGCCCCTTTCTTTTTTCTATCCCCAAATCTCGCTTTTTTTCATATAAAGTAATTTGCGCAGAGAAAATTAGGGGTATCAGGCAAGGAAGGTCTGGAAAACTGCGCAGCTGGTTTCCAGAAGAAAGAACAAAAATAAGAAAAGGCAACTACCTGGGTAGTTACGTAATCCAAACCTGGCTAACCACAGCAGGTCGTTTCTTCAACCCCCGCATACAGTAGCGTCGAGTGAAATTCTCAATTTCTTTTCCAACCAAGTCACTGGTAAGATCCTGGGTTTCTCCACCAAGCTCAGCAGAGAATGCCTTCAACGCTTTTACAAGCTGTTGGCAAAACGCTTCTCCCACAGGAAGTCCGATGGGTTGGACGCGAGGGCCTTTGGCCCATTTCTTGGTTTTCTTTACAAACAAACCGCTGATAAAGAATCCACCTAGTTCACCGATGTCGAGACGTTCTTTAAGTACATCTTTGGTCATCACCAAGGCAGATTCAGAATCCACGTAGTGAGTATTGATCACGTTTTTCGGATCAAATTCGGTGTACACTCGGTTTCTGTCTACACAGATGGTGTCTCCGTTTTTAATGATCTGATCTTCAAAAACCTTAGAGATCTTGCCTGCAACACCCCGGTTGGCTTTCAAGTGACTGAAGCTTCCGTGGATGGGCACGTAGTAATGAGGGCGTACAGCTTGTACGACTCGTTGCAAATCTCCTCGATACGCGTGACCGCTCACGTGAATTTTAGGATCATCTTTTGATGTAACAATGTTTACATCTTTGTACTCGAGCATGCTTTGGAGAGCAAAAATACTCTTTTCGTTTCCAGGAATGACTCGAGAGGAAAAGACCACCGTATCTGAAGATTTAATCGTAATGGTACGATGCTCACCTGCACAGATGCGCCAGAGGGCAGAGCGAGGCTCCGCTTGGCACCCGGTTGCAATATAGACGAGTTCGTCGCTTCGGTAGTTGGCTGCTTGGCGCTCGGTAATGAGCATGCCATCCGGCCAGTTGAAAATACCGAGATCCATAGCGAGTGAGTAGCAGTTTTGAATGCTTCTTCCGAGAAGTACGATTTTACGTCGTGACTTCTTACAAGCCAAGCTGATGGATTCCAAACGCCAAAAATTGCTTGCAAACGTGGTGATAAACACACGTCCTGGGGCTTTTTTCAACACGTTTGCAAGCGGGTCCACTACAGAGCGTTCAGATGGAGAAGGGCCTGGGCTGTGGACGTTGGTGCTGTCCGTTAGCATGAGTTGTACGTTCTCTCTTTTGCCAACCGCACGCAAGTAACCAAGGTCCATGGTTTTTTCATAGTACGGATCTGGATCGATTTTAAAGTCACCGCTATGAAATATGGTGCATCCCCCGGCGCGGACCAATAGGGCACAGGCGTGAGGGATCGAGTGATTCACAGGGAAGTATTCGAAGCTTACTTCTTTGATGGTAACGGTGTCACCGGGCTGTACGGTTTTGAGCAAATCTCGTTTAGGGAGATTGAGCTCTTCCATGCGTCCCTTGATCAAAGCCAGGGTCCACGGTGTACCGTATACGGGGGCAGGGTACTTGCGAAGCAGGTACGGCATGGCACCGATATGGTCGTCGTGACCGTGGGTGATGATGTAGGCACAAAGGTTGTAATCCTTGAGCCACTTGTCAAGATCGGGGATGACCCGACTGACGCCCAGTTCTTTCGGTTCTGGGAAAATAGCACCCGCATCTACAAGAAATACATTCCGTCTATGAACATACGCAGTGATGTTCATACCGAAGGCCCCACAGCCTCCGAGCGGAATGATTTTAAGCACGGGTTGTGACGGGGAGTGGGAAGTTGGTTTGGGTTGAGTTTGAATTGTTCTGTTCACCATGTCCTTATACAAAATGATAGGTGGGAGTTGTGCAAGTTGGACGCAAATCAGCTAGGGATTCCCATAGACTTGGTTGCTCAAACTTACGATTATGATTGAAAAAATCCGATGTAGATCTCGTAGTGCCGTATATCGTAACAAGCCGCATGGGCAGAAAATATATCCAGTCGCAAGTCGCTAAATCGTCGAGCCCCCCATGTATACCGTCCCTCTTTTGAGACGGATGGCGGGGGATTATCAATGACCAGTTATGCTCGAAATTGGCCGCGGATACAACCTTTTTGTCCGTGTTTTTTGTAAACATTCCTTATTTCAGCCCTTTTTTGGGGCATAGGAGGCGTTTTGCACTTCTTATCTTGATGCCTCCAGCAGCCTGAGGTAGTCCGTCTGGGCTTGCAAAACCAGTTCTTGAATGAAAGTAAGAAACCCGCTGTCATTGCCTTTGTTGGCTTGGTTGCACAGCTGGATGTATTTGACTCGATAGATGGGGGGCACCACGGTAATGGGGTAGCCATGCTGCAATAGAAGTAGGTTCATCATAAGACGGGCAGTTCTGCCATTTCCGTCAATAAAAGGGTGCATATTGGCAATGAGCGTATGCCATTTTGCCGCTATGATGGGGATCGGTTCTGTGCTGATCAGCAAAGGGGCGACCCCTTTTTTCATCAAGGTCTCGAGCTCTTCCCATTTTGGCGGGATATAATCAGTCCCTGATATAAAAATAGCGGTTTTTCGGTAGCTGCCGGCATTGGCCTCATCTATCAATCGGTAGAAACAGCTGTGGAGTTTTTTGACGGTCTCTTCAGAGGTTTTTTCTTTTTTATCTACAAAATCATAGAGAAAGGTCATGGCGTCGGAGTGACCCACCACTTCAAATGTCTCTCGCAGGCTTTTCCCGCCGATGGTAAGCCCATCCTCGATGAGGACCTTGGTCTCGGTTTCGGTCAGGGTGTTGCCTTCTATGGCATTGGAAGAGTAGGTGAGTCCCACGCGCCAGTACGCTCGAATTTGTTGGACTAGAGAGAGGGAGAGGGGGCGAAATTGATCGATTTTGCTTTTGTTTGCTTCAATCTCTCTCAGTAGGGCAGTGGGGGACATATCGGCTCCAGGCTTCATAGCGATTGGCCCCTGTTTTGGAAAAAGAGGGGTACAATCACTATACCATTGGAACGAGGGATTGGAGTAGTGAAGGGGGGTAATTTCCTGCCCTAGGAAGCTTTTTGGAATCTTACTTTCGCAATGTAGCCAAGAGCAGACAATATACGTAGCATCAAATCGCTAGATACATCTTGGGTATTGCGGTTCAAAATTGCAGTTACACGTGTGCGAGAGGTGTGAGCCAGTTTGGCAACTTCTGCATGTGTAATTTCTTCTGACTCTACGATCTGGATAATTTTATCGTTTAAACAAGCGCGAAACTCGATCTCAGACCCTTCGGCAGGTGATAATCCTAGATAAGCTGCCAGCTCTTGAGCTGTCTTTGTTCTTTGTGCTTTATCGTTCATATAACATTTCCTTTAGACGCTTTTGCCCTAATTCTATTTCTTTTTTGGGTGTTTGTTGCGTCTTTTTCTTAAAAGCATGAAAGAGTAGAATTTCCGCTTCCAATTTAGATAGATAAAAGACTCGATACGCGCCTGAACTGTCTTTTATCCGCAGTTCTGATACTCCCTTGCCTACAGAGGGCATTGGCTTAGATAAAGGACTGGTTAATTGGATTCCCATCTGTAATTCAAAAATAGCCTTTCCCAATGCCTTGCGAACTTCTTGGGGAAATTCCCGAATGATTTTCTGCAATGATGGGTGAAAAACTGCATCTTTCATAACCAGATAGTCTCAGATCTGGGACTATCTGTCAAGGGCTCTTACTGTTCCCTGTTTTAGAAAAAGATGGGTACACTACCCCTATATCCCATTGACCAGTAAAAAGGGCGCGTATGAAGAAGGTAGTTTATTCCCTGCTTTTGTTTGGGGCTGCAATTGTCCTCAGCTCTTGTATGAAATCCGCCAGAACCGGGGAATCTCCCAGGCTGGGCAAGAGCCCGCCTGTGGACGCAGACCCAGAAATGACAGCGATTCGATTGGATCTCTATACGCGACTGGGCCTGCCCAAAGCGGATCCCAAGAGCAAGGAGATGCATCCCCCTCCCGGTAGTCTGATCGATATCGGGGGGTATCGCTTGCACCTCTATTGTACGGGGCAAGCAAAACCGGGGCGTCCCACGGTGGTGTTTGAAGCGGGGGCAGGTAATATCGGCCTAGTTTGGTTCGTTGTGCAACAAGGGTTGGACCCAGCTGCGCAAGTATGTGTCTATGATCGTGCAGGTACGGGATGGAGCGAGCCAAGTCTATTGCCCAGAGACATGGATCATATTGTGGGAGAGCTGCATACTCTGTTGGATAAAGCCCGCATCTCTCGTCCCCTGCTCTTGGTCGGGCACTCCTATGGAGGCCCGATGGTGCGCACCTTCGAAAGAATGTATCCAAATGAAGTAAGCGGTCTCGTGCTGGTGGATCCTTCCGATGAAGAGCCGGGAGAAATGGATCAGGGGTTTGACCAGAAAATGTACGAGGAAAATGCAAAGGAAATCCCGGGAATCAAGGCAGAGCTTCTGAAAGAAATAGGTAAGGTCGAGAAAAATCAAGATTTGACTGATCAGAAGCGAGGCGGTGAATATGCCAACTTGTTAGCTGGCTCTTTATTTTTTACCCTTCAAGCCCTCAAGGAAATATTTACGGAATATAGTTTCTTTCACAGAAGTTTGGCTGAAGTGCGAGCCAATCCTTCGCAAACGATTAAGGACAAGCCGCTTACGGTGATTTCAGCAGAAAAAGGGGAGCTGAGCCAATTTCATCCAGCCATTGCAGCGACCTCTACAAAAGGCAAGCACATCGTCGCAGCAGGGAGTGACCACATGGTTCAACAGGATCGCCCCGATGTTGTGATCGAGGCTGTGAAGGAAATGCTGGCGGAGCTGGAGTAACTTTGTGGGTAGCTCGCTGGCTCGTCATCCCAAGGCTGCGTAGCAGCCGTATGGGATCTCGATAAAAACCCAGGGATCCCATACGGTCCCTTCGGGACCTTGGGATGACGGAAATTACGTGGACACCCCTTCACCTTCATCCCTCATCCCTCGTCCTTCTCCAAACTCAGGGTAATTAAAGGGACACCCGACTGGACCCGAATTGCTTACATTTTACTCAATTCGGGTCCAGTCGGGTGTCCCTTTATTTTGGGGTACAATTTCCCTATATGTCATTGACCAGTGGAAAGGGTGTGTATGAAGAAGGTAGTTTATTCCTTGCTTTTGTTTGGGGCTGCAATTGTCCTCGGCTCTTGTATGAAATCCGCCAGAACCGGGGAATCTCCCAGGCTGGATAAGAGCCCGCCTATGGACGCAGATCCGGAAATGACGGCACTTCGTTTAGATCTCTATACGCGCCTGGGTCTGCCCAAAGCGGATCCCAAGAGCAAGGAGATGCATCCCCCTCCTGGCAAGATGATCGACATTGGGGGCTATAGCTTGCATCTCTATTGCACGGGGCAAGCAAAACCGGGGCGTCCGACGGTGGTGTTTGAAGCGGGGGGATTTAGTATCGGTCTCGTTTGGCTCGTGGTGCAAGGAGGATTGGATCCAACGGTGCGGGTATGCACCTATGACCGAGCAGGTCTGGGATGGAGCGAGCGAAGTCCTTTGCCTAGAGACATGGATCATATTGTGGGAGAGCTGCATACTCTGTTGGATAAAGCCCGTGTCTCTCGTCCTCTGCTCTTAGTCGGTCACTCTTATGGCGGCCCAATGGTGCGCACCTTCGAAAGAATGTATCCAAGTGAAGTAAGCGGTCTTGTGCTGGTGGATCCAGCAGATAAAGAACCGGGAGAGACGGATCAGGGGTTTGACCAGAAAATGTACGATGAATATGCAAAAGAAATCCCGGGAATCAAGGCAACGATGCGGGAAGAAATCGTGAAGGTAGAGCAAAATCAAGATTTGACTGATCAAAAGCGCAGAGATGAATACGCCAACTTGTTAGCTAGCTCTTTATGGACTCTTCAATCCCTTAAGGCAATGGTGACGGAAGGCAGTTTCTTTCACAGGACTATGGATGAAATACGGGCTAACCCTTCCCAGACGATTAAGGACAAGCCGCTCACGGTGATTTCAGCAGAAAAAGGGGAGCTGAATCTGCGCCGATTTCATCCCGCGATTGTGGCTACCTCTACAAAGGGCAAGCACATTGTCGCAGCAGGGAGTGACCACATGGTTCAACAGGATCGTCCCGATGTTGTGATAGAGGCTGTGAAGGAAATGCTGGTGGAGCTGGAGTAACTTTTTTTGGAAGAATGAGATCGGGTCCACCTACCGAATTAAGGGAACAAGGGGAATTCCCCTTGTTCCCTTAATTCGGTAGGTGGACCCGATCTCATCCACAATTTATCCCTCGTCTTTTTCCAAAATCAGGAGACCAGAGCAGATCAGGAGAGCGGCGCCCCAAACGATGTGCATTTCCAGGTGTTCCTGAAAGAAGATCCATCCAAAGATGGCATGTACGGGGATGAGCATGTAGCCCCAGGAACTGATGCTGCCCGAAGGGGCTTTGGAGTAGGCATAGGTAAGGGGTAAATACCAACCCAGGCTCCCTACCCCACAGGCAAGGAAAATCCACAGATCGTTATTCACCAGAGGGATAACGGTGGTCACCGACATGACTCCGATGCTGATCAGCGTGACGTAAAACCCCATCCAACCCAAGGTGGCCCAGGGGGATTCAGCGACGGAGACTTGTCTAAAGTACAGGATGGACAGTGCGGTAAGCAAAGCACTGATCAGCATGGCGATGGAGGCTACTTGGTCACCCGCAAAGAAGCTGCTATCGGGATGGACTGCAATCACAACCCCCGCAAACCCTACTAGAACAGAGAGCCATTGCTTCTTGGTGTAGGGTTCTCGGTTCACCAAACCGGATAAAAACCCCATCACAGGCACATAGGACATATACAGGGTGGTGCCTTTAGCAAGCGACAGCAGAGGCAGGGAAAAATAGTAAAATCCATCGATGATAAAACCACCAATACCTTGCAGT
Organism: Deltaproteobacteria bacterium; assembly: GCA_947475005.1. Classification (GTDB taxonomy): domain Bacteria; phylum Bdellovibrionota_B; class Oligoflexia; order Oligoflexales; family Bog-1112; genus CANIBL01. The sequence goes on along the minus strand of CANJLI010000001.1, from coordinate 90,848 downwards.
ATATGGGTTTTGGTATATTTTGTGCCCACGTACTCTTTGAGTTTGCCGTTGTAGAGCCCCAACAAGACTACAAAGGTGGGTAACATAAAGAATAGGAAGAACATGCGTTGCCCGAGGGGGTAGTCTCCTTCTAATGCCTTAAAGCAAGAGCTGCCTGCGGTGGAAAAAAGGACGGCAATAAACAAGGCTAATATGCCTTTTTGTTTGTCATTAAAGGAAAAAAAACGGGTCATATCGGTCCTGTTCATAAACATGGTGGCGAACTGCGCGTTGTAGCGTCAATGGGCATGTACCGCCACTCTTTTCTTCTGTTTCTTTGATTTTAACTTGTTTTTGTGTGCAACGAGATCAGGGTTCCAGCTCCGCATTGATATATGTAACTGTTACATATAAAATAAAAAAATCAAGCAAAAGGGGGCGCTGTGCAAGAAGGCGAGAGGTTTGGCATATGAAAAAGAAGAAACCAACAGGAGATCAAATTGCAGACATGGCTGATCGAGGCGAAGATGTGACTGCCTACATGACAGTGCCTGTTTTGGGGGGGGTTCATCGAACCACCCTTGATATCGGGCAAGATCTGTTGAGAGAAATTGATTTTATTTCTACCTCCCTTAATGTGAGTCGCCAAGCTTTGATCAAAATTGCGATGCAGGATTATGTAATCAAGTGGAAAACTGCAAAGCAATTTAAACTCGGTTAAAAAGCTGGTTCTGCGGGGACACCCGATGCGAGTGTCCCCGACGAGAGCCCGGAAAGGGACCGTTCTGTCATCCCAAGGCGGCGTAGCAGCCGTATGGGATCTCGATAAAAACGCAGGGATCCCATACGGTCCCTTCGGGACCTTGGGATGACGGAAATTACAGGGGGGACACCCGATGCGAGTGTCCCCGAACGGAAAAGGGGACACTCGCATCGGGTGTCCCCGCAGGGCGCAGGTGTACCCCTACCTCACTCCCGCTCGTCAGAGGCATCCCGCGTAATCAACTGGCTCAGGGCTTCCCCTACGGGTTTTGCTTCAAAGAGAACTTGGTACGTCGCAGAGGTAATCGCCATGCGAACGCCCAATTTATTGCCCAACTCGATGGCCGCGCGGGTAGTGGTTACCCCCTCTGCTAAAGAACCTGCCAGTTTGAGAGCTTCTTCGAGAGTTTTGCCTTGCCCCAGGTGAAATCCCACGGTGAAATTTCGACTCTTATTAGAAGAGCAGGTGAGGAAGAGATCGCCTACACCGCCCAATCCTCCGAAGGTGATGGGATCTGCGCCCATGGCCATGCCCACTCTCGTCATTTCCGCCAATCCACGGGTGATGAGGGCGGCGCGGCTGTTTTCTTGTAACCCAAATCCCATGCAGGCCCCGGTGGCAATGGCGATGACGTTCTTCAACGCCCCCGCGACTTCAAGGCCTACGGGGTCCTTGCTTGTGTATGCCCGAAATTGAGGGCTATGAAAGACCCGCTGGGCCCATTGTGCTCGACTGAGATCCGTCGAGGCAACGGTCACCGCAGTGGGTAGATTCTGCGCCACTTCGATGGCAAAGCTAGGGCCCGAGAGCACGACCATCTTCGATGCGATTTCCTCCCCCAGTATCTCTCGCACGATATCGCTTACCAGGTAATGGGTACCGATTTCGATTCCCTTGCTCGCAGAGACCAAGAGCTGAGCTTCTCGAATTTTTCCTTGTAACGGAAGGAGTACGGAGCGCATGGCTTGAGTGGGAATCGAGAGCACGATGACTTCCGCTTCTGCTATTGCCTCTTCCAGATCCAGGGTGGCTTTCAGAGTAGGAGGGAGCAGGATCGAAGCCAGGTAGCTAGGATTTCGGTGATGGAGGTTAATTCCCTCTACTACAGCAGCATCTCGGGACCAGAGGGTGACTGTGTGGCCACTGCGAGCCAAATGGCACGCGAGACAGGTTCCGAAATTTCCGGAGCCGACCACCAGTACGCGAGGGTATGGTTTCGTTTGCATTGGTAAAACCTCTTCTAAATGATATAGTCCGAGTCTCAGGTTGGCGCATCTTCAGTGTTGTGAGTACGAAAGGCGCGATTCTTCATGCATCCTTACCTACCCGTTCTACTCGTACTTAGTGTCGCTCTTGTGATCGGTCTGGTCATGAGCTTTCTTTCTGCTTTTCTCGGCCCCAAGCGACCCTCTGCGGTTAAGCAAGAGGTCTTTGAGTGCGGAGTGGCCCCCATCGGCTCTCGAGAGCGAATGAGCGTCCGATTCTACATGACCGCGATCCTCTTTATCCTATTCGATATTGAGACGGTATTTTTATACCTCTGGGCCCGAACATTCAAGTCTTTGGGCTGGTTTGGTATCGTCGAAATCTTCCTTTTTGTCACAATTTTGGTAGCTGGCTACGTATATGTGCTGAAGCGAAAAGCCTTGGAGTGGGACTAATATGATGCAGCTGCCAGTTTTAGATGAAACTGCCGTACAAATCATAGCTACCATCGTGAAATTTTTGGTGGTCTTGGTGGGTGTCCTGCATATTCCGCCTGTGATGATCTGGGTGGAGCGTCGTGTACCGGCGTTGATGCAACGGCGAAGGGGTCCCAATCGAGTGGGCTTCTTTAAATGGCGGTTGTGGGGATTGCTTCAAACCCTTGCTGATGCCGTGAAGTTGATTTTCAAAGAAGAGTCTGTACCGGGGAGTGCCTATAAGGGTTTTTTCCATTTGGCCCCCCTTATTGGGTTGCTGCCCACCTTATTATTTGTCTCTGCAATTCCATTTGGTCCTGCTATCGAGATCGGCGGATGGAAGATTCCCCTCAGTGTCATCGAATTGGACATCGGATTGCTCTTTATCCTCGCTGTAACCGGAGTCGGGGTATACGGTGTCACCTTGGCGGGATGGGCATCCAACGGGAAGTTTTCTTTGTTGGGTTCCTTGCGTGCTTCTGCACAGATGATCAGTTATGAGATCCCTTTGGGGCTTTCCTTGATCCCGTTGGTGTTGATCTATGGGTCGTTGAATCTGCAGCAGCTTATTCTTGCGCAGTCTTCGGTATGGAAATGGGGGATTTTCCTTTCTCCGATCTCCTTTTTGATCTTTCTTATCTGTATGTTTGCAGAAACCAACCGTGCTCCTTTTGACTTATCCGAAGGGGAAAGTGAGCTGGTAGCCGGTTTCCATACGGAATATGGCTCTGCCAAATTTGCCTTGTTCTTCTTGGGTGAGTATGTGGCCATGTTTGCCCTGTCTTGCTTGTGTAGTGTACTTTTTTTCGGTGGATGGCAAATTCCCTTTGTGGCCCACGAGCAATTGGTGTCGTTGACTGGGAGCGTGAATATCGCGGCTCTTTGTGGGGTAATGGCCTTGTTGCTCAAGGCTGCTTTCTTCATGTGGTTGTACGTTTGGGTGCGGTGGACATTGCCCCGGTTTCGATATGATCAGCTGATGAAGATCGGGTGGAAGTTTTTGCTGCCCCTTGGGTTGGCAAATGTATGTGTGACCGCACTCGTACTCGCTGCGTTGGCATAATAGGGAGCCTAGGATGGTTGAGGTCTGGTTTTTTTATTTCTTTGCTGCAATTGCAGTTGTCGCTTCCTTAGGCGTTATTTTGCTGCGGAACCCTGTAGCCGCTGCCATGTTATTGGTTGTTACTCTTTGTGCCTTAGCTGCGGAATATGTGCTGCTCGGGGCAGAATTTTCAGCTGCCATTCAAGTATTGGTGTATGCTGGCGCCATTGTGATTTTGTTTACTTTCGTGATTATGATGCTCAATTTGGGGCAAGAAGAAGTGGGGCAGCTCGCAGGGTTTTCCAAGTGGGCCTTGCTCCTCTTCATGTTGGGTGGCGCTGGCGTAATCTTGATCCAGCGTTTGAGCATGGGGGCCTTGCCGCCTGGGGTCCCTGGGGGGGCCGCCTCGGACAATACCTATGAAGTAGGGATGGCATTATTTACCAAGTATCTGTGGCCGTTTGAGTTGGCTTCTTTGCTCATCTTGCTGGCGCTTATCGCCAGTGTGGTAATTGCAAGGAAACCTACTTTTCCCTCCCGTGATGCGTAGTTGTGGAGTTTACTGTGAGTGCCATGGTCCCAATTGAACATTCGTTGATACTCGCATTCCTGCTGTTTTTTATTGGAGCAGCCGGGGTATTGATTCGTAGGAATCTCATTACGGTGTTGATGTCCATTGAGTTGATGTTGAACAGTGCCAATCTCCTCTTCGTCGCAGCCTCTCGCCAGGTGGGCAATGTAGAGGGCCAGGTCATGATGTCGTTTGTGATTCTGATCGCCGCTTGTGAGGCAGCGATCGGGTTGGCCATGGTGATTGCGATCTTTCGACGATACGGCAATATCAAAACCGAATTTTTGCGGGCTTTGAGGGGATAGTATGATCTGGATGGTATTGTTATTTCCACTTTTGGGCGCCTTGCTCAACGGGTTCCTGCTCCCAAGACGCTCGAAGCTCTTGTCCCATGGGGTTGCAGTAGCCGCCGTTGCAGGGGCTTTTGCCTGTGCGTGCTGCGTTTTCCTCGAGTTTTTTGCTACCCGTCATTCGCATCTTTATTTTGGGTTTAATTGGCTGCAGGCAGGAAAGTTCACAGCGCCTTTTGAACTCGTTGTGGACCAACTTTCAGGGCTGATGATTCTGATCATTACCGGAATCGGTACGTTGATCCATATCTATGCTGGTGGCTATATGAAGGAGGAGGTAACGACCTACCGTTTCTTTGCCTACCTCAATCTCTTTGTCTTTATGATGCTGCTCTTGGTGTTGGGTAACAACCTCCTGGTGATGTTTGTGGGCTGGGAAGGGGTTGGCTTGTGCAGTTACCTCTTGATCGGCTACTGGTTCCAAGAGGAGGCCAATGCAAAGGCAGGGATGAAGGCCTTTTTGGTAAATCGAATCGGGGATATTGGCTTTTTGATCGGGATTTTTCTTACGTATAAACATTTTGGCACCGTTTCCTTCTCGGAACTTTCCTCGTGGATGAACCTCATGCCCACGTTGGCAGAGCCGTATCCAAAGGCTCTTTTTTGGATCACATTGTCCTTCTTTATTGGCGCCTGCGGAAAGTCGGCCCAATTGCCTCTGTACGTATGGCTCCCGGATGCTATGGCGGGTCCAACCCCTGTTTCTGCTTTGATCCACGCTGCTACCATGGTGACCGCTGGGATTTTTATGATGACCCGGTTGAGTTTTTTCTTCTACGCAGCTCCCGATACCATGCTCATCGTGGCGTGTGTGGGCGCACTTACCGCACTGTTTGCTGCCACCATCGCCTTGGTGCAGACGGATATTAAGAAAGTACTGGCGTACTCCACTGTGAGCCAACTGGGGTATATGGTGCTGGCTTGTGGAGTGGGGGCCTTTGATGCAGGGGTCTTTCATCTGCTGACCCACGCTTGTTTCAAGGCCTTGTTGTTCCTTGGAGCTGGGAGCGTTATTTTCGCCATGCACCACGAACAAGACATGCGTCGTATGGGGGGGCTTCGCAAGCACCTACCCATTACCCATGGAGTGATGCTGGTGGGAGTCTTGGCTATTATCGGTGTACCAGGATTTTCGGGGTTCTTTTCCAAGGATGAGATCTTATGGAAAGCATTTATCTTTCCCACCTACGGTCCCATATTGTGGGGAATTGGATTTTTAGCAGCTGGTTGCACGGCTTTTTATATGGTTCGGTTGTTGTGCCTGACTTTTTATGGGACTCCGTATCAAGATAAGTCAGCTCACCACCATCACCATCCTCACGAAACCCCGTGGTACATGTGGGGACCTCTGGTGGTGTTGGCATTGTTGAGCATTGGAGTGGGATATTTGGGTGTGCCTGATTTCTTGGCTCACTTGGTTGGGGGGCACAATCTATTTGCCCATTATCTAGAAGGTTTGATTTATATCCCAGCCTCTGCCCAAGGGGCTTGGGGGCACTTGCATGCGGAACATGCTCACGAGTTGGAGTGGGGCCTCATGCTGAGTTCTGTGGCCTTGGTAACATTGGCTGCAGGTACTGCCGTGTTTTGTTATACAAATCGTCCGGTACGAGGGGTGGCCTCATTTTTGGGTGGGCATTTTCCTCGTCTCCATCAATTGTTGCTCGATAAGTATCGGGTGGATGAGTGCTACCAGCGCAAGATTGTTACGCCTCTGGCAGAGATCAGCACCTTTTTGTGGCAAGTGGTGGATGTGCGCGTCATCAATGGGTGTGTGAATTGGGTGGGCTATTTGTTAATGGGCACCAGTGGGATTGCAAGTTTTCGGATGACGGGCAGTCTGCATCGATATGGATTTTGGGTGTTGGCTGGTACGGTCTGTGTGTTGATAATTAGTTGTTTCTAGGTAAAGGTGATGCGCATGCTCCTTCTATGGATTCATTCCCATATTGCAACCCTTACGATTTTTACGCCTTTACTGGTAGCAGCCCTGGTCGTGCTGTGTCCCAGTCTTTGGGTGGCAAAATGGCTCGCTCTTTTGGGGGCTGGGGCCTGCTTTTTAGAGTCTGTACATATGTGGCACTATTTCGTACCTGGGTCCGGCCTCCAGTTTACTGAAATGCATGCGTGGCTTCCGCAATGGGGAATTCAGTACTTTGTGGGTGTGGATGGGATCAGTTTGTTGCTCATCATGCTCTCGACCTTTTTGACGTGTCTTCTCTTGATCGGGGCTTGGAACTTTGAGGGAAAAGGGCAGAAAACCTTTTTTGCCTTGCTCCTCTTTCTCGAAAGCGGAATGTTGGGCGCCTTAATGGCCTTCGACCTCGTTTTTTTCTACGTTTGCTGGGAGGTAATGCTCATACCGATGTATTTTATCATCGGGGTTTGGGGTGGAAAGAATCGGATCTATGCCACGACCAAGTTTATTCTATACACCGCATTTGGGTCTTTGCTCATGTTGGTGGCCGCCATTTCACTCTACCTGTTATACAAGAAAGAGTTTGGCGTCTACAGTACCAACGTGCTTGATCTCTATCGTCTATCGGGGCTTCCAGCAGCCTCCCAATTTTGGCTCTTTTGTGCGTTTGCCTTGGCCTTTGCGATCAAAATCCCCCTGTGGCCCTTTCATACCTGGTTACCTCATGCTCATACGGAAGCCCCCACTACTGGATCCGTGATTTTAGCAGGTGTGATGTTGAAGATGGGGACCTATGGATTGCTTCGGTTTGCCATTCCCTTGTTTCCCGCTGTTTTTCTAGACTTTGCTCCGGTTCTTTCTGTGCTTGGGGTTATCGGTATCATCTATGGGGCATTGGTGGCTTGGCAGCAGCCAGATGCGAAGAAAATGGTGGCCTATTCCTCCGTCTCTCACTTGGGATTCGTGGTGGTGGGTAGCTGTGCGGTGCTTCATTCCATGATTTCACCGGAGGCCTTAACAGGCGCTGTGTACCAGATGATTAACCACGGGGTGAGTACGGGGATGCTCTTTTTCCTCGTAGGAGTTTTGTATGATCGTCGCCATACCCGGTTGTTGGATGACTTCGGTGGCCTGGCTCGTCCCATGCCCTGGTTTGCGGTGCTGCTCATTATTGCTACACTGGGATCCGTGGGATTACCGGGGACAGGTGGCTTTGTAGGAGAATTTCTCATCCTACTGGGTACCTTTCAGTCCAATCCCGCTATTGCAATTTTAGCTTCTCTCGGTGTCTTGTTGGGCGCTGTTTATATGCTGACCCTCTGCCGGAAAATTTTGTTTGGCCCTGTGACACACAAGGAAAACGAATCCCTGCAGGATGTTTCTTGGAGAGAGGCATTGGTTTTGGCGCCCTTGGCTGTGTTGGTGATTGCAATGGGCGTACAACCCGGATTTTTCTTGGATCGGGTGCGCCCTTCCATCGATCATTTGGCTAAGACATATTCAGAGTATCGACTTGAACGGGTCGAGTTGCCTCCTCTTGGGTGCTGCAAGGGTGGATGTTCCAACGGGTGTGAAGAATAGAGGAGGTTACCTTGTATACACTGGCTCCGATTCCAGCTGCCTTTTATGGGGTAGCGAGTCCGGTTTTGATTTTGAGTGTGGGTAGTATCCTTGCGATGCTGCTGTCGGTAGCTGGGAAATGGAACCGACCCACGATCAACTTTGGGTTTTTGTTTCTTATTTTGGGGCTATCGCTAGCTGCCATTATGAAGAATGGCCCCCAGATTCATACGTTCTTTGAGGGGGCTTTCCAGTGGGGCGTCCTTCCGTATGTAGGCTCTTTGCTGATTGTAGCGGTCGCAGGTGTTTTGGCCCTTTTGTTTTATCCGAGTTACTTGCAGGCTCGATTTTTTACCGGGGAGGTGATAGCTCTTTATCTGTTATCTCTCTTGGGTATGGTGGTGCAGCTGTCGAGCAATGACTTCATTACCATTTTGATTGGGATCGAGCTCAGTGCCATGGGGGTCTACGCCTTGGTTGGATATGTGGATGTGAATCGGTTGTCTTTAGAAGGGGCTGTGAAGTACCTCGTCTTGGGATCGGTTGCCACTGCGATTTTTATCTTTGGGGTCGCATTGCTCTACCTCAGCACAGGGGAGTTGAGTTTGCAGGCAGTGGGGCATCCGGCGACAGGGCCCATGCAGGTTTGGAAGCAAACGGGCATGTTCATGGTCTTATTAGGACTAGGTTTCAAGTTGGCGCTGGTCCCCTTTCATAGTTGGGCGCCTGATGTATACGAGGGTGCCCCCAGTGGGATTACGGCTTTTATGGCAACGTGTGTAAAAATTGCCATCTTGCTGCTTTTGTTTCGGGTGTGTGGTTTCTTTCTACTTGCGCAACCGGAATGGAGCCGACTCTTTCTGTATCTTTCTGTTTTTTCCATCGTGATCGGTAACTGGCTTGCTTTGGTCCAGAGTGGGTTGAAGCGAATGCTGGCTTACTCCTCCATTGCTCACAGTGGATACATGGTGATGTTGTTGAGCGTGGCGCCTCAGGCGACGATGCTATCCACAGCTCTCTTTTACTTGGTGGCATACTCTGTGGCTACCATCGTGGTTTTTGGGGTGATGATGTGGTTGGAGGAGAAGAACTGTCGCAATCTCCATCTGGATGACATCGCAGGATTGGGGCGCAAGTATCCCTTGGCCAGTTTGGCTCTTACCGTTGGGCTTTTAAGTCTTGCGGGTATGCCCCCTACCGTTGGGTTTTTGGCAAAGTTCCTGGTGTTTGTGCATACGCTGCAAGGGGAACGGTTCGGTCTTGTGATTGTAGCGGCATTGGGCAGTGCGGTTTCGTTGTATTATTATCTGCGTGTGTTGGTGCGCATGTATATGCATGAACCCGATCCCATCTCCTTGCTGGCCCCTCGGTTCTCTTGGCTTACCACTGGTGTGGTGGGTACGGGTGTGGTGCTGGTGCTGGCGCTGACTATTTTTAGTTGAGTGTCCCTTCCTTAAGGGGGCCCTCCATAATTCTGCGGGGACACCCCGTTGGGATGAGATCGGGTCCACCTACCGAATGAGTGGAGCTGGGGGAATTCCCCCAGCTCCACTCATTCGGTAGGTGGACCCGATCTAGGTGACCCGACCTCATCCCCTTGGACAAGAGGATAAATGTATCCAATTCTATTCCAGTGGAACCAATGGATCCTGCCAACCTGGCATGTCATGTTTGTCCTCGCAGCCTTCTGTGGGTACTTCTACATGCAGAGGCTGCGTAAAGCCGCAGCGCCAGAGATTTCAGCCCGTACTCTCGACTCTTTGTTTGTGATTGTTTATGTAGCTGGCTTTATTGGAGCCCGTTTGTTTTCTTTCTTTACCGATGAACCCCTGTATGAACCCCATGTTCAAGTCCCCTTATGGCACATCTTGTTGCCGGGCCCCATGACCTTCTACGGAGGGGCACTTGCTGGCTTTGGAGCTGGGCTTTGGTTTTGCCTGTGGAATAAAGTTTCCAAGGCTTCCTTGCTAGATTGTGTGATCCCAGCTGTACTCCTTGCCCTTTTCATTGGACGAATTGGATGTTTTTTGAATGGGGATGATTTTGGGCTGCCGGTGCCGATTCATCCAGGTGAACCTGTGCCTTGGTTTGCAGTCACCTTCCCCAATCATCCGGTGCCGATTCCACGATATCCAGTGCAGTTGTTCGAATCTGGGGCTTCTCTTCTCTTGGTGTTTGTTTGCATTGCATGCCGCAAGCGTAATCTGCCCAAGGGTTGGACAGGTATTCTGGGGCTTATGGGATATGCAGTAGCCCGATTTTTTCTTGAGTATCTGCGTGGAGACCCTCGTGGATGGGTGATTGATCAGGTATTGTCTCCTGCTCAATTGGTAAGTATATTGATTTTTGTGATAGGCCTCGCTCGTCTTTTTTAGCTGCACATCGTACAATTCTTTTATTCATTCCAATCACTTGCTACAATATGAGAAGTATTCCCGCTATCCGTATCGATCTGTACCTCGCATGGAGACATGCAAGCAAAAGGAGCGTGCCATGACCTTGACTAAAGATGTGATTATTGAGTCCTTTCATCAAAAAGTTGGAGTCCCAGCAAAAGACGCGAAGGACCTCTTGGAGATGATGATCGAAGAGATCAAATTGTCCCTTGAAGAAGGCAACAATGTGAAGATCTCTGGGTTTGGCAAGTGGGCCATTCGTGAAAAGCGCTCTCGTCGAGGTCGAAATCCACACACCGGCAAGCAGTTGGAAATCACGGCACGTCGCGTTGTGACCTTTCACCCCTCTGATAAATTGAGAGACTCCATCAATGATGGAATCTCACACCGAGCTGCGTAAGTAAATGCCCCATCGGGTGGGAAGTGCTGTGGGAAGTGTGTTTGAATCGACGCGTACTTCTATACCCCCCGAGGCAGAGACGAGAAGTGTACAAGGGGGCAGTGTGAGGTTGGGGCGCATTACCGGTGGACGCTGGGTGCCCTCCCCCCACCAGCACTGTCCCTGGTACGCTCCTACTCTAGGGAGTAACTGTGTATCCGGTTGTAGCAGCAAGCTACTTGCGCTCGAAGCCGATTTCAATGTGGCTTCCACCAAATAGGGGCGGCCCAATAGGGCTTCGACTTCTTTCAGGTTTTCATTTTTTTCCAGTGCCTCTCGAATGTGAGAGCTGCTAATTTTTTCGTTACTCGATAGGTGGTAACAAGGACTCGTAGCAAACAACAGATGGTCACGAGCTGTCAATCCCCGTAGCTTTTTTGTATTCCCACTTCGTTTGCTCCCAAAGCAAAAATCATCTCCCACTACAATGCCTTTGAGTCCCAGTTGATCTCGAATTCTTTCGTAGAAAGCTTGGTCGGAAAGACTGGCAAATGCTGCATCAAACGTTTGGAGAAAGAGAGTTTGAATCCCCAATTCTGAAAAGGCTCGAATTTTCTGCTCTTGGGTAAAGAGTGGTGCACTGACTTGCTTGCTAAAAAAATGTGCGGGTGAAGGATCGAAAATCATGGCACAGGCCGTAGCCTTTTCTTGCTTGGCAAGTGCTACGGTTTGTGCGATGAGCTGTTGGTGCCCCAGGTGGCATCCATCAAAATTGCCAATGGTCAGCAAGGTATTATTGTGCCGAGAGACAAGGGGAAGTGGGGGCACAGCAAGTAGCTTTTCAACGTTCACGCGAGGGACCTTTCATGAAATATGCAAACACCCTTGGGCTCCTGGGGCAGGGAATTTCCTACAGCCTCTCCCCTTGGATTCACAATGCAGCTGCAGAGGTCTTGGGCTTGCCTGATCGCTATCGGTTGTTTGATCTGGAACCTGATGCCGTAGCTCCATTCCTCCAAGAATTTTGGGCGGAAGGGGGCGTGGGGCTCAATGTAACACAACCTTATAAACGCTTGGTAGCAAGCTTGGTACGGAGCGATTTGGCTGCGAGCAATGTGTTGTATCGAGAGGCAGCGAGTCCCTACTGGAAAAGTACCTCTACAGATGGGGAGGGGTTTGTGCAAGCTCTCGAGTTGTTTTGGGGCAAATACGCTTTCCCTCACTGGGTCTTTCTTGGCAACGGGGGAACCGTATCGATCCTGTTGGACATCGCCCGTAACTTATCTCCTTTCCCTCGTATTTCGATCCTGCGTCGTGACCTGCAGAGGGATCTCGAGCTAGAGGCTCTTTATCCTGGGGTTCAGTTTTTTCCCTTCGAACCTTCTGCGCTGGCTGAGGTGTTCACTTCAGGCCCCTGTTTGTTGGTGCAAGTTTCCACAGCGCCCGCTGCAACTTGGGATCCCTTCTTCCAGGTTTTAGGCGGATTTTCTGGGGCTTGCATGGATCTGGCCTATGGATCTCGCTGTTCTTCTTTATTCTTTGCCCTGCGAGCACAAAGACATCCTTGTGAAGATGGGCTCGCAATGCTACTAGAACAGGCGCGCTCTGCCCAAAAAATTTGGTGGGGTTGCACTCCCTCGAGAGGGGATCTTTTGGCAGCCATGATCGATATGGCGCCCCAATATGGCGAATCATGCAACTCATTCATCAAACAAATTCAGAGGTTGGCTTCGATGTAGAGGCCTATCGTCCCCTTGGCAAGCCAGTACTGGCAGCCGAAGCAGGCGTACGGGTGGACCTTTATTTGGCCGCGCGCTTCCCATTTCATTCACGTCACCAATGGCAAAATAAAATTATAGAGGGAGAGGTGCTGGTTTCCGGCCGCTCTACCAAGTCTTCCTATCGCCTGCGTGCGGAGGAGCAAGTCGCCTACTACAGCCCTGCGGAGCTGGAGCCCGAGGTGGACATGAATGTGCGAAAGATCTGGGAATCCCCAGGGATTTTAGCCGTCTACAAACCTGGCAATCTCCCCATGCATGAGGGTGGTGCCTATCGCCATAATACGTTCGAGAAAGCGGTAAAGCAGGCCTTTGGTCCAGAGTGGGCTGCTGTGCACAGGTTGGATCGAGAAACCAGTGGCTTGGTGCTGTGCAGTGACACTCGCGAGATGCGCGAGGCCATCAGTGCTTTGTTTCGCGCGAGAGAGATCCACAAAACCTATCTGGCTATCGCCATGGGTACACCTGCGGAATCTGCTTGGACAGTGGATGCGCCACTGGGTGATGCCGAGTCCACCAGCTTTCGTTTAAAGCAAGGGGTGCGCGCAGATGGCGCTCCCTCAGTAACTCATTTCCGCGTCTTAGAAACCATACCCGGGTATGCCCTTTTGGAAGTGAAGCCCGAAACGGGGCGAACCCATCAAATCCGCGTACATGCTGCCTGGAGTGGGCTTCCGCTTGTGGGGGATAAGAAGTATTACCCCGATGAAAGCATCTACCTCGAATATCTGGAAAATGGTTTTACAGATAGGGTTGCAGCCTGTTGCAAAACTGACCGATTGGGGCTACATGCCGCTCGACTTGCCTTCGTGCATCCGGATACCCAAGAACCGGTGCACATCGAGATTCCTTTGGCGGCGGATTTGCAGCATATTTGGGGTGAAATAAAAAAGGCGAACTTTTTCTAATAAAATCGACCCATTGACACCTATATTTGAATTGACTATAGAAGCACAGAATGTTGCGGATATGGATTGATTACGGAGGAGTTGCGAGTGGCTGTCGTGGAGTTTCGACCTGGTGATATACTTACCATTATTTGTCCCCTGGTGCATGAAACTCCGTTTGGGACCAAGGAAATTGAATCCAATTTTGACCTCTCCTACGAGGATCTCTTGCGGAGACTAGGTGCGCAGTCCCAAGGGGGGAAAACGCGCAAGTCCGGCACCAGCGGTACTCGCTTTAGCCGTATGGTTTCTTTGTCCTATCACGCCTTGCATAAAGGCAAGTGGGCTACGGGTGCAAGCATAGACCGTCGAGATGTATTTACTCATCTCGTGGAGCATTTTCAGACGCTTCACTCGGGTGATTATTCCGATATTACAACGGTAGCCAAAAAATCCCTCTGCACCTTACAAAATAGTTCTGATATTTTAACCCCTCCGCAGAAACACCAATTGCAAGAGATGCTCCACACCTTGGGGCTTTCATAGGATCTATCGCTATGGATCATCGACCTTTTCGCGTGTTGGGTATTCATCATGTGGGCCTTGCACCGAAAGCACCGAGTGTGACACAGCACTTTCTAGCGAATATACTCGGTCTTTCAGCTCACGAACCCGAAACTATCGAGTCCCAACGGATACGCTGCACGCAAGTGAACTCTCTGTCTGATGTGAGAGATCCTCAACCACTTCTCGAAATTTTAGAGCCGACTTCTGTTGATAGCCCCATTTCCAAATTTCTCTCCGAGAGAAAAGGGGGAATTCATCACCTTGCTCTTGAGGTGGATGACATTCACAGTGCGGTTACTTATTTGCGTACGAAGCAGGTGACGTTTCTTAGTGAGGCGCCATCACCTGGGAGTCACGGCACCCAGGTGATCTTTGTACACCCCAAGGATGCCGGAGGCATCTTGGTAGAGCTTGTACAGAGGGGCTAGATTAGGGCCTACGTCCTATATGGAGATTTATTAGTGATGTAAAGAGCTATTAATTTCGCTTCTTGTTTGATGGGCCCCCAGTTCTGCGGGTGTGCGTATTTTCTCTTTGAGCACTTCCTGTAGTAAATTCCTTCGTAGCCAGAAAAAATCTTCTGCTTCTGAGCTTAAATACGTAGGATATGCTGTTCGCACCGTGCGGATGAATGGCTTCAACTTGTCGTCACTTAATTCAGCGATCAATTGTTTGGATTTTTCAGTAAACCCGTGCTGCGCAATTGCTTTCCCTCTCCATTTGTACATGTTCTTCTTAATAATGAATGACGGCCCTCCAATGGGAAAACTGTTGGCATTATCAATGCATTGTACGTCTTCGTAGGACTGCTTGGAAAGATTGACAAATAAATTGTCATCATGTCGATCCATATTTCCAATTAGAAAATCAAATATAGCCATTTTTTGGAAATCATCTATACTTCCAGGGCTATTTTCATGTGGAAGAGATTTTATACCTAATGGTTGATACTGAGTAGGGTTTAAAAATTCAATAAAAACCCCCGCCTCTTCTTTGCCCAAAATGGGAATGGAAGTCATTCTTGCTCTAGGTACAAGCGATAACTGTAAGTAGGAAGAAAGCCAAAACCCAAGTACTTCCCCTATTGGTTGCGCTAGAGTTTCTTTAGACAGTCTAGAGGCTTGCCCTCCCCATTGTTTAGCTGCTGAAATCTCACCTGCGGATTTAAATATACCAACTGGGACTCCATAGATGTCTTTTAAAATTAGGCTGCCTGTAGCTCCCCCTGCGTATGCAAAATGAGTTCCGGCTTTGAGCGCAAATTTTGCCTGAGCCAGTTTATTCATAAAGACTATGTAGTCAGTATCTGCTGTTGGATCGTGTTTTATTAGAGCCGTAAGATGCTCTGTTTCAGGTCGGAACCTCATCAGTTCTTCTATTACAAGAGTCCTATTTATTCTTTCCATACAAGCTGGATTTGTTTTACTCCATTCTTTAAATTTGGTACTTTGTGCAACAGCAGCCATTCCATCTACTACTGAACCCTGATTCAAACTCTCTGAACAAAGCATATTAAATTTTTTATCCGAAGTGTCGCCACTTGCACTTGCGAGGAGTAATCCCGATTGGGATTTTTGCTTTTGCGCGTGCATAGACTGGGCCCAGAGGCGTAGAGCCATATTGTAGGTATCATCGTTCAACTTTTTACTTATGAGATCTAGATAACTGATCGTGAGTTGCGCATCTTGGGTCGTGAGAGCAGAACTTGGGTTGGCTTGGGCCGCGGGAGCAAAAATTGGTTTGGCTAGGTTTTGAGTTATTTCATCTAGGGTGATAAGTACTTTTTCGTAGAGTGGAAATACTCTGTGCTCGGATGGAACCGCTGGATCCGATGGATCTGGCATTGAGTAATACGGCGAGGATTCATCATCAGGAGCGGCAGCAGGAGCGGCAGCAGGAGCGGCAGCAGGAGCGGCAGCAGGAGCGGCAGCAGGAGCCGTAGCGGCAGCTGCTACGGCTTCTAATTTTTGTAAAGTTACGATCGTGTTTTCTAAAAATAATGAAATGGATTGGAATTGTATCGATAAATCAAAGAATGAGGTGGTGCATAAATTGGCTTGATAATATTCAATATTATGCCCTCGATCATAGAATGCAGCTGTCCCAACGGCTTCAATTGATGGGAATGTGAATACATATCCCATATCTTCGTAGAGCGTACCATAGGTACCGGCTCTTCCAGTTGCAGGCGAATCTTCTGCATATCGGTAGCGAATATTGTTTCCTTTCATGAATTGCGTAAATTTACGTGCACTTCCTGAGTCCCCCGTTGTTAAGAAGGCTCTTGGAGCGCCAAATGTGATGGATTGGATTTGATTAACATCTGAATTTTTAAATCTGTTTTTCAATTCATAGGCGATGATTTCTGCATATGCACCTTGGGTTCCATGCCCAAGTAAGCGAATTTTCTTTCCTGCGTCGAGGAAATCTTGAATTGTTTCTTCGGGAAGCATTGCGTGAATTTTCTCATAAATTCCATTTGCAGCCTCCATTACACACGATTCTCCCGTTATAGAATAGTATTGGCTGGTTGGAGTTCCGCCACACACTAATTTCCCAAATCCTTGTTTGAATCCAGGTAATGTCTCTTTGAATGAATAATGGCCAGTGATTGCAATTAGTAAATTTCCTGTTTCTACTTCTCGGTACAAAATCACTGCGTTATCTGGAGAAGTGGCAATAGACTCGATAGTTAAATCTACCGCTCTGTCCGCTTTATTTCGAATAATATTTATATATGAGGACAGATTTCTACCGGTTAGGTCCATAAAATTGACAAGCTGTATGGGATTTTTCGGGAGTGTTTGATTGATAATGCCTAAGATTTCTTTGTTTTTTTCCTTAATTTTTTGTAATTGAGCGGTTAAATCTTTAAGATTTTGATAGGTGAGATGCAATTTTTTTTCATTTGAAAACCGAGTGTGTTGAAGAATCAATTGATAATCACGTAAGAGACGATCGTATCTTCTCTCTCTTGGGAATAGGTCGATCTGATTGCTGAGAAAGGTAATGAGTTGGGTCAAGATTTGATGGTTTGCTATATAAGTTTTATTTCTTGAAAAGAAGTCTTCCAGCTTGGCAAGAGGCGCTGTCCCCTCTGCCTCTTCTGGGGAATTTAAAATACGTAATAATTGGGTATCTAACTTTGAAAAACTGGGGCTATGGTCTTCGAAAAAATCACCTGCTTCTGTAGAAAAACACGTTCCTCCCATAAGAAAGAAAAGGTAGAACAAAACAACAGATCGAATGTGTTTTTTTGTAAAAATACGCATGGCTGACCCCTTTCCAAAAGATGTAGGTAAGGAGTCGGTATTCGATTAGATTTATTGAGGATTATTTTTTAAACGCCTAATACAACAGTAAAACTTGCAGTTACTGTATAGCCCGTTAGAGCACCCTTGTACTGCTGCTGTGGCAGCTCTTCCGTAGGAGAGGAAGCCGGAACCCCACTATCTAAATATCGTTCGTTATATCTTGCATAGAGGGGGATGCCGACTCCGATTTGCAACCAATAGCCTTCGATGCGGGTTTTAATCGAATCTGGATGGATCACGTCAGGTCTCGGTTTTGTAGGCAGCCAAGAGACAAAAAACCCAGGGTAGATTGACAGATCTGAGACACGCATGGAACGATCGGAAATGCTTCCCACATAGGGAGCGGCTCGGCCTTGAGCAGAGGAGGCTTTTATGGATTTTTGAGTCATATTCATGTAGCTCAATCCACATTGCATACCGATAGCAGGCCCATTTTCACTTCGAATCGGCAGATCTGACGTCACCCATCCTACGGTGGTGTAGATGCCAACACCTTGATTTGTAGATGGCAATGGTAGGTCTGGGTTATTCGAGAGAGGGCCAACCAATAAACTAGCTCCAGCTTCCCAAAACGAGTGCTCTTGCAATTTTCCATACCCAAGTTGGGCTTGAATCGCATTTCCGACAAGCATATTGCGAGTGTCTGAGGTGAGCTCATAGCGATATCCTGCATAGCGCATGGTGAAAAAAGAATTTTTATTGGGAGCCACAGGTGTTTTCTTTTCCTCTTTTCCATGTCCCAAAAGAGGCAACCAAACGGTGAGTAGCAGAGGGACGAAAAAAAATCTCATGCGGTCTCCTTTTTCGGTGAAAACCAGGATCGAATGATCAAGATCGAAATTTCGTACATGAGGTACAAAGGAATTGCCATGGCCACTTGGGAAATAGGATCTGGAGGGGTTAATAGAGCACCTACTACCAACACGCCTACAATGACCGCTTTGCGGTGGCGTGCCAAGGTCTCTGCATCCAACAGACCGATCCAAGCGAATAGAACGAGAATCAAAGGTGCCTCAAATACAAACCCAAATCCAAACAACATGAGACTGAGCAATGCCAGATAATCCACAACCGTAATCATGGGGGCTGCGACTTCGCTCCCCAACTGAACGAGAAAAGAAAGGGTCATGGGGAGTACGACGAAAAAGCAAAATGAAAGGCCCGTTAGAAACAAAGCTACGGAAATGGCAATGCAGGGCAGAATGTATTTCCTCTCTTTTTTATAGAGAGCGGGTTCAAAAAAACGCCAGAATTGGTAGAGCCAAAAAGGAGACGTTGCTGCAATCGCAGTCAAAAAAGAAACTCGAATCTCTGCTAAGAATACATCCATGGGCCCTGTGAAATGAAGGGGCTCGCTTCCAGGGGGGAATACTTCAAGAAGGGGTCGCTTCAGCACTTCAAGGAGCGATTTGGAAAATGCCATCGCAACAAAAAATCCTAAAATGATGCCAATCACAGATTTGATGACTCGACTGCGCAATTCTTCCAGATGCGAAAAGAGGCTCATGATTTTGCCTCCATCGATAAAAGTTTCTTCTTCTTCAGACATAGAGCCTCTCAATGTGCTTGCAACCAATTTTGTCCACTTCCGACAGAGGCTTCCAATGGGATTTCCCATTTTACCACGTGTTCCATACCGGATCGGATCCATTCTTTCACTTGCGCTTCTTCTGCCTCTGGGCATTCGAAGATCAATTCATCGTGTACCTGCAGCAACATTTTGGCCTTGGATTTTTTGTCTTCCAGGGTGCGTTGAATTTGGATCATTGCCAGTTTGATCAAGTCAGCTGCGGTGCCCTGAATCGGTGAATTAATCGCCATATTTCGTGCATTGGCAGCTGCCATTGCGCCGAGGTCCCCTCGGATGCCAGGAATGGGGCGCCTGCGTCCAAGTATGGTTTCCGTATACCCACAGTCTTTGGCTTGGGCGACGGTTTTTTCAATATACGTTTGAATTGTAGGGAAGGCTTGAAAATATTTTGCAATGAATGCCTTGGCTTTTTCCATGGAAAGCCCGGTGATTTTCGCCAATTTTTTGGGCCCCATGCCGTAGAGAATGCCGTAGTTAATGGCTTTGGCTTGAGATCTCTCCTCGGAGGAGACTTCGCTAAGGGGTTTGTCCCACACCTTCGAAGCCGTAACCGTATGAATGTCTTGCCCCTCACGAAAGGCTTGTAGCAAGGCAGGATCTTGAGAGAGATGGGCCAAAATACGGAGTTCGATTTGGGAATAGTCAGCAGAAATTAGCACATGATGAGGTTTAGGGGTAAAAGCGATTCGAATTTCTTTGCCCATGGCGGTTCGAATGGGGATATTTTGTAAGTTGGGGTTGGAGGAGCTTAAGCGACCCGTTGCTGTCCCCGTTTGATGAAAGCTCGTATGGATGCGTTGCGTTTGGGGATCGATCATGGTGGGCAATTGATCCACATAGGTACTAATGAGTTTGGCGACACTTCGATACTCCAATACTTTTCGGACCAATGGATCTGCAGATAGCTCTTCCAAAGCCGCGCTGTCGGTGGAGAAGCCCTGGGTGGTTTTGCGGAGTTTGGTAACGCCCAGTTTTTTGTGAATTTCTAATTTTTCAAACAGAAGTTGGGAGAGCTGTTTTGGGGAGGCAATGTTGAATGTTGTGCCTGCTAAGGCGTGAATCTCTGCTTCGAGCTCGATTTTTTTCTCATTTAAAATCAGAGATAATTTTTTCAAAATGGCTGCATCAACATGGATGCCTGTTTGCTCCATTTGAGACAAAATACCTGCGATGGGTAGCTCCACATTGTGGTAGAGTTTTGTAAGATTCTGTTCAAACAATTTGGGATGCAACAGTTGATGAAGTTGCAGTGTGCAATCTGCATCCTCGCAGGCGTACTCGTAGAGTAGATCCAAATCTACGGAAATCATGGGGATGGTTTTTTTAGGGCCCATGAGTGCAGTTGTCGGAATTTTTTCAATCTTGAGAAATTCCTTGCTCAGTGCATCGAGAGAATAGCTGTTGCGCCCCGAGTCGAGCAAGAAGCTGATGAGCATGGTGTCGCCCCATGGAGCTGCGACTTCAATGCCGATGTTGCGTAGCATTTGTTGGTCAAACTTAAGATTGTGGGCAATTTTTGTTTTGCTGGGGCTTGAAAAAAATGGGCGCAAGAGTGTGAGGATCTCATCTTCGGTGAGATCTTCCAAATGTTCGGAGAGGAGAGGGATATAGTAGGCGCGATTGGGAGAAAATGCAAAACTGATGCCGATAGGACGGTCGTGAATGAGGTCAAGACCGGTGGTTTCGGTATCGAAGGCAAATTCATTACATATTTGAATTTCTGCGAGGAAAGACTCGAGGGCTTCCTTGGTATTGACGAGAAAATATTCTCGCTGTTGTCCATAGGGGTTGTGAGCTGTGGGCCGATTGGTGTGCACAATCTCGTGAGCTGCTGGTATTGGGGTGGGGGAGTGCTCTTCTAGTTTGCGTTGCAATCGAGCACTGAGGGTTGAAAATTCCATCTGTTGAAAGAAAGTGTACAGCTCTGCATTGCAACCTGCGTGCAAAGGCTGGCAGCTGATTTCTTGCAAGCTGAGTGTAACAGGGAGCTCGCTATGAAGGGTGACCAGCTTTTTGGATAGGAAAGCCATCTCGCGATGGGTTTCCAATGCAGTGCGATGGCGTGGGTTGGAAATTTGATCGAGTCCTGCGTAGATACCCTCTAGCGAGCCAAATTCTAGGATGAGTTTTGCGGCGCCTTTTTCTCCGATGCCGTGGACCCCTGGTACGTTGTCGGAGGCATCCCCGCACAGCGCCAGAATATCCACCACCTGTTCAGGGAAACAACCGAACTTCTCAAAAACACCGTCGCGATCGATCAAGTGATTTTGCCCGCCCTTTTTGGGGGTGTAGAGGAAAATATGGGGCTGAATGAGTTGCATAAAATCTTTATCGCCCGATACGATATAGCCGTGCAATTGCGGGTGAGTAAATTGTCGCATGACGGAGGCGATGAGGTCATCCGCCTCTACGCCAGGTTGTACCAACAAGGGGATTTGAAAATAGCGCAGCATTTCGTAGAATGCAGGTACTTGCTGTGCCAAGTCTTCGGGCATCTCCGTGCGATGGGCTTTGTAGTGGGCATAGAGCTCATGACGGAAGGTCGGTTGTTTCGTGTCAGTGGCTGCGAGCAGGTAATCGGGCTTTTCATCTTCTAGCAATTTAAGGATGAACATCGCACTACCGTAAAGAGCGGACGTAGGAAAACCGGATTCGGTCTGCAGGGGCTGGCGGATGAATGCATGGTAGGAACGAAAGAGAAGTGCCATGGCATCGAGGATAAATAAGCGCTTTGGTTTCGGAGGGGAGAAATCTATCACAATGGGATCCTTTTCTATCAGCGCCAAGCGGCTCGAGATTGTAGTCTTGGAGGAATGAGTATATTCATTTTATCGGGGTGTGGAACTTTTTCTTCGCCTGAATGCAAGTGTTGCGATTTCTTATGCGTATTTTGAGTATATAGGGTGGGCATATGGATGAAAAAGCGGAATTGAAAGTAGCAGGTAAGTCCTATTTTTTCCCCGTGATCACGGGCTCAGAGAATGAGAAGGCCGTGGATTTTTCCAAATTGCGGGATCAAACGGGCTACATCACCTATGATCCTGGGTATGGCAACACAGGCGCATGCGCCAGTGACATTACCTTCATCGATGGGGAAAAGGGGATCTTGCGCTATCGGGGGATTGCCATCGAGGAGCTGGCGGAAAAATCTACCTTTGTAGAGACCAGTTACCTGCTTATTTACGGCAAGTTACCTACGCAAGAGGAGTTGACGGAGTTTCGCAAGAAACTGACATACCATTCCATGATCCACGAAGCCATGTTGCGGTTCTATGATGGATATCCGGCTTCCGCTCATCCAATGGGGATTCTTTCCTCCATGGTGTCCTCCCTTTCTGCCTATTATCCTGAGTTGTTGGATCCTGTTTCTACCACCCAGGTGGATGCCTTGGTCCCGCGGGTTCTCTCCAAAATCCGCACGATTGCGGCTTATTCATACAAAAAATCCATCGGTCAACCGGTGATCTATCCCGTTAATTCCCTTACGTATTGTGCCAATTTTCTGCATATGATGTTTGCGGTGCCTTCGGAGCCATATGAGATTGATCCCGAGGTTGTAGACACTTTGAATACGTTGCTTATTTTGCATGCAGATCATGAGCAAAATTGCTCGACGTCTACAGTGCGGTTGGTGGGATCCTCCCATGCGAACTTATTTGCCTCTGTTTCCGCTGGTATCAGCGCCCTATGGGGACCTCGACACGGCGGAGCCAACCAGGCGGTGGTGGAGATGCTGGAGCAAATTCATCGCGATGGCGGAGATGTAAATGCCGCTGTGGCTGCCGCCAAGAGTAAGGATTCCAAATTCTTGCTTATGGGTTTTGGGCATCGGGTTTACAAGAGCTACGATCCCCGTGCGGCGATCATCCGCCGTCACTGCGATCGCATCCTGAGCAAGCAAAAAGTCAAAGATCCCCTCTTGGACATTGCGCGCCGTTTGGAAGAAGCTGCTTTGAGCGATCCCTACTTCAAGGATCGGAATCTTTACCCCAATGTGGATTTCTACTCAGGGTTGATTTACCGCGCTCTCGGTATTCCCACTAATATGTACACGGTGATGTTCTCGTTGGGACGTTTGCCAGGTTGGATCGCTCATTGGTTGGAAATGCATCACAGCGTGGACAGCGGTCGAATTGGTCGCCCTCGTCAAGTGTATACGGGGCCTACCTTAACTCCCTATGTGCCCATTGAATCTCGGGTGTAGTGGATCGGAAGCTCTATGACGGAACCCAAGACGCCAGCCTCTTTAGCTGCGAAGAAAATTGTGTATGCATGCCCAGTGGACCATGCCAACAGTATTATTTTTATAACCAGCTGGTTCTATAGTCGAGAAGCTCACACGTCCCTCCTGTTGGTGCCTGATTTTTCAGAGCCTGTAGAAGCCTATGCCAAGCTTTCCAGCCAGCTGGCGGGGCAGGGCATTCATGTATATCTTTATAACCAACGAGAAAAACCAACAGCTACCCGTCAGACAGATCTGCTGCAGGTGGCCGCTTGGATCCGGCATCAGGAGGGAGGTATTCCCCCTGTATTGATTTCTAAAGGCCTGGGGGCCTTGCTTTGTTTGCATTTTGCTGTGGCTTATCCCAAGTTTTGTCGTGGGCTCTTTTGCATCAACCCCATCTCTCGGGCCCAATTTTTATTTCCGGGGCATCGAGAATTGCTTCTCTTTTTTGCAGAACTCTTGCCTCATTTTCGTGTACCTGCCTACTTGAATTGCTTGCGTACCGAGGGCCAGCAGAAAAGCAATTCGATTGTTTTTCAAATTCTTCTCGATTTCCTCCCTTCTTTGCTGGCAAAGAAAAATCAAATCCAGCTTGCAAGCCAGCTCCATCCGATTCGGATTCACAATGGTAGCGATGCCGAAGAACCTCTAGAGTTTTTTCGAGCAGAGGTGGTATCATGGATTGCAAATACTTTTCCTCCTATAAAAAAGTAATAAATGAACCGATCTATTCTTGATCGAATCTCGATATATCAAAAAGTATCCGACTGGTGTGTAGCTGGTATTGTCAGCTTGCGGTCTGTTTGCCTTGCTTTATTTCTTACAGGGTGTTTGCAAAAAATATCGATTCTTTCCTCGATGGAGCTCTTCTTTTTCTTCTTATTTGCCTTTGCTTGCCTCTTCTTTTTCTTTAAAAACCCTAGACGAAAACCCATAAATCCCTCTGATTTCTTTCTTTCTTTGTACATAAAAAACCCTGATTTTTCATGTACAGATAACCTGTTGCAATCCAAAGAGGGCCTTGCTTTACAGGAGGGGAAGCGGAAGCAAATTCTTCAGTTGGAGAAAAACAGGATCTTACGTGCAGCATCGGGTCTGATCCTCCCTTTTTTGCTGTGTCTTTGTACCTATTCATTTTTTACCCCTCTCTTTTCCAGATGGAACCAGGGTTTTCAAGATTTGGTGCTGCAAGAAACGGTTACCCTCGAAATCCTTTCTGGCATTGATCCTCTTGCGAAGACGACTTGGACTCTGTCTACGAGACATCCGACCGAAATCTACTTGCAGCCTGAAAATCTTCTGCTTTTGCAGGTAAGTTCGCCCTTTGCAACGGTGATGTCCCTTACTTTGCAAAATAAAAAAAATGGAGATCTTCTGCAGTCTTTTCAGATGAATCCTAGCAATCAAACGCCGCATAGACAGAGTCTGTCATTTTCCATGACCGAATCGGCTCAATTGAGCTTGCCAGAATTGTCAAAATCCCCCTATGCATACGTGACGATTTTAGCGCCCGTTTTACCTGTGGTGACTCTTTCTACTGCCGAAAAAATTGGGAAAGAATGGTTGGATACTCGTCCGCTTGCGCTCTCCATTCGAGTGGATTCGCCTCATCCATTGCACGCGATCTCCTTGCAGATTACGACTCCCGATCAAACGCTAGTCGAACCTATTCAAAACTTTACGTTTGATCAAAATACACTCTCTTATGTGCTGCCGTATAAATTTTTTGCAGAGTCTTTTCTTCATGAGGAACAATCTGATATTGAACTTGTGGCTCTTGCAGAGGATTTTTCATCCCCCACGCCTGCAATTGGAAAAAGTAAGCCGATCAAAATTACATTTGTCAGTTCGTACAGTCGCTATCAAAAAACGCTGCAAGAGCTTGCGAAGGTAAAGGAACAAGTAGATGGATTGGTGGAAAAAAACGAGACTAAGGTGCCGGATGAGCTGATTGATCTTGTGCAAAAAGTACGGGCTGTTTCAGAGGAAGCTCCTTTTTTTGATGTAAGCGATCGAGGCTGGCTACAACATACGGCACATAGGTTTTCAGAATTTAAAAAATCCCCTCCTACATTCTCTTTGCTTTATGATCTCTCCCAAGAAATTACGTTGTTTTTAGATGAGCATGAATTCTCCGATGATCGACAACGGGATCGGGATTTTTTTGTGGCTGCCCATAGCTTGTCCCAATTGCTATCAAAAGGAACTGCTAGCGAAAGTACGCTACAACATGTCTTTCATCGCACCGATGAATTTTTACAAAATCGCTATAAGCGGTGGGAGCGTAGGGTGGGTCGACTGACGCCCGCTTATCCAGTTCCCACTTGGGAAAAAATTAAGACCCATACGATAGAAGATCAATTGCGATCTGTATTGCAAGCCGCCCCTGCTAATAGACAAGCGATCTTGGCAGATCTTACCGTTGTGTATCGAACTTGGATCGAAGAGTTGGAAAAAGCAGAAGATGCCCAGCGAGCGGATCAAGAAAAGAAACGGGAAGAAGGCCTTGTCTCTGCTCGCAATGAGCTGCGAGAGATTCAACAAATGCAGGGTGAAATTTCCACCGCCCTGAATCGTGCAGATCAACAAGCGCTTGAGCATCTCACGCAATCTTGGCCTTCGGTACAAGCGAAAGAAACCCAAGCGATACAAGCCACCAAACGGTTGGCAAAGAAGATAAAGCCCTTTTCTACCCCCGCCGCTGAGCGCTTGCAGGTGGCTGCAGAAGCTATGGAGAGAACTTTGGAGAAAGGTGATGCCAAGGCTTTCTCTGCTGCAGAATCGTACTCGCATTTGGCAAATCGCATTTTGCGCCAAGCCAAAAATGCAAGTCAAGAGGGGTCGAAATCCAGGAAGCGCAAGCAGTCCCAAGGGGGTAAGTACCATGGGCAATCCATTCATGGAGGGGATATGGACTTGCGTCATGCCTATCGGGTTGACGAACGATATCGAGAGGCGCTGTTGCGAGAGCTGCAAGAGCAAGACTACACTCCGCAAGAGCAGCAGTTGATCGATCCCTACTTACGGAAGATGATTCGTTGATTGGGATTGGGGACAGTTACCTTTTTGGGTCGCTGTCCCCAATCCCTCTTAATTTCCATCATCCCAAGGCTGCGTAGCAGCCGTATGGGATCCCTGCATTTTTATCGAGATCCCATACGGCTGCTATGCAGCCTTGGGATGACGGAAGGGGAGTCATCCCTCGTTACACGAAGGATCTCCCAACTTTCTAGACGAGATCGGGGACACCCACCGATCTCGCCCCTGAAATTCCCCCTTGCAGCCCAAGCTTGTGTCATAGATCATAGCTTGCAAAGGCAAGAAGGGCGCGACTCAGCTGGTGCTCCAAGATAAAAAGAAAGAAAAAACAAAAAAATGGCATGGATACAAAGTCTAGAGTTGGTCGAAACCCGCCAGGTATTACGGCGAATCAGCCGACTTTTACCGCGAAGATTGGCGGAGATTGAAAAACAATACCGCAAAGAATTTTCGGGCGGAAAATCTAAGCGCCTGGCACTGCTTGATGTTCGCTATCGTGCTTATCTCGATGAAATTGTTGAAACTCGCTACCAACTTGAGAAGATGAGGGTGCAGTGGGACACGCAGGTAAAGCGAATTCAAACTCGACAGTCGCTGCGCTACTTTTCCAAGGATCCACATGAGCGAAAGGCAATGCCATGAATGAGTGGTTGGGGCGAATTGTATTTGGACTTCTTGTAGTACCGGCCTTTGGTTTCTTTGCCTACCGCCTCCAACGTACCTGGAAACAGCTGCACACCCTTGCAAAAGGCAAGGAAGAAGCTCGCCCCCCGCAGTTGGGTAATATGGTGGTGGGAGGATTGCTTCAACGCAAGATGTTCCAAGATCCTGTGGCAGGGGTCATGCACGCCGGTATTTTTTGGGGATTTTTGCTCGTCAGTTTGGGTACCCTTGAGACTTTTCTCCAAGGATTCTTGAGTGTAGACTTTGGGATGTTGCTTGGCACTGGATTTTTATACGCCTCTTTCCTGCATCTCCAAGAACTCGGCAATGCAATGGTGGCTGTCGCCATTCTCTTCGCTTTTTCACGCAGGCTCTTTTTTCCGCCCCCTCGTCTTGTTTCCCTTTCTCGCGCTGCCAAACAGGACGCCATGCTCGTGCTGAGTTTTATTCTGAGTTTGGTTGTTAGTGCGCTGATGGTACTCGGATGTCGTGCCCACCTTGCAGGCGCAGAAGGCATCGAGTCTACGCTGGTGCCCATTTCCTTCTGGCTCACCAATTGGCTCCCGATGCAGACCCCCGAGAGCTGGGCAGTTGCAGCCCAGGGCTTGTGGTGGTGGCATGTAGCTACACTGTGTGGCTTTGTGGCTTTCCTTCCTTTTTCTAAGCACCAACATTTGATCTGGGTCTGGCCCAATCTGCTCTTTCAATCCGCAAAAGGGAGCGGTCGGTTGCGTCCCATGGAATTTGCAGAAGATGCAGAGTCCTTTGGTGTGGGGCAAGCAGACGGATTTACCTGGAAACAATATCTCGATGGTATTTCATGTGTAGAGTGTGGTCGCTGTACGGCAGTGTGTCCTGCTACAGCAACGGGCAAGCCCTTGGATCCACGTAAGATGATCCATCACTTGAAAGATGCGTTTGGGCAACTGCAGACTCCCGAGAAACCTGCGATCCCTCTGATCGGTGAACAAGGCCTCGTGCATCCGGATGAGCTATGGAGTTGCACCACCTGTGGCGCTTGCATGCAAGCTTGTCCTCTGGGCATCGAGCACATTCCTGCGATCATGGACATGCGTCGTTATCTGACGCTTACAGAGGGAAATATGCCCTCTGAGCTGCAAGCCACTCTGGCAAAGGTAGAAAACCAAAGCAATCCGTGGGGATTCACAAATTCCCAACGAGCAGACTGGGCCAAAGATCTAGAGGTTCCGATTCTAGCAGAGAAGAAATCCGTAGATTACTTGTTCTGGGTAGGATGTGCAGGTTCCTTTGATGAACGGTATAAAAAGGTGAGCCGAGATTTCACCTCGATTCTAAAAAAAGCGAATGTGGATTTTGCCATCCTTGGCACCGAGGAGCGTTGCAATGGAGATATTGCACGACGTTCTGGAAATGAATACCTAGCTGACATGCAGATTCGAGGCAACATTGAAACCTTGAAAAAATATGACTTCAAGAAAGTGGTTACAGCATGTCCACATTGTTTCAATACATTTAAGAACGAGTATCCTGATTTTGATTACAAAGTCGAAGTCATGCATCACTCACAATTGCTTGCCGATTTGGTCAAGGACAAACGCATTGCCCCTACCCAAACTTCTGAGCAAACTGTGACCTATCACGACTCCTGCTACTTAGGTCGTCACAACGACGAATACGCCTCTCCTCGGGAAACCATTGCGAGCACCCACAAAAATATAGTGGAAATGCCTCGTAATAAGGAGAAGGGATTCTGCTGTGGGGCCGGAGGGGCTCGCATGTGGATGGAGGAGACCATCGGGGAGCGCATCAACGTCAACCGTGCGCAGGAAGCCGTCGATACGGGAGCCCAAGTGGTGGCTACAGCCTGTCCTTTCTGTATGACCATGGTGCGAGACGGGGTACAAGCCACTGGCAAAGGAGAAAACGTTGTAGTAAAAGACATTGCAGAACTATTAGCAGAGTCACTATAAAAGGTTGAACCCCATGAGCCCTCGCTTCCCTCGAGAGACCGATACCTATGAAATTGAAGGTCTTTCCGCTGTTATGGAATACCTTCGTCATCGTCCCCAAGCCATTACCTGTCTCTACCACCAAGAGGCTTTGCCAGGGTCTTTGAACCCATGGATCAAAACTATCCCCACCAAAGCTGTATCCAAGGAGCAGGCCCAAGGCAAAAATCGGGCTATCTGGGCTACGGTGAATATCACCTCTCTGGACGAGACCGATCTCTATACCTCCGTGGCAACCACAATGCCGGCTACGATTCTGGCTCTCGACCACTTACAAGATCCCCATAACTTGGGTGCCATTGCGCGTAGCGCTGCTTTCTTTGGGGTGCAGCATATCCTGGCTCCCGATCGCAGGCAGGTGCTCCTTACGCCCGCTTCCATCAAGACCTCCCAGGGGGCCTTTGCTGTGACGGATCTCTATACCGTGACGAATCTCGTGCGCACGTTAAAGAAGCTCAAGGAACAGGGCTACTGGATCGTAGGAACCGATATGCAAGGGGAGCCTATCGAGAAGGTGTCAAAGCAATTTGATAAACGAGTCTTGGTGATGGGGAATGAGGGAACGGGCCTTGCCAATCTGGTGCGCAGAAACTGTGACGCCATGGCCAAAATCCCCACGCCCTCTGCGAAACTCGATTCACTCAATGTCTCTGTGGCAACGGGGATTTTCTTGTACGAGCTGATGGGCTAGCCGTCCTGTCATCCCAAGGCTGCGTACACCACCCCTGTCATCCCAAGGCTGCGTACACCACCCCTGTCATCCCAAGGCTGCGTACACCACCCCTGTCATCCCAAGGCTGCGTACACCACCCCTGTCATCCCAAGGTCCCGAAGGGACCGTATGGGATCCCTGCGTTTTTATCGAGATCCCATACGGCTGCTACGCAGCCTTGGGATGACGGGGGTGGTGTACGCAGCCTTGGGATGACAGAAATTACATTGGGGGACCTAGGGAGCTCTTTTCATCCAACAAATCTTCGTAGAATGCGCCAAACTTCATAGACCTGTCACAGATCTGAAATTCCAAAATCCATCGATCCGGTGCTGGGGAAAATTCTAAATCCCCTGTGCCAATCTTGGTGTACGCAAAGTGGGGAAATTCCGACAGTCGGTGCCCTTTGACGTAAGCAGGATGTAGCAGGTACCCCATTTTTTCCGTTTGGTCCTGGGCATACTGATAGAGCTCAACTCCAGAAGGTTTTTGGGCTCTCCAGTAGTCTCGGGTTTGTTCAAAGATGGTTTTGACATCGGCTTTGATGCGGGTAAACTCGGGATTTTCTCCCATGACAAACGTATCCCCGCAATCGCCTTCCACGCCATCCCACACGGGGCCAATGTCGATATAGAAAATATCGGTTTCTTGGAGGACTACATGCTCGCGGTAGGGGTCGTTAAAGCTCAATACCGTGGATTCACCAAAACGAATGTGGGTTTTGTGCCAAAATTTTTTGACCCCTTGACTGGCAAAGTAGGCGTTGGCTTTCTGGATTGCTTCTTTTTCCGTCATCCCGGGTCGAATGAAGCTCTTGATGGCTTCTACGGCTTCCCAGGTTTTTTCCCTGGCTGTATGTGCCATATCGAAGACGATATCTGGATTTATTTTTTCTAATTCGAAGGGATTTTGCATATTGTAATAGCTTGATTTTGAAGAAGAAATGGTGCACCCGGAAGGATTCGAACCTCCGACCCCCAGATTCGTAGTCTGGTGCTCTATCCAACTGAGCCACGGGTGCATGAAAGAAGAAAAGTGAACCTATGTCCCAAAGGACAAAAAAGCAAGGGATTTTCTTGGCGGAGAGAGAGGGATTCGAACCCCCGGTGAGTTGCCCCACAACGGTTTTCAAGACCGCCGCCTTAAACCACTCGGCCATCTCTCCAAAAGAAAATCTCGAAATACTGATGGCGGAGAGAGTGGGATTTGAACCCACGGAGCAGTTACCCACTCGCTTCCTTAGCAAGGAAGTGCTTTCGGCCACTCAGCCATCTCTCCGATTCAGAGGAGCCACGGTACCAGGATTGTAGAAAAATGGGAACCTTTTCTTTTGTCCCTTATAAGGCGAAAAAGAAAAATCCTTAGAGAAGTTGGTCTTGCACAAACTCCCGCTCTTTTAGCAGCTCGTCGGCAGTGATCTTTAACTTCTCCCTTGCGAATGCAGAGACCGGCATATTGGGCACAATTTCATAGGTTCCATTCGCTAACGTGCGAAGAGGAAAGGAGAAAATCAGTCCTTTTGGAATCCCGTAGTGTTCCCCATTGCTGGCTACCGCAGCAGAAAAGCATTCCCCTGTGGGAGTAGGCTCGTTGAAACGCCGGATGTGATCGATGCATGCGGAGGCTGCGGAAGCCGCAGAGGACTTGCCTCGAGCGTTGATGATGGCAGTCCCGCGTTGTTGTACCTGGGTGAGGTACTCTGTTTCCAACCATTTTCGATCTTTACAAATTTGCTCGACGGGTTTGCCTCCCACTAGGGCATTTTCAAAGTCAGGGTACATGGTAGGGCTGTGGTTGCCCCACACGATTAGGTTGCTGACCTCCTCCACCTGCAGTCCAAGTTTCTTTGCCAGCAAGGCCTTGCCCCGGTTTTCGTCTAGCATGGTCATGGCAGAGAATCGAGTGGCAGGTATGTCTTTGCAGTGGTGTTGCGCAATTAATGCATTGGTATTGCAAGGATTTCCCACAACCGCGATGCGAACATTCGAGGCCGCCCGTGCCAAGGCTTTGCCCTGGCGCACAAAAATGGGTGCATTCGCACGAATGAGATCGCTGCGCTCCATGCCTGGGCCGCGCGGTTTGGAGCCCACCAAGAGTGCCCAATTCACCCCAGAGAAGGCGTCCTCTGCTTGGTCAAAGCATTCGACTCCGGCCAACGTGGGGAATGCGCAGTCTTCCAGCTCCATTGCTAAGCCCTCAGCGGCTTTGAGCGCATCTGGGAGTTCTAAGAGATGAAGCTTTACCTTTACCTTGGGCCCAAAAACTTCGCCTGAAGCCAATCGAAAAAGGAGACTATACCCAATTTGCCCTGCGGCACCTGTGATTGCGATTTTAATCATTGCAGTTCCTGTGCTCAAAGAAAGAAGATGAACCAAGCAGGATTTTGAGTCGAGAGGGCCTGAATAGTCAACTCTAAAGACGGAGAATGATTGCGGCCGCTTGAGTGGTACTCTATACTGACCTCGCATCCTCTCAGACTGGAATCGCGGAAGAAAGAGCGCCCATGTTTCCCCGAGTCACCGAATCATCAAGGCCTTTTCTACTGGAAGCTACGCGAGATGGCTTGCATATCGATGGGACTTTGTTGTGGTTGGATGCCAAACAGGGCAAAGAACTTTCCTTTCTTTCCAGATGTCCCCCACAGCTCAAAAAAATCACAAGTAAAATTCTTGCCACCGAAGAGACCATTCACCTCCTGCGTTTGTTTCAAACCGAGGTGGATGCCTTGTCCTGTCAATACCACCGTCCTTTTTCTATCGGTTCTCTATCTCTTGAGCTGCTTCCTACGGGGGCCTCTTTTGGCAGTGCCGCTTTGCTGCTTCGACAAAAAAACAGCTCGATTCTCTACCTCCCTGAGCTTGGATTTCTCCCTCCTGCGAGTCTCCTGGACTTTCCCCCTGTCTCGCAAGTGATCGTTGGTGCCTTCTGTGCCAATCCGAAAAGCACCCAAGCTCATTTTGAGGCAGAGTGGGATCGTTTGCTGCTACAGATCTCCCGCTCCATCGAAGGGGGGAGCTTGCCATTTATTGTCACCCCGTTCCTGGATTTTCCTCAGCGCCTTCTTTCTGTGCCTGCTCTGCAATCCACGCCGATGCATTTGCATCCGCTTTTGGCAAGGGCGGAGCGTGTGTACGAAAAATTTGGTATTTCAAAAAGTATCTATCAGGCCCCTCCCCTGGAGTCTGCTATGATGATCTCTCCTTTTTTGCCCTCTCGCAAACAGACGGACCTATTCAATCGACCGTTGCTCACCATCGTGCGGGATGATCATCGAGCCAAGTGGACGGACTCCCCAGGGCAGTCTATCTTTCATTTTTCTTTCTTTTGTCAAAAAATATACCGTCAACTTTTTAAGCAAACGAATCCAGAGCAAATTTACTTTGTGGGACCCTACGCATTGCGATATGCCAAAGAGTTTAGAAAATGTGCTCCCCAGGTTCAGCCTCTATATGCAGAAAAGCAACCTAGTTTGTTTTAATTTCCTTTTCCTTTTCTTGGGAAAACTGCGCAGCTGGTTCCACAAAAAAAAGAAGAAAAGAAAATATGGTATGCTAAAGCTAAGGGGGACCCCTATGAAACGCGCCAAACTCTACGATCTCATAGTCCATGGATTGTTTATTGGATTTGTATTGTACTACTATACAAGTCTTGCCTTTTATCATCCTCAAGATCCTGCTTTTAACTCCCTCTCAGAACCTCCATTTCCCCTCACCAATCCCCTGGGACAGGTGGGAGCAAATCTGAGTGCATTTTCATTTTATTATTTGGGAGGAGGTGCTTTCCTTCTCCCTCTTTTTCTGTATTCCATTTTTTACTTTCTCTTTCTTCGACGCTTCGTCTATCTCTATCGAGGCTGTCTCCTTCTAATTTTCTTGAGTACCAGTTGTTTCCTTGCTGAAAGATTCATAGTCGAGGTACTGATCCATCAATATCCGATTCGAGCGGGAGGGCTTTATGGATATGTGGGGGTGCAATGGATGCGCGCCCATCTTTCTCTCGTGGGCTTCTGGTGTGTAATGCTGGGAGGTTGGCTTGGGAGCTTGCTCTTCTATGCGGCTGAAATTGAGCGTTATGTGGCATTTCCCCCTTTGAGATGGTTGAAGTTTTTACTTTCTTTTTTAAAGTCTTCTCCGGAGCCGCTTCCCCTCGATCCTCTCGCTGCCTATTCGGCAAAGATGTTTACACTCTTAAAAAAAGGAAAAAAGGTAGATCTAAAAGAGCAAGATCGTTTCTGCCTGCAAATTAAAGAAGTCTTATTGAAGACCCTCAAAGATTTTCAAATTACAGGCACCATTTCGGAATATATCATTGGTCCTGTGGTTACTGTGTTTGAGTTCCGTCCCACCGATGGTACCAAACAGGCAAAAGTACTCAGCGTTGCCGATGAGCTAGCCCTTGCCTTGAAAGCAGATGCAGTCTTAATCTCTGCCATTCCAGCAAAGCAAGCTCTGGGTATTCAGGTCCCCAATCGCTTGCGAGAAAACGTGTTATTGGGGGATTTGATTCGAGAAGAGACGCAAGCTCGCTTGCCCTTCTTTTTGGGAAAATCCGTATCGGGAGAAATTCTGGTGGAAGATTTGGCACAGATGCCCCACCTTTTGATTGCAGGATCTACGGGATCAGGAAAATCCATCGCAATTAACTCTCTTATTTGTAGTGTTCTGGTGCGATGTCCCCCTGAGCAGGTGCGTCTCTTGCTCATCGATCCCAAAATATTGGAATTGGCTTTGTACGAAGGCATTCCCCATCTGCTGCGTCCTGTGATTTCAGATCCCGAAGAATCGGTTGCAGCTCTCTCCGATATGGTGGACGAGATGGAGCGGCGCTATACACTGATGAAAAATCTCCAAGTTCGTAATATTGAATCCTTCAATGAAAAGGTCCTCGCTCTCTCAGCAAGAAGCCAAGAGCATCTCGATAAAAAACTGGGAGGCAAAGACAATGGGCCTTTGCCGTATCTACTGGTGGTGATCGATGAGTTGGCAGATCTGATGCTTTCGACTTCTCGACAGATCGAAGTTCAAATTCAACGCTTGGCTCAAAAAGCTCGAGCCAGTGGAATCCACATTGTGGTGGCAACTCAACGGCCTTCCGTGGATGTTATCACCGGTGTGATCAAAGCCAACTTCCCCTCTCGGGTGTCCTTTCGAGTGGCTTCTCGGCATGACAGTCGTACCATTTTGGATGCCCAAGGCGCAGAAAAACTATTGGGTAAGGGAGACTTGCTGTTGCAAAAACCAGGGCAATTGCGAAGCATTCGTGCCCAAGGGGCCTATGTGAGTGAGGAGGAGGTGTTGAGTATTGCTAACCATTTGAAGAAATCATTCGGCACAGTTCCACAGCTAGAAGAACTGCCGGAAAAAATATCTTTGGATGTAGATATCGTAGCTAAAGAAGATCCTACTCAATTTCCTGCACAGTAAAGAGATTGCTGGATTCGGTGCCCATGGAAGAAATAGATACGGAGACAAAGACGATCTTGTCGCCTGAGACAAATCTTTTATCTTCTCGCAGTAAGATCTGCATACTCGGTAGCACGGTATCCAAATTGGGGGATCCATCGAGGCTGACCGCAGTTACACCTCGAATCAACGAGAGCTTGCGCTTGATCGATTGACAAAATGTAACGGCAAGAATGGGAATGTGGGGGCGAAAGCTTGCGAGTCGCAAAGCTGTATTGCCCTGTTGGGTGATGCAGATGATCGCTTTTGCTTTTACGCGTAATGCGGTTTGGTAGGAATGAAGCGAGACGGCATCCAATACGTTGAGAATCGGTAGCTCTTTCTTGCGCCAATTAATTTGGATTTCTTCTTGTTCTTCTAGATCCTCGATGATGAGGTTACAAACCTGGAGAGCACGGTCTTCGTAGGCCCCTGCGATGAGTTCTTCTGCGAGGGTTACTGCATCCACACCGTCGATTACCGCATTGGCAATATCGGAAACCTCAGCGCGTGTCGGCGTGGGCTTGTCTCTCATGGATGCTAGCATTTCACAGGCCACAATCACAATTTTTGCATGTTCATTGCACAGCTGGGTGATGCGTTTTGTTAAGATCGGCACACTTGCAGCATTGCCCGTAAGTGCAAGGTGGAGCCGTGAAATCACCACTCCCTTCACCCATGGCAGAGAGGTCTCTAGGTGCTGAAAAGACTCTTGGGAGGCGATGCGAAGCAAAATCCAAGGGGCTTGTGCTCCGTATTTTTCCAGTTGGGTTTGAATTTCTTGGATCTGGGCCACTTCTAGAGTTGCTGGCAAGATCAGATAATCCACGGCGTCGAGGGGTAGCGTAGAGAGGGTAGAAAGAAAAAGATTTTGATGGGAAGTAAAAAAATCGAGGTTATGTAACTGTTCCCCGGCTCGTAGGAGCCCTTCATGGAGAACCTTCGCTTTTACACGCTCTTTTTCTGCCTTTACAATCGATAAGACGACAGAACCATCTCCAAGATAGATTTGGCCACCTGCGACGAAGAACAGATCCCATTCTTCACAGTCCACTTGGATTTCATCCTCACGGGCCGGTGTTTGGCGTACCAGATGAATCTCTTCTCCTGCAGTTACTGTGCGAGGCTCTGGCAGCGAGGTGAGAGTGACCACAGGATGGGAACCAAAATCGAGTAGAAGGGGGATGTCCTTCTGCTCGTTGGATGTAGGGGTGTGGGCGCCTTGCTTTTCTAAAAATGCGAGGGTTTCTGCATGTGCGCTCGGTGCATACAACAGGCTGAGGGCTCCGATGTCTTTTTCTTGTAAGTTTGCGCTCAGAGAGTCTTCTAAGCGGCTGCTGCTTAAGGACCAGATGACTTTGGTTTTGCGTTGTAGGAGCTTCATGGTTGGGGGGCCTCCGTTAAAAGACTCGTTCCCAGTTGTACAGGAATTGGATGAGCCGGGGATAAAATGGAAGCTGGATATTCTTCCATCTCTTTACTAGAGAGCAATACAATTACTGTGGATCCCAACATAAAGGTACCGAGTTCATCGCCAATTTGGATCTTGTGTGAGCAGGTAACTGTCGTTACCGGCGGCACCTGTAGGAGTCGATCTGCGCTGTTGCTATAGAAAGGTGGATCGATGTGTGCAGGGGTGATTTTCCCTACATTGAGGGCACCGACCATCACTACATACGCCCAGCCTCTGTCTGTTTTTATGTCGAAGACCACGCGTTCATTTTCTACAAATAGGCGAGGCAAGTGTTTCGCAAAGAAGGGTGCCACTGGCCATAGCTTGCCTGGGATATATCGAATGGCTTTCAGTGTGCCGGATACCGGCGCATGCACCCGGTGATAATTATGCGGTGCCAAATACACGGTGCACGACCACCCAACGGCAAAGGGGGCTGCATGGGCAGGATCCCCATAGACCAACTCTCCGGTGGAGTAGCTATGTGCCTTGGCTGGCAGTATGCTTGCTGTGGTTACAGGGCCTGATCGGGTAAACATGCCGTCTGCTGGAGAACAGAATGGGCCCTGAATGGGCCGAATACCGGGCTTCAGTCGACGTGTAAACACGGATTGGATGGTTGAGTATTCATCGAGGGGATGCTCGGCTTCTGCCATATTGATCCCAAAGAAGGAGACAAACCATTCTCGCGCCTTTTTGGCCCAATAAGGATGAGGGATGCGTAGCTCCACCAGTAGACCTGTGAGATGGCTCATCAGATTTTGGGGGAGTATTTTAACCAGCTGTAAAAGAAGATATGTACCCATGTCCGGGGCTCCTATGTTGCTGATCTGCTACAAAACAGAGAGATCACTGTGTTCTTTTTGCTACAGTCCTGGAAAACCAAGAGAAATACAGAAATTCCTCTAAGAAGCCTTCAGGTGGTTTCTAATAACGTCCGTATATTGGGGCCTCTATGTCTAACGCACAATCTTTTTCTTTTTGGGTTTATTGGCACGATTTTTGCATTAACAAGGCGGTGAGCCTTCTCTTCCCAATATAGTGAATTTTGGTAAAATTAGAAAAACGACGTGGAAAAATATAGCGGAGATTACGAATGAAGACATTCAAAACTGAAGAGAGGGCATTGGCCGTATCTGAACCAGAAAGTCCATTGGCGGATAAGGCTGTACGCATGCTCGCGAAGTCAATTTATCAAACTTTGAAAGACGAAGGATGCCAACATAAAGACATCATCGGCGTGTCCAGCCAGCTCATCGGTATGGTCACCTCTGCCATGGAAGATACCCGCCTGAAGTAAGCTCTCCTCCACATTCTTGTTACTTCAGGATGAGATCGGGGACAGCTACCGAATTAAGGAAGTTGGAGGAATTCCTCCAACTTCCTTAATTCGGTAGCTGTCCCCGATCTCATCCTTCCTAAATCTGGCGGCATTTTAACCACTTCTTTCAAGATTGGTTGGAATGAAACGCCGTTTTGATATTTTTTTAAAAATTTTTTACAACTTGACAATATTTTGGGCCTAAAGTAGGTAAGTTCGGAAGATAGACCACCAGAGTTCGCCGCCGTGAGTGCAAGAGTGCCTCACAAGAAGTTCGAGAGAACCTAGGTTGGAGGTCTATCTACAACGAGGGGTCCGTCTCCTCCTTACATGTATCTTTAAGCTCAGCCGCTGCAATAATTTTCTACCCGCCTTGTTTTGTTAGACTGCAAGTACTGACTTTTCCTTATGATCAACACTTCCCAAATTCACCTTAAGTGGCCGGAGCTTAAAGGCCCCCTTCGGGGGGAACTCTGCCATTTTTTAGTATTCTACGAGAGTGGAGGCGCCCGTCTTCGACTTGATAGTCGGGACACTCCATAATTCTATGGGGACACCCCGCCCGAGTGTCCCTGTTACCGCACTGCATCGGGGACACTCGCATCGGGTGTCCCCGTAAAACGTAGAGTTACCCATAACTAAATACAAAATCAGAAGAGTATCGTACAAAACCCTGGAAATTGACCGACCGGCCAATGTAGAGTGGCTTATGAGACAATCATAAGTTCCAGCTCCATACTGCGGGGGATGAGATGAGAGAATGGGTCGGTCGTCAATTTCGCTTGGGTGGCGTGCTTGCAAGTTTTCTCTTACCCTTCGGAGGTAGCGCATTTTCTGCGGATTGTACGCGCCCGTCTATATCAGAAAAGGCGGTTTATGAACAGGCGCAGAGGTTACATGCTCGGATTAAAAGGCAAGAACAGATCGTTGTACAAAGTGAAGATGGAAGTATCGTGTCTTCCATTCGCCCTGATACCTTGAGTGCTGTGCCAATTGAATTTTTTATCCGGTATCGATTTTGCCAAGGTCTTGCGATCCCCATTCAGTTGTCTCGACTCTTTAAAATTGCCCAACATATCCGAAATTTTTATAAAGATCCTGCAGTCTATCAAGAGGGCTTCGAGCCAGAGACTCAAGGCTTACTAAGAAATAAAGAGTTAAATCGATATATGGTGTACGTGCTTCACGTATATAGTCTAAATCTCCATCGTACGGTAGATATCCCAACTGTAATAACCAAAGAGCAGGCTATTGCCGAGGGATTCTATAAAGCCATTAGTTTCGAAGAAGACCAAGAAGTAAATGCCCCCATTTCGTGGGGGGTGTCTGTTGAAATCCACATTCGCAGGCTCCAATATGCATTGTGGGCGCTGCAAGCCCTTT
This sequence comes from Deltaproteobacteria bacterium, assembly GCA_947475005.1. GTDB lineage: Bacteria > Bdellovibrionota_B > Oligoflexia > Oligoflexales > Bog-1112 > CANIBL01. The sequence goes on along the minus strand of CANJLI010000001.1, from coordinate 51,843 downwards.
CTGAGATCGGACTTAATCTTTCTACGTTTGGTATCACGTATCCAGAAATCAATGCATTGCTCGCTATTGCAATCGAGGAATTCGGGTTTGCTGTGCAAGAGTTTAGGTGGGAGGAAGCAAATCACTCTGCCTTGATTTCAGAAGAGCAATTTATTGAAAGGACCCAGCCTTTTGTGGATCGGTTTGTGGGATTTCAAAACCGTCGTTGGAATATCGATCCTACGCAGATTCGTCCTGCGCAGCCCTGAGAGATGAGATTATTTAGAAATCATTTCCTGGTATAATTTTGGCAGAATTTCATTTGCATCTCCAAATAGAAAGTAATCCTCATTTTGAATATACGAAGGAATTTTTTCATCATACAAGAGTGCCAATATCTTTAATGAAGGGTTTTTTCTTCTGAATTCATCGATTTGTCCTCGTATATCGTGACTCATGCCGACTACAAATAAGAGTTCAATCTTCGAACCGTTTCTGTCAAAATCTTCTTTGTACTTTTGAAAGAGATGGCCTTGAATCCTAAAAGGAATTAATCCCGTTTTTTGTTGAAGCATGTCGAAGTTACCCGTAATGACCCCGCATTGAATTTTTCTACAGATATTTGTAATTGCTCTATGTGCTTTTGTAGGATTTGCTGTGAAAAAATAATCAAACCATCTTTCAAATCGATCTAAAATAATTCTGGGATTGAGGATAACTTCTTCGGTAGTGTGCTTTTTTATTTCTGTTGCGAGAGGTGCAAAATTTGGAATTTCGGCATATGAGAGACCTGCGCCTGTTAAAAATAATGTCTTTTTTGTCACGAGTAAATCAGCCGCAGCATTTACTTGCAGCTGTCTATAGGTAGGAATTAGAGTTTCTTGATAGACAGGGATTGGCTTCACTTGGGGAAATTCTATTTCTGGGAGCGTGATGCTACTGGTATTCATGTTTTTCGAGAAATATACATACCTCCCGCCGATTTTTTTGACTTCAAATACTTTTTTGTCGTAACGATCATACAGCTTCTTTGCTGGTACCTGGAGAAAAACCGATCGTTTGTTGCAAGAATAGTCGTAGTAAAATCCAAGGACATAAAACGAAAAATCATCCTGATCTTGTTTCAGTGGAAACTGATAAGGTGTATAAGGTCCACCTTTCGAAAAATGATATAAGTAGTTATACTGATTTTCGGTGTCAAAGAATGGTTCCAATATGCTTAATTTTTCTTCGAACTTATTCTGTTCCTCAGGATCCATGCGTGTAGATGGAGTTACGCAGGAAGTCTGCAATAGTAAGAAGATCCAGAAATAAAATCTATTTGTCATATTTTGACTCAAGCCGTTTCTCCATCCCATCTAAAGGTTGAAGCTATGGGCTACCAGGCGGGGGAATAAAGCACAAGTTGAAGTTATATGGAGGAGATGCTGGGCTTGAATGCCATTGCACCCGACTGGACCTGAATTATTACCAAGAAACTGTCGTTTATTGACAGTTTCTTGTATTATATGGAGGCTGGAATGGGCCGATATGCTGATTTTATTAAAGAAAATCCGAAGTCGGATTTTTTTTCTAGCGGTGAGCTTGCTATTTGGCAGCCAGGGTCTGATGACAGTCGATATGGCCAAGTGAAACGGGCGATTGCCTCAGGCGAAATTGAGGGAATCAGGCGGGGCCTTTATATCTTGGGTCCGAAGCACCGAAGGACCTCCCCCCATCTTTTTGCCTTGGCTCAGCATATCTACGGCCCCTCCTACATTAGTTGTGAATCGGCTCTTTCTTTTTGGGGGCTCATTCCAGAGCGCGTCTATACGACGACCAGCATGACCTCCAAAAGATCCACTGAGTTTCAGACTCCATTGGGCATCTTTTCTTTTCAGCATATTCCATGCGTGCCCCTTTTTTTGATGTACATCGAATTGAAGAGGGGGAGCATATCTTTCTTATCGCATCTCCAGTAAAAGCCTTGTTGGATTATGTGTGGTCACAAAAAATTCGAGTAAATTCTCCTCTAGAATGGTTGCATGAAAGCGTACGTATCTCGGATACTTCTTTTATTTCTGTGGCAGAATTGCAGAATTATTTGAATTACTACAAGGGAAGACGAATGAATATTTTTATTCAATCTTTACAAAAGGAATTGTGTAAATGTCCCTTACCCTAGGTCCCGTGGTGTAATTTCCGTCATCCCAAGGTCCCGTGGTGTAATTTCCGTCATCCCAAGGTCCCGTGGTGTAATTTCCGTCATCCCTAGGTCCCGTGGTGTAATTTCCGTCATCCCTAGGTCCCGTGGTGTAATTTCCGTCATCCCAAGGTCCCGAAGGGACCGTATGGGATCCCTGCGTTTTTATCGAGATCCCATACGGCTGCTACGCAGCCTTGGGATGACAGGGGCGGCGTCCATGTAAGCTGAAACAGCTTACACTGCAATAATTTTTGCCTTAAACGAACAGCATTGGTTGTTATCAAAATGTGGATCGACTGGCAATTGCAAGAGCAAGAGCATCGAAATCCAGCGGGGTAAAAAGAGCTAGCAGCTTGCCAATTCGCCCCCAACTCCTGTACATATAAGGCAACACGCATCATGAGGCGCCTTATGGCTACAGTGACCTTTTTGCCCACGGGCAAATGTGCAACCGCCGCCTCCGGAACCAAAATCCTAGCTGCTGCCCTCCGCAACGGGGTCGATATCCGTTATGGATGCAGCGCTTGCCAGTGCGGAACTTGTGGAATTTCCATCACAAATGCACCTCGGGTCTCTCCGATGGGCGAAGATGAGCGGGCGCTGCTCACCCGCTTGGGGCTTTCCACAGAGGGATCTGTGCGGTTGGCTTGCCAGTGTCGAGTCTTAGAGGATGATGTGACTGTGGACCTGTCCTTTCAGCAAACATATTCGCCATAATCAGAGGTTTTTAGAGTGATTCGCGTATTACTGCTCGCATGGCTGAGTGGGTGCACCCTGCTAGCCCAGGCCGATTGGAAGACTTATTCGCCAAAAGAAATGACATCCATGGAGGTCCATTTGGTTTCCATGGGCCCTTCCCATGATTTATTTACCTCTGGCGGACATACCCTCCTGCGTATTATCGATCCGGTAGCCCATACCGATCTGATGTACAATTGGGGGGCTTTTTCCGAAGATGAGCCTCTCTTTCTCTGGTCCTTCATGCGTGGTACCAGCGAGTACCATCTGCTTGTGGAACCTATGTTTCCCGCGTTTCAAAAAGACATCCAAGCGTATCCGAGGAATGTCTTCCAAGATCGCATTACGCTGACCGTGCTCCAGAAGAAAAAGCTTTTGCAACTGATTGAGAACTGGCTCCAGCATCCTCGCTACCAATACCATGTATGGTCCAAAAACTGCTCGACCCTCGTGGCAGAGTTGTTGAATGAAGCTACCGATGGTGGGATTGCAGCTCAACTCGAAGGCAAGAAGGTATCAGTTACCTATCGAAGTCTATGGATGACCTACTTTGGAAGCTTTACAGCGCTTGCTGTTGCTGCAGATTTCGTGCTCAATGGAAAAGCGGACAAGCCTCTCACCGGATGGGGCCTTCGATTTACCCCCATGCTCTTTCGACAGTATCTGCATCCTCTGTTTGCTATCGATGATGCGGGTGTACTCTCTTCAGAGCACCTGTTGACTCACCCGGTGCAACTCTATAAACATCCGGTGCCCTATGGTGTGGGAGAGCGTGGCTACCAAGCGATTTTGCTTTTCGTTGCTTTGCTTGCTTTCCTGGGGATGATGAGCAAAAGACTTTGCTATGACAAATTGGCTCGAGCCATTCTTTGTCTCACGCAAAACCTGTGGGGCATTTTTGCGTTCTTGGTGAGCATGACGGTTTTTGCTATCACCTTTCTTTCTACACGGGAATATTTTCAATTCTCTGCGGTGCTATGGATTTTCTGGCCGGTGGATCTTCTCTTTATCGGGCGTAAGTTTTCTACCCGATGGATCCGACTCCAAAATGGCCTAGTGGTTCTGCATGTGATTAGCTGGTTGGGATTGGGGCTCTGCTATGGCGTGGGTTTTGTGGAACAGAGCATGCTACACATCGGTTTGTATTTAATCCCGGCAAGCGGATTTGTCTTCCTCTTGCGAGCCTATCTCGCATCTTCAGATGCGACCGCCTTGGGATTGAAATCGAGCACGAGCCTCCGCTAATCGAGCGTGTCGGTAGGCAGGGGGGCGTTGCTCCTGAAACTGCTTGAGCAACGCTGCTGGGAAGTCCCCTAGCAGCTCCATCTCATAGGCAAGCCACACACCAAACTCACTCCAGACTCGTTCTCGCATCTCGATGGAGAGCTCTAGAATTTCCTCGCTCGATGCCCCATTGTGATTGAAGATAAAGTTTGCATGCTTCTCACTCACACGGGCCCTTGGTTTGTGCAAGGACTTGCTGCCTGCTAGTTCCAGCAAGAGTCCGCTGGAGACAGAGACCTCTGGGGCATACTCGTTTTTAAATACACACCCACAGGTAGGGAAATCAAAATGCCCTTTGCTGACTCTGTCTTTTTCAATCTTCTCCATCAGGGAGACGATCGGTTCCAGAGGGCCTGGTTGCAAACGGATACTGCATTGCACCACGATCTCTTGGTTGGTCATGAAGATGGTGTCTTTGTATCCACGAAATACATTCGTGCGGGTAGAGTTAGTAACCTCGTAGGTTTTGATCTCTCCACTCGGGGTTACCGTCTTTACTTGATCGATACATTGACTGATCTCGCCTCCGTAGCAGCGAGCATTCATACGAATGGTTGCCCCCAGTTGCCCGGGTAGACGGTACATCCAGGCAGCCCCTTGCTGACTGCGATCACGAGCCCGTTGTGCAAGGTCGGAGTTTAAAACTCCTGCTCCACAAATAAATCCCGATTCGGTTTCTTCGCAGGTTGCGAGGTTGCCAAACTGCATTACCATGCCAGGCCAAGGGGTATCCGACACGAGAGAGTTGCTGCCAGCGCCCAAGAGGTAGAAGGGAGTACCCGCAAATCGGGGCAATTCAGTTGCGATCTCTTCGATGCTCTCGGGTTGCCAAAAGTACCGACAGGTACCTCCGGTCCCAAAGGCGCTGTAGGGAGCTAGAGAAATGTTTTCTAGGATAGCCATGATGGAGTTTCTGCAAAATGGGTTTCGAGGGCCTCTTGCACGCACTGATATTCAACAGCAGACTGCACGATAAACGTTACACGTATGATGTGAGCCAGCATTTTTTTCTCGCAGTACGGTTTCAAATGGGCCACAGTTGCAGCTACTTTCTCAGGCTCTCCCCCGCAGGCTTGGTATGAAATCCCTACATGGTGAGGGGTTTCCATTGCTGCAGTTAAGAAAATCTCCCAAGGTGCATGAGCCTCCGCTCGCAAAATCTGTCCGGCTGGTGCATAGCCTGCTTTCACAAGCTCTGCATCCGATAGCACCAGGGCATCACAGGCAAAGTGGGAAAAATCCCCTTGCCACACATCAAAAGCCTGGTTTTTATAAAAACGAATGCCTAGCATACTTCACCATTATACTATGGTTGTTTCTTTTTTTCTTTTTTCTAAGGGAAACCAGCTTTGGTTTTCTAAGGGAAACCAGCTGCGCAGTTTTCCCTTAAACCCTTCCTTGCCACGCACTGGAAGAGCGGGGATGTTTTTCCAAATGGCACGTCAAGGCCGGCGCTCGCTCGGGGCCTCCCACCCTCTCTCAATCGCAGAGGTAACCCCCGTCAGAGAAGCGAGAACGTCCGCTGCGCTTTCGACCCGGGCAGGTCCCCCCAAGCGGCTGCCCTTGACGCGCCATTTGGAAATACATTCCCGCTCTTCCGCGGCTACCAGGACTTTGTAGCTACGGGAGAGAGCGGTAGGATTGCTTTCAGTTACCATGAAAGGGGGGCCAAGGGCAGCCAGGTAGAGGGATCCCGACGGGTCACAAATCGCAGCCTGGTTTTTAGTTCTATGACTAGGGTTAGCTCTGCGATTTTGAGAGTCGGGAAGAATCTGCCTGAGCGCCGGCCTTGGCATTTATCATGGTAACTGAAAGCAACCCCACCGCTCTCCCCTTGCGAAGCAAGGGAGGGTTTAAGGGAAAACTGCGCAGCTGGTTTCCCTTAGAAAACCAAAGCTGGTTTCCCTTAGAAAACCAAAGCTAGTTCCACAAAAGAAAGCAATAGCGCGTCAGCGCATTTTTTGCAAGAGAGTGGATCCGATTTCTGCGGGAGACATGGCAACTGCCACCCCAGCTGCGCGTAATGCATCGATTTTTTCTGCAGCGGTCCCTTTGCCCCCCGAAATGATAGCGCCGGCGTGGCCCATGCGTTTCCCCTCGGGTGCGGTTTGTCCTGCGATGAAGGCACAGACCGGCTTGCGCACGTGATCTTTGATGAACTGTGCGGCTTTGATTTCGGCATCTCCCCCGATTTCTCCAATGAGAACGATGGATTCAGTTTGGGGATCCTCTTCGAAAAATCCCAAGATATCGGTAAATGTGGATCCGATAATGGGGTCCCCTCCGATACCGATGCACGTGGATTGCCCCAAGCCGGCTTGGGAGGTTTGCCACACGGACTCATAGGTGAGGGTCCCCGATTTGGAGACGATGCCTACCTGCCCTTTTTTGTGGATGTAACCGGGCATAATCCCGATCTTGCAGGCACCAGGGGTAATAATCCCCGGGCAGTTGGGGCCGATGAGTCGACTCTTGCTTTTGCAATTTTCCAAGGCTTTTTTTACGGGGATCATATCGAGAACCGGGATGCCTTCGGTGATGCACACGATGAGTTCGATCTCCGCTGCGATGGCTTCGAGGATCGCATCTGCAGCAAAGGGAGGTGGCACGAAGATCATGGTGGCATTGCACCCTGTTTTTTCTTTCGCTTCTTTCACGGTGTCAAACACCGGTAACTCACAGGTAGTCGTGCCTCCTTTGCCAGGGGTAACCCCCCCTACAAATCGAGGGGCATACTCGTGAGAAAGTTGGGTATGAAACATCCCCGATTTTCCGGTAATGCCTTGGGTGATCACACGGGTTTTTTCATTTACAAATATGGCCACAGTCAAATCCTTATTTAAGTGAAAAGATGAATCGAGGCGACTAGCCCTTTGCGGCAGCAACGACCTTACGTGCGCCATCTGCCATGTCTTCAGCTGCAAGAATGTTGAGTCCAGATTCTTTCAACATTTTTCGACCGGCTTCTACGTTGGTGCCTTCAAGGCGTACGACGAGTGGCACATGGAGCTTCAGTTCTTTGGAGGCTCCGATGATGCCTTTGGCAATGGTATCGCATCGCATAATGCCACCGAAGATGTTCACGAAGATGGCCTTTACTTTCACATCTTGCAAAATGATGCGAAAGGCATGCTTTACCATTTCTTCCGTGGCACCACCGCCTACGTCCAAGAAGTTGGCCGGGTATCCACCCGAATATTTGATGATGTCCATGGTTGCCATGGCCAAACCAGCTCCGTTTACCATGCACCCGATGTTGCCATCCAATCCGATGTAGCTCAATCCAAGCTTAGACGCTTCGATTTCTCGTTCGTCCTCTTCCTTGAGGTCTCGCATATTTTGAATTTCAGGATGCCGATATAGGGCATTGTCGTCAAACGACATCTTGCCATCGAGGGCCAGCATGTCTCCTTTCTTGGTCACGATCAAAGGATTGATCTCGAGCAAGGAGAAGTCGTATTTGAGAAACATACGATAGAGTTTTTCCACGATGGACAGGAGCTGCTTCGTCTCGCCTTCGGGCAGTTGCGCGAGGTGTGCCAGAGAGCGTAGGAGATGGGGCTTTAGTCCCAATGTGGGATCGATTTGCAGGGTGATGAGTTTTTCTGGGGTTTTCTCTGCGACTTCTTCGATGTCCATGCCGCCCGCTTGGGAAAACATCAGGGCAATGTTTGCAGTCTCTCGATCGAGTAACAAAGCCAGGTAGTATTCCTTGTCGATGTCACTTCCCGATTCCACATATACGTGATGGACTTTTTTACCTTCGGGCCCCGTTTGATGGGTGACGAGGGTGGTGCCCAGCATTTCTTTGGCGGTTTGAAAACAGGCTTCTGGGGATTTAACCAATTTCACGCCGCCCGCTTTTCCGCGGCCACCTGCGTGGATTTGAGCTTTTACCACCGCTACCGCGCTTTTGAGGCGTCGGTAGGCAAACTCCGCTTCAATGGGAGAGGAGGCTAGAAATCCGTTTGGTATCGGAAGCTGATTGAGCTGAAAAAGCTGTTTGGCCTGGTATTCATGGATGTTCATGCTGAGGTCCTTTTAAGAAGCGAGATCACATTGGGGGAAATTATATACTGATTTTTTTCTTTTTTTCCTTTTTCTTTTGTTTTTCTAGGCCGATGATATTCTTCCTGCTAGCTTTGGCTCGCGGTAGTAGAATGTCAGTTCCTTAAAAAAGAAGAATAAGAGGCAAACTGGAAAAGAATGCTGTTTTTTCAACCGTTCTGCATAAGATCCGTCATGCCCAGGCCGCCTCGGCCGTATGGGCATCTCCCGCGATCGAGGGGGATCCCCGACGCGCCCTTCGGGCGCTGGGGATGACGGATACAGATAGATTGCTCGAAAAATCAGTGTTCTTTTCCAGTTTGCCTCTAATTAAATAATAAAAGGAGAAACCAATGGCTTTAATTCCTTTACGCGCCTTACTTGATCATGCCGCTGAACATAAATACGGCGTCGGTGCTTTCAATGTGAACAACATGGAGCAAATCCAATCCATCATGGAAGCCGCCCGCGAAACTGAAAGCCCCGTGATTATTCAAGCTTCTCGCGGAGCGCGGAGCTATTCCCAGGATAACTATTTGCGCCATTTGATGCTGGCCGCTGTAGAGCTGTATCCTGAGATCCCGGTGGTGATGCACCAAGACCACGGTAACAGCCCTCAAACCTGCTTTTCTGCCATCAAACAAGGGTTCACCTCGGTGATGATGGATGGCTCCTTGAAAGAGGATGCCAAAACGCCCGCTGATTTCGAGTATAACTGCGCGGTAACCAAACGGGTTGTGGATGTTGCCCATGCCTTCGGTGTGTCTGTGGAAGGCGAGCTTGGATGTTTGGGATCGTTGGAAACAGGGGAGGGTGAGAAGGAGGATGGCCACGGGTTTGAGGGAACTTTACATCGTGACCAGCTCCTTACGGATCCGAAAGAAGCCGAAGAATTTGTGCGCATTACCGGCGTCGATGCCCTTGCTGTGGCCGTAGGTACCAGCCACGGTGCCTACAAGTTCTCCCGCAAGCCCGATGGCGCCATCTTGGCTATGGATCGCATCATGGAAATTCATCGCCGCCTTCCCAATACCCACTTGGTGATGCACGGCTCTTCTTCGGTACCTCAGGATTTGCAGGATGCCATCAACCAGTACGGGGGGAAAATCAAGCAAACCTATGGGGTTCCTGTGGAGGAGATTCAGCGCGGCATCCAAAATGGGGTTCGCAAGATTAATGTGGACACGGACAATCGCCTCGCCATTACGGCTGCTATCCGCAAAGCATTTGCAACTTCGCCTGCAGAATTTGATCCTCGCTTCTATTTAAAACCGGCGCGAGATGCTATGAAACAGGTCGTGAAGGAGAGAATGATCGCCTTTGGTCAAGCGGGTCAAGCCTCTAAGATTCGACAAATGTCTCTTGACGACATGGCGAAAAAATATTTTCTATAGCCAGAAGGAAACTACGGTTTGAATACCCTCGATGTTCGTACGCTAAATTGTTTAAAAGGTCTCGTGCTGGATGGTGTGGATAGTGCGCAATCGGGGCACCCAGGGGGGGCTCTCGGTGCTATGGATTTTGCGTACCTGCTTTTTACAGAAGCGTTGCGATTTGATCCCAAAAATTCACATTGGCTGGGACGAGATCGTTTTATTCTCAGCGCAGGTCACATGTCCATGTTGCAATATAGTTTGCTGCGTGGCATCGGGTGGCTCGAGTCCGAAGATTTGGCTCAGTTTCGCCAGCTTCACTCTCGCACACCCGGACATCCAGAAAATGGAATTACTCCAGGCGTAGAGTGTACCACCGGTCCTTTGGGACAAGGCTGTGGTATGTCCGTAGGCTTTGCTGTCGCAGCAAGCCATCTTGCAGCTACTTTGGATCCAGAACTTTTTGGGTACACCATTTGGACTCTGCTTGGGGATGGCTGCATGCAAGAATGCATTACCCTTGCCAGTGCTTCTTTTGCTGGGCATCAAAAGTTGAGTAACTTGGTTTGGTTTTATGACAAGAACCGCAAGCAAATTGCAGGTGACATTGATCGAGCCTATTCTGATGATGAAGCAAAAGTATTTGCAGGTTTTGGTTGGGAGACTTTAGCGATCAATGGACACGATCACGATGCCATTCGCAAAGCGTTGGCCTACGCGCGCAGTCCGCGCAAAAAGCCCCTTCTGATCATCGGTGACACCACCATTGCAAAGGGAGCTTACTCCTTAGAAGACAGTCACCATTCTCACGGAGCTCCTTTCTCTAAAGACGAACGTACTCGCACACGAGAGAAATTGGGACTTCCAGAGAGCGAACGCTTTTACTGGCCTGCAGATGTGTCCCAACATTTTCAGCGTAATTTTTCTCTTCGTGAAAAAGAAGCTTACGCATGGCAAGAAAAATTGCAAACTCGTTGTAAGGATGCTGATTTTCAAACTCGCTACTCTACATATTTTCCAAAGTCCGGTGTAACACCCGTAGTCGCTCCGCTCCAGTGGGATCGTACCCAAGAGCTTGCCACGCGTCAGGCCTTTGGAAAAATCTTGGAGCATTGGGCGCGTACGGTGCCTAACTTTGTGGGTGGCAGTGCAGATTTGGATCCGTCCAACATGACCGAAGGATTTGCTAAGATTGTTGGTGACTTTACCCCTGCAAATCGTGCAGGTCGCAACATTGCCTTTGGAGTCCGAGAGTTTCCTATGTCGGCTATTTCTAATGGCATCGCTCTTCATGGGGGCCTCATTCCTTTCGATGCGACCTTTCTGTCTTTTGCCGATTACTCTCGACCTGCCCTTCGACTTGGCGCCATCCAGAAGGTTTGTGTGATTCACGAATTTAGTCACGATTCGTTTCATCTGGGAGAGGATGGGCCTACCCATCAACCGGTGGAGCATGTCATGAGTCTGCGAGCCATTCCGGATCTGTATGTCATGCGTCCTGCAGATCCTCATGAGACCGAGATCATGTGCACAGTAGCTCTTCAATTGCAGGCCCCGAGCTGCATCTGTGTAACTCGTCAAAAGGTACCGCATTTGCCTCATTCTGCAGAGCTTGCAAGCAAAGGTGCTTGGATCGTACAACGAGCTGAAAAAGAAGTGGAGCTGCTCTTCTTCGCTACAGGAAGTGAGGTTGGGTTGGCTCTTGAGACAGCAGCTTGGGTTGCAGCCCAGGGTTGGGTTTCTAAGGGTTCGATTCAGGTGGTGTCCGTTCCCTGTTGGGAGATTTTCTTTGCCCAAGACAAGGAATACCAAGCTGAAATTTTTCAATGGTCTTGTACAAAACGAGTTTCCATTGAAGCAGGTTCTACTTTAGGTTGGGAAAGATTTGCAGGAAACGGGCTGCTTATCGGACTCGATCACTTCGGGGCTAGTGCGCCGGCAAGTGTTCTGGCAAAGGAATATGGGTTTACCCCCCAAGCCGTTGGGGCTCGCATTCAAGAACGGTTTTATGCTGCTTGCTGATAACCAGAGGATCGCTGGAGATTGCAGGACATTACTGCGGCAGAACGCCGCCTTTATTGGAAATTTTTAACCAAAAAGAACCAGGGGTATTGTTTGCGCAATCATTCAAAAAGGCTGAATTTTGAGAACCACTATCACTATCCGTATCTAAACATTTAGAAGTAGATGTGTTGATCAACTGAAATGAGCCAGTTTTAGTGGGCGTTTGCTCCCAAACTGAGCCGGCTGTGTTTTTTGCGCAATCTTCCATAAATATAAAATTGCTAGACGCGCTGATGTTAATGTCTAAACACTTATTGGGCAGAAACATATTACTTAATCGAAAGCCGTTACCCTTGGGTACCGGAATGAGATGCCAAAAAGTACCAGAGGTATTACTGGCACAATCCTCCATAAAGGCTCGATTGTTAGAGCCACTATACGTATCTAAACACCTTCCCATCCCTAAGAAATTATTGGTTAATCGAAAGGTCCCATCATCAAGCTTTTTTATGGGCGGACTGCCAAAATCTTTGGGAAAAGAGAGAACCTCGGTGTCAGGGTCAGTGATAGTGGCGCCAGAACATTTTATTTTTGATGCATCTACATACTGAATCGCATCTGAGTCTAAGGTGAGAGTGTTCTCCACTTTTCCCGTAATGCCATTGCAGGCTTTGTAGCTGAATGCTTGATTCATTGCCAATAAATGATTAATTTGGATTTCATAGGAATTTTCTGTATTCGTATCTGTATTCGTATCTGTATCGTTTTTTTCTACTGTAACGGTGATGTAGCAAGGCTTTTTATCTGTCGCATCCACTGTATTCACACATTTTAATGAATGTCTGGAAAATTTATCCAAAGTAAATGAACAATCTCCTGGTGATATCCACGTGCCATGTAACACATCTTTGCAGTGAGTCTCCGTGGTGTTGTGAAGTTGAACCTGGCTGCCAGGCGTATAGGATAAGCTGAGGTTGCTGCAAGTTGAGTCACCGGAAAGTTGCGTACACTCGTCAGCGGTAAGTTGAAATGGAGATTGTTGGGAGGCTATTGCTGAAGCTTGGCTCTGATTACTGCTGCTATCTGCTTTTTGGCTCGGCGTGCATTGTATCAGCATGCTGCTGAAAAAAACTAGAGGAAATAGCTTCATTAAATTTCTCCTTATGCGGGGTGATGGTTTTTAGATTATAGCACTTTTTAGATCTCTGCCAATTGAGGCTCGCATTCAAGAACGGTTTTATCCTGCTTGATATGAGATGGTGTAATTTCCGTCATCTTGAGCGTATATCCGTCATCCCAAGGTCCCGAAGGGACCGTATGGGATCCCTGCGTTTTTATCGAGATCCCATCGGCAGCTACGCAGCCTTGGGATGACGGAGGTGCCCCATCCCCATCTGTAGAATTCTCCCCTAAAAACCCCATCTTATATAATTTTTGACAAAATAAGTAAAAAAACCCTCATATCTTAAATAAATAGGACGATACCTCCACCAGAATCACTCATCATGGGGGAGGAAGTATGAAAGCGGCTATAAAATTAGTGGGGTTCCTGCTAGTCGGTATGTTGGCTCAAGGGCTACAGGCCAAAAGTTTTGTCCTGGATACCGAGTCACAATCTTATTCCCTTGAGGTTCTTGAATCGGATCTACATCATACGGTCTTGGAATTTACGTTGCATCATTTTGAAGCGACTCCCATACGGATCAATCGCGTCCCTTATCAGATCTTATCCGTAGAGGATGCGGGTATTTTGACAGAAAAAGGCATGCCCCAATTACCAAAAATTTATCAAAATATTGAAATTGGAGATGCAAGTGCAGTAGAGGTAACCGTAAAAGAGGAGGAGCATCAAAGTTTTCAATTGGGTGATGTAGCCCCTAGCAAAGGGAGTATCCTTCGTGATGTAGACCCAAAGGAAGTTGCCTTTACGTTTGATCCTTTCTACCAAGGGGCTGGAAAGCGAGCCTCTTTTCCGAATGCGGTGGTATCTCTCTCTAGTCCTTTTCAGTTCCGTAAAGCTCATGGGGTAACTCTTCAAATCCATCCGTTTTCTTATCTGCCAAAGAGTCGCTCTACTCTCGTGTATCAAAGACTTGTAATTGAAATTACTTCTACAGAGAAGATGCGCGCGGAAAATGCGGTGGATACTCATGATAACGAAGCGTTTACCCTTCTGTATCAAAACCAATTTCTCAACCATAAAAACTTGGCAAACTCACAGATGCGAGGCAGTAATGCTCGAGAGTTGGGAGATCTCTTGATTATCACCCATCCGCGATTTACCACTGCACTAACCCCGTTTGTAGATTGGAAAATGCAGATGGGATTTTCCACCCAGGTGGTTGCCTTATCCAGCGCAGGAAATACGCCGACTGCAATTAAAAATTACATTCAAAATGCTTACAGAAACAATCCAAAGCTAGCTTATGTCCTCTTGGTTGGAGATTCAGAGTTTGTGCCCTTCTATCCAGGTACAGCTGGTAATGCGTATAAAAATGAAGCGGACCCTTTATATGGGGTTTTTAACTCCAGTGGATATCCAGATCTCATCGTGGCTCGATTCTCTGTTAAGACGACGGTAGAGCTTGCCAATGTGATTAACCGTAGCATTGCATACGAAAAATATCCGACAGATGGGGATTGGTATGAGCATGCCATCGGGATTGCCAGTGCAGAGGGAAACCCAAGCGATGGAGCACGAGCTGATTACGTACGTACGGCTCTCTTAGGTGGGTCTTACCGAGATGTGGATCAACTTTATGATCCACGTGTAACAGCTTCGAATATTTCAGACTCCATTAATAATGGAGCTTCCTTGATCAACTACATTGGGCATGGAACGGAATCGAGTTGGATTACCGGATATTTTGCAAACCAAGATATAAATGAACTTTCCAATGTGGGTAAGCTCCCCGTGATCATCAGTGTGGCTTGTGTGAATGGACGTTTTGCGTATACAGGTGGAGATGTGTTTGCAGAGCGATGGTTAAAAGCAGGTACACCGACGCAACCGGTTGGGGCCTTGGCTATCTTTGCTTCTTCTACCAATCAAGCATGGGTACCCCCTACTGTGGGACAGCTTGCGATTTCTAAGTTAGTAGCGAGTGGAAATGCCACCCATGTGGGTGCATTGATGCTAGATGGTTCTTTGGCTGTATTGGAGGATGGTTCCAGTGATGCGGCACAAACGTTTCAAACGTGGCATATTTTTGGAGACCCTACGGTGGTCTTGCGTACACATGCCCCTACTCCATTGAGGGTAACCCCTTCTTTTTCAACGGGAGTAGCACCTGGACTTCAATTGAATGTACAAGAAGCGGACTTGCGCGTTACGCTAACCTCTCGTCATCGATTGTTAGCAACGACCATGAGTGATGCAAATGGGCGTGCGGTTTTCCCCGCGTTGTCTTTGCCGCATGGAAAAAAGGTTACGCTAACGGTGAGCGGTACGAACAGAATCCCATTGGTGAAAACCATCGCAGTACCGTGATTCTAGTGTGCTAGGGGTTCGCTGCAAGTTCATGCAGATTTGTCGCTAGCTCTAGGATGGACCCCTTTATACTTTTGCGAATTCTCCTCCAAGCCTCACCTACAAACATCCTGCCTGGCCCTGGCACATCGACCTGGACTTCACGTTCGAAGGTCAATCTCCAGAGGCTTTTTCCTTCATCAAAATTGGCGACCCAGGTTAAGGAAAACTCAACATTTTCTGCTTTCAAAGCTTTTCCATCCCCTTCGCCTCGAAGGGCAAGGGCTTTTGCCTTGAAGACTAGATCTTTTTGTCCCGTGAATTGGTGTTCGTAGGTGATCCAAGTTTTATATGGTTCTTTCTTATGCATTTCCCCAGTAAAAATCCAATCCCCATTTCCTTGCTCCGGGTGTTGACTGTGACGGTTTAAGGTGAACCCAGGTTGGGTGGTATGAAACTCTCCATAGGCGTGCTTCAGCGTTTGGATACGATCTGCTACAAATGGTAGCGTGAGTGAACAAGCCGCTTTTCCTTTGAACCGATAGAAGCCGTTACCTAGTTTTTCCCCGTCGTCATGAGCATCGGGATTGGCAACTCCAACTTTTACAGCCCCTGCATCTGAACAATCAGGTAAGCTTGCCTCTACTACTCCGGCAGAAAATAAGGTACAAAGTACTGTCAATGCTGCCCCAATGGGCTGTTGAAACTGAGGAAAGAAAGCCATTTCTTTGCCTTTTGCGTTGGATCGGTTGTTAGATAAGTTAAAAATATGTAGAAATTCTATCGAGTTACGAGTAAAAGATCCAACTGTTTTGTTTGGATAAATAGATGCATCATAATTGTATGCGTGGGAGAATGTATGCAACAGCCTGATATAATGGGTAAAATTGTTTCATTGTGCAAACGACGTGGATTCGTTTTTCAAAGCAGTGAGATCTATGGAGGTTTAAAATCTTGCTATGATTACGGACCGTTGGGTGTGGAGTTGAAGCGTAATATCGCGCAGCAGTGGTGGCGCTCTATGGTGCATCAGCGAGATGACATGGTGGGTATCGACGCTTCCATCATGATGCATTCCAAAGTCTGGGAAGCCTCTGGGCACTTGCAAAATTTTGTGGATCCCTTGGTCGACTGTCTCAATTGCCAAAATCGGTTTCGGGCAGATAAAGCCCCCAAGCTGGTTGCGGGCACTGTAGTGGAGTTTCGAAAAGGGGCGAAGGCCTCCGGGGAAAAAATCACAGCTCCTGTGGGGGAATGCGGGTATGTATGCCCCCAATGTAACAGTACTTTATTGAGTGCCGAGCGGATGTTTCGGGGTATGTTTCGTACCGTAATGGGCCCGGTGGATCCTCTACAAGCGGTTATGGAAACTGTGGAGCTTGAAAAACTTTCTCGCAAAGAGTTGTACCAAGAGATCGATACTGCCCTCACCCAGTCTTCTGTTTTTCTGCGACCTGAAACTGCACAAGCTATGTTTGTGCAATTTCTCAACGTTCAACAGACAGCTTCCATGAAGGTTCCCTTTGGGATTGCCCAACAGGGGAAATCTTTTCGCAATGAAATCATTGTAGAGCATTTTATTTTTCGCTCTTGTGAATTTGAGCAAATGGAAATGGAATTTTTCTGTGAGCCAGGTACGCAAAAGGAGTGGATGGCATATTGGACTGAGGAACGTTTGGCCTGGCATCGACGTTTTTCCAATTCTCCAGAAAGCTATCGCTTGCGTGAGCACACTGCCAAGGAATTGGCTCACTATTCCGATGCATGTTACGACATCGAATTCTTATATCCGTGGGGATGGGATGAGCTGGAGGGAATTGCTTCTCGTACGGATTATGATTTGAAAAAACATGCAGCTCATTCTGGAGTTAAGCTCAGTTATTTAGACCAGCAAAAATCGGATCCAGAGACTGGCAAAATCGGCTGGCGCTATACGCCGTATGTGGTGGAGCCAGCTTTGGGCCTCACCCGTACTTTCTTGAGTGTCTTGGTGGATGCATATCGAGAGGAGACGGTTGATGGAAAAGAGCGCATGTACTTGAAGCTACATCCCCGTTTGGCCCCGTACAAAGCTGCAATTTTGCCATTGGTTAAAAAAGATGGGCAACCGGAACTTGCCAAAAAACTTGTACAAGCTTTTCGTGACCAAGATATTTATGTCACCTACGAAGAGCAACAATCCATCGGAAAGCGGTATGCCAAGCAGGATGAGATCGGAACGCCATTCTGTGTTACCATAGATAGTGAGAGTCTACAGGACGGATGTGTGACCATTCGAGACAGGGATACATGCGGGCAAGAGCGAGTTTCCATGGATCGCGCTGTGGAGATCATTCAACAAAAAATTCGGGTCTAGGCCCTCCTGCCTCGGTACCCATTTGGGTATTGATCTTGTTGATTGGATTTCCTCAGCTTAGTGAAACCATCTTTGCCCCCATTTTACCTGCCTTAAGTGCCCACTATCACGTGTCTGAAAATTTGAGCCAAGCGACCCTGTCGGTTTATTTTTTTGGGTTTGCGTGGGGCGTTTTGTTCTGGGGGATCTTGGCAGATCGCTTGGGCCGAAAGCCTTGCATGATCGCAGGTCTTCTCTGTTATACCCTCGCAAGTATCGGTCTTTGGGCAAGTCCTACCATCTGGACCTTACTTATCATTCGAGTTTTCCAAGCCTTTGGTGCAGCTGCTGGTTCTGTGTTGACGCAGACTATTCTGCGAGATTGTTTTCAAACCCCCCATGAACGCATTCGAGCTTTTTCGATGGTGTCACAAGCTCTCGCTTTTGCCCCTGCCGTCGGTCCTTTGTTGGGTGGCTATTTGGCAGAGTTATTTTACTTCCAAGCTATTTTTATATTTTTAATTTTAATGGGAATAGTTTTGTTGGGAGTGAGTCTTTGTCTGTTGCCAGAGACATTGCCCGTACGTCTGGAGCCGGAAAAATTTCAACTCTGGTCTGTATGCAAACGTGTGTTGCGAGATCCCCAAATTTGGATCTATGTCTTATTAGTTTCGGGACTGAACTGCATGGTTTTTTCTTGCTATGGGGAGAGCCCCTTTGTCTTTATGGAAACCTTGCATCTTTCTAAAACGCAATATGGGTGGTTGGGCCTTGCGGTGGGAAGCGGTAGTTTTGTGGCAGGCAAAATTTCCACTTGGCTTACGGAAAAAAAGAAGTCTCCGGCCTTTATCATTCGATTGGGGCTGCAGACTACCATCGTGAGTGGGCTTCTTTATCTAGCTCCCAGTTTATTTCATTTTGACGTGTGGGAAAGACATCTGCAGATTATCTGGTTGATGGCAACCAGTGGGCTTGTGTTCGTAGGCATTGTGATGACGCTTCCTAGTATCTTTAGTCAAGCCTTGGTTGACTACCAAGATTGTTTGGGACGTGCAGGGGCTATTTTTGGCGCCCTCTACTATGCAGCTCTCAGTGTCATGATGGCGCTGGTGAATTTGATTCACAATCCCTCGATTTGGACCTTTGGCTTCATTGTCTTGGGAGTGGCATCAGGGTTGCTGGTGATGGTTATGGCTTTTGGTAAGGGATTGGGTACAGCTACCTTTTTATAGGTACAGCTACCAAAGGTAGCTGTACCTATAAAAAGGTAGCTGTACCCAATCCCTAAGTAGATCTTTCCATAGAAACTTATTTACAACGAGGTGGTCGATGAAACAGAGTCTGAGCTTCTTTCTGAGCTTCTTTTTTGTAGCCCCAGCCTTGTATGCTCCTCCAAAAGTGGAGATAGAGTTTCCCAACTATTTTGCTGAGTTTAAATTGGAGGCAGAGGCGAAAAAAGAGATCGAGGAGGTCCTCTATCATCTCTTGGGTCGTCTTGATATTCCCTATGTTCTGTCAGGAGGTACTGAGTTAAAAAAAGTCGGATTTATCAACGAACTTCGCACGCAGGCCCTCGTACTGGACCCTGACATGCAGCTGTATGTAGCGGGTGGGGTGGTTCGAAGCCTGTTGGGATATATGTATAGCGTTGTTTACGATATGAAACACAAATATCCAGATCTAGATATACATATGATTTTTGAGTTCATGAAAAAAGATAAAAAACCCGTCCTGAGGCAGGACGCCCTCGGTGTTGGAAGCGATTTCGATATGTTGTTTTTATTCAAAAAAGAAAAATCTGAACTGAGTGAAATCAAACAAGTGCTTACAGAATTTATAAATTCGGCTGAAACCCATATGGGCCTTAGAGGCGTCGATATTCCTTTCAAAAAATCCTTTGTTCTGGTGGGAGATGTGAAGTCCTATAAGGAACAAATAGATAGAGCCACTGCACAGGGTGGTAGCGCCCTTGACTGGTTGGCTTTCTCGATTTCAAAAGAAACAGGTTCTATCAAGGAGCCCGATGGAGATTTTCATATTTTTACTAAATTTCATCGCGGTACCTATGACTATTTACCTCCGAAGTTTGGCAAAAAAGTAGAGGTTGCAGATAAGCAAACCATTCGCGGTTTGCGCGCTCTTTTGGAGCTCCCATTTTTGGATATTTCCGAGACAGGGAGAGAGCAAATTAGCAAAGAGTTGAATGTGCTACTTGAATCCTTACGATCAGGCAAGCCCTTATCCGATAAAGCCATGGAACAGCTTGAAAAAATGATGCGAAATGCTCGATTTCAAGGGGGGCATAATCGAATTTTTAGATCAAAAGGACAGGTTGAGCAATTGGCCTTGGCACTGGCTCGTTCGCTTCCACAAAAAAGCGAAGGTGAGGGTAAACTGCCTCCAGTTTATGAATTTTTACGAAATGTTCGGCCGGAGAAACGCTCCCCTTCTCATGATCCCTGTTCGTTAGGGGAGGGAGGGTTTCTTATGAATCAACAAATTTTTATCGATACATACACGGACAACGGCACTCTTTATCATGGAACGCCTGATGTGAAAAATATTCTGAGTATGATGCGAGGGGGATTGGTTCCTAGTGATGGAAAGAGTGAAGAAAAGGAAGAAGAGAAAAAAATAAAACAAGGAGTGTCTGCGTGTGGGGCTGGTTTTTACACGAGTAAGGATAAAGGTATCTGTCTTACATATGGGATTCCAATTACCCTCGCAGTTCGAAAGGTTCCCCTTCGAATTTTAGATTGGCAGAAATTCCAATCTTATGAAAAAGAAAGATCAAAAAAAGAGTATAAAGAGGAAAATTTTTTAGAGCTTTCTGAAAGATGTGATCTTGATATTATTGTAAATCGATATCCACTGATTCAAAATTCCGGTGCTGTGGATCTCCCTCGAAGTCTAGAAACATTGATTGGCTTACAAATAAAACCAATTTCTGAGCCGATTTCGACAAAAAACCTTATGGAATTTTTTAAATTAGAACCCCTGTGGCGACTTTTGCCGAGTGAAAAAAGAAAAGAAATAGAGTCGATTATAGAAGGAAATTATGAAAAAATAATTGGGAGATTTAAACCGCTTTCTGAGCCGATTACCGATGAAAAAATTTCTGAATATTTTGAATTTTTCGATGTTCTTCGTAAAAATATGCCGAGTGAAAAAATGAGCGAAGTATCCTCACGTATAGATCAAGTTATGAATGAAAGTTATGATCAAATCAGTAAGAATGTAAAGCCGCTTTCTGAACCGCTTACCGTTGAAAGTTTTCGCGAGTTTTTTCAATTTGAGAAAATAGCTACTCAGTGGTTGCCTCTCGATAAAAGAGAAAAAATAGAATCGGTTATGGATTCAAATTACGACAAAATAATAAAGAGCACTAGACTGTTAAATGAGTATAAAGAAAGGTACTACTTTGTACAATCACCGATCTCTTTTTTAGAAGATCACAATTTCCCAAACTCTGTCCTACGGGCAAATGAGCGCCTCATAGTCGAGTCAGGTTGGATTGAAGCGGAGGCTAACTCTCAAGGCAAAGATCCAGATGAATATAAAAATGAATTGCATTGTTCTTGGCATATAAATGAGGCCTCTTTTCAAAGAGATATGTTAAGAAAATCTTTTGATCTTTGTACTAGGGAGTTCCTTCTTTCTCTAGATATACGTATTTCAACAGAGTTTAAAAAACATTTTTTATCCTATGTAGTAAATGAGGGTGATATAGACTTCATGTTTGCTATGAAGATATTTAAAAAAATCGATCTAACAGCTGATTTTAAACACGACCTGAGTTTTGTTTCGGATTTGTTGAAAGCGACAGATAAATATTTTTCCAGCAAGCCTTCATCTCTGGATTTAAAAATAGTAAATTGGAAGTTGAATAAATACTGGGAGAATTTAAAGGATGACGATAACTTATATAGCGTAATAGCTGGCCTTCCTCTGCAAGAGGTAGGAAAAATTATTCAATATAGACTGGAGAAAAATATAAAAGTTCCTAACGAGCTTGTAAAAACCCTTATGCTGCATCTGAGCAAAACAGAAGAAGGCGAGAGGATTTTACTTTCATTTATGGAATATAAAATTGGTAAAAAAATTGAATCATATGGTGGAGATTTCGAAGGGGAATTTTTTGTAAAGAAAGAAATTTTTATTCTTCTTTTCCCAAAGATTTTAGATCCTAAAAAGCAAGTTAAATTGGCAAATGCGCTTTATTTGGAAGATTCTTCTGTGTTGGAGTTGTGGAGAACTCGATTTTCATCGTTGAATCCGTTGGTGCTGCGGGAGATATTTTTTGTTGAAGAAACTAAAAGAAGCGACGAATCTTTTTCTGTTTCATTTTGTAATCCCGAGCAACTAAGCGAATTGTCAAAATTGATAAAGCCTGAGTATTATGGTCTGGTGATAAAATGGGCGAAGACACAAATAAACCGAACACCGGAACCTAGATTTCTTGATCGCTCTTTTCTACAAGAAATGATCCCAAATCCTTAAGAAACATATTTACAACGAGGTGGTCGATGAAACGGAGAATTGTGTTGTTTCTGAGCTTCTTTTTCGTGGTCCCTGTCTTGTATGCCCCTCCAACAGTGGGGGTAGAATTCCCCAACTATTTTGCTGAGTTTAAATCGGAGGCAGAGGCGAAAAAAGAGATCGAGGAGGTCCTCTATCATATCTTGGATCGTCTTGATATTCGCTATGTTCTGCCAGGAGGTGATGAGTTAAAAAAAGTTGGATTTATCAATGAGCTTCGTTCGCAAGCCCTCGCACTGGACCCTGACATGCAGCTGTATGTGGCGGGTGGGGTGGTTCGAAGCTTATTGGGGTATGTGTATAACGTTGTTTACGATATGAAACACAAATATCCAGATCTAGATATACACATGATTTTTGAGTTCATGAAAAAGGATAAAAAACCAGTCTTGAGGCAGGATGCTCTCGGTATCGGAAGTGATTTCGATATGTTGTTTTTATTTAAAAAAGAAAAATCTGAAACAAGAGAAATAAAAGATAAGCTTACAGAATTTATAAATTCTGCTGAAACCCATATGGGACTTCAATACGTCGATATTCCTTTTAAGAAATCCTTCGTTCTTGTGGGAGATGTGAAGGCCTATAAACAACAGATAGATCGAGCCACTGCCCAAGGTGGTAGTGCTCTTGACTGGTTGGCTTTCTCAATTTCAAAAGACAAAGGCTCTATCAAGGAACCCGATGGGGACTTGCATATTTTTACTAATTTTTATCAGGGTACGTATGACTATTTTGCTCCGAAGCCTGGCGAAAAAGTAGAGATTGCAGATAAGCAAACCATTCGCGGTTTGCGTGCTCTTCTGGAGCTTCCATTTTTGGATATTTCCAAGGCAGGGCAAGAGCAAATTAGCAAAGAGTTAAATACACTGATCAAGTCAGGAAATCCCTTATCCGATAACGCCATGGAACAGATTGAAAAAATGATGCGAAATGCCCGATTTCAAGGAGGGCACAATCGAATTTTTAGATCAAAAGGACAGGTGGAGCAATTGGCCTTGGCACTAGCGAGTGCTCTCCACGAAAGGCAAAATGGGGGTAAATTGCCTCCAGTTTACGAATTCTTACGAAATGTTCGGCCGGAGAAACGATCCTCTTCTGATGATCCCTGTTCGTTAGAGGCAGAAGGGTTTCTTATGAATCAGAAATTTTTTCTTGATACATACACGGATCAAGGCACTCTGTATCACGGAACACCTGATGTGAAAAATATTCTGAGTATGATGCGAGGTGGATTGGTTCCTAGTGATGGAAAGAGTGAAAAAAATGCAGAAGAAAAAAAAATGAAACAAGGGACATCTGTATGCGGGGCTGGGTTTTACACGAGTAAGGATAAAGATCTGTGTTCTACCTATGGGATTCCAATTACACTCACTGTTCGCGATGTCCCTCTTCGAATTTTAGATTGGGAGAAGTTTCGATCTGATAAAAAAGAGTATAAAGAAGAAAATTTTTTAGAGCTTTCTGAAAGATGTGATCTTGATATTATTGTAAATCAATACCCACTGATTCAAAACTCAGGCGCTGTAAATCTACCAAAAAGTTTAGAGGGATATATTGCTTTGCAAGCAAAACCTCTCCCAGAAAAAATTTCATCAAAAGATCTTGCTGGGTTTTTTAAATTAGAACCACTCTGGAAGCTTCTTCCAAGCGAAGTAAAAAAAGAAATACAAGTTATTATAGACGGAAATTACACTAAAATAGTTAGTGGCTTCAAACCAATTTCCGATAGTTTTACCGATCAAGAAATTTTGGAATTTCTTAACTATCTTGATCTTCTTCGTCGAAAGATTCGAGGAACAAGACTGACCCAAGAAATCTCGACGCATATAGATGCCGTTGTGAATGAAAGTTATCAAAAAATCACTAGCATGGTTAAACCAATTCCTGATCCTCTTACTATTGAAAATATTAAAGAATTTTTTAAATTTGAAGAAATCGCTTCCAAAAGATTACCTCGTGAAAAAAGAAATGAAATCGAACTGATTTTGAAATCAAATTATGAGAAAATACTCAAAAGCGAGCTCCTGTTTTCAATTGTTTCACGATATGCTCCTATCTCGTCCTTAAATTTGCGGCATTTCCCAAAGTCTGTTCTACGGGAGAATGAGGAATTCATTTTCAATTTAGGTTGGTTTAAGGCAGAAGCTGAAATTAATGGCATAGACCCAGCGAGATATAAAGAGGAATGTCATTGTTTGTGGAGTATAGATGAGGTTTCTTTTCAAAGAGAAATTTTCAAAAAAAGTTTTAATCGTTGCAGTAAGAAATATCTTCTTTCTGTACAATTCCGCCTCTCTCTTGATATAAGTATTTTAGCAGAGTTAAGAAAACAATTTTTATTCTTGGTTGTGAAGGAAGAGGATGATCTTGACTTCGATTTTGCTTCGAATCTATTCAAAAACGAAGAAATTGATCTAACGGATGATTTAATAGCTGGATTTTCTGTAGAAGGTAAGAAAATATTGATTCAATCTCAAATGGAGAATAAAATAAAACTCTCTAGAAAGTCAATTAAATCAATTATATTTAATATGAGCAAGGCGGAGGGTGGAGAGGAGATTTTGCTTTCGTTTATGAAGAATAAATCGGATAGAGTCATTCAATTTTCTGAGAGTGAATTTGTTGTAAAGGAAGAAATTTTTACTCTTCTTTTACCAATTCTTACAGATCCAGAAAAACAAATTAAATTGGTAGATGTTCTTTATTTGAATAATTCAAGCGTGCGGAGATTATGGGAGCTTAAAATTTTAAAACTAAGCTCATCAGTGCTAAGGGAGATTATATTTGTTGAAAATATGGTAAGAAAAAACTCTTCTTTATCTGCCAGTCAGAGTAAGGGCTGGGAGATAAATGCCTGGGATTGGAGTTTCAACATATATGCAGAAAAATTAATCTTAAATAGGACAAATCCTACATATAAATCTTTGATGGAGAAGTGGTTGACGTCTCGTGCTTCCTATGAGGAATCCTTTCTTGAACGGGATGATTTAAAAAAGGTGATCCCAGACTAGCTTCCTCATTAGCTCTGAACATCTGGCTTTTGGAGCCGTGCATGGGATTGGGGACACCCTGTTGGAGTGTCCCCGATGCGGCGTGTGACGGGGACACTCCAACGGGGTGTCCCCACAGGACTTTCGTTTTATCCGTGTGACGGGGACACTCCAACGGGGTGTCCCCACAGGACTTTCGTTTTATCCGTGTGACGGGGACACTCCAACGGGGTGTCCCCACAGGACTTTCGTTTTATCAGGGGCATTCGAACGGAGTGTTTCTTATCTCATTCACCCTTAAGGAAGCGCCATTCGTAGGTGTACCCAATCCTTTAGATCTTACAACGAGGTGGTCGATGAAACAGAGTCTGATCTTCTTTCTGAGCTTCTTTTTCGTAGTCCCTGTCTTGTATGCTCCTCCAAAAGTGGAGGTAGAATTTCCCAACTATTTTGCTGAATTTAAATCGGAGGCAGAGGCGAAAAAAGAGATCGAGGAGGTCCTCTATCATATCTTGGATCGTCTTGATATTCCCTATGTTCTGCCAGGAGGTGCTGAGTTAAAAAAAGTTGGATTTATCAATGAGCTTCGTACGCAGGCCCTTGCTCTGGACCCTGATATGCAATTGTATGTAGCGGGTGGGGTGGTTCGAAGCTTATTGGGGTATGTGTATAACGTTGTTTACGATATGAAACACAAAGATCCAGATCTAGATATACACATGATTTTTAAGCTCATGAAAAAAGAGGAAGAACCTGTTTTGAGGCAGGATGCTCTTGGTATCGGAAGTGATTTCGATATGTTATTTTTATTCAGAAAAGAAAAATCTGATCTGAGTAAAATTAAAAGTAAACTTACAAACTTTATAAATTCTGCCGAAACCCATATGGGACTTAGAGACGTCGATCTTCCTTTCAAAAAATCCTTCGTTCTTGTGGGGGATGTGAAGTCTTATAAGACACAGATAGATCGGGCCACTGCGCAGGGTGGTAGCGCCCTTGATTGGCTCGCGTTCTCGATTTCAGAAGATACAGGTTCTATCAAGGAACCCGATGGGGATTTGAAAATCTTTACTAATTTTTTTCACGGTACATATGACTATTTACCTCCGAAGCTAGGTGAAAAAGAAGAGGATGCAGATAAGCAAACCATTCGCGGTTTACGTGCTCTTTTGGAACTTCCGTTCTTGGATATTTCTAAGGAAGGGACAGAGCAAATTAGCAAAGAGTTAAATAGGCTGATCACATCCCTACAATTAGGGGGGCGATTATCCCCAAAAGCCATGGAGCAACTCGACAAAATGATGCGAAATGCCCGATTTCAGGGGGGGCACAATCGAATTTTTAGATCAAAAGGACAGGTGGAGCAATTGGTCTCTTCGCTAGCGAGTGTTCTCGCCGAAAGGAAAAAGGGTAGTAAATTGCCTCCAGTTTACGAATTTTTACGAAATGTTCGGCCGGAGAAACGCCAGCCTTCTTATGACCCTTGTTCCTTAAAGGAGAGGGGGCTACTCATGGATCAACAAACTTTTATCGATACATACACTGACAAAGGTGCCCTATATCACGGAACGCCTGATGTAAAAAATATTCTGAGTATGATGCGAGGTGGATTGGTTCCTAGTGATGGAAAGAGCGAAGAAAAGGAAGAAGAGAAAACAATAAAACAAGGAGTGTCTTACTGTGGGGCAGGATTTTATACGAGTGGTAATAAAGGCCTATGTTCTACTTATGGGATCCCCATTACTCTCACTGTTCGAGAAGTTCCACTTCGAATTTTAAATTGGGTGAAATACGAAGCTGAGGAGAGAAAATTAAAAAAACCTTATATCGAAGAAAATTTTTTACAGCTGTCTGAAAAATGTGATCTTGATATTATTGTAAATACATACCCACTGATTCAAAATTCAGGTGCTGTGACCTTACCTCGAAGTTTAGAAACGTTTATTAGCTTACAAGCTCAACCGCTTGTTGAACCAATTTCAGCTCGAAGCGTTAAAGAGTTTTTTGCATTAAAACCCCTGTGGCGGCTTTTGCCGAGCGAAAAAAGAAAAGAAATAGACGCAATTGTAGAAGAAAATTACAAAAAAATAATTTATGGATTAAAGCCGCTTTCTCAGGGGTTTACCAACGAAGAAGCTATTGAATTATTTGAATATTTTGATGCTATATCTGAAAAAATGGAAGAGAAGTCCTCATATATAGCTAAAGTTATGAATGAGAGTTTTGATCAAATAAGTAAGGCAGTAAAACCGATTCATGAGCCGCTTACCATTGAAAGTCTTCGTGAATTTTTTCAATTTGAGCAAGCTGCTATCCAGCGGTTGCCGAGTGACAAAAGAAAAGAAACAGACTCGATTGTGGTTGCGAATTTTGATAAAATAATCAAGAATATAAGGCTATTAAGTGAGTATCTGGAGCGGGACTCCCATGGGCGATTACCGATCGTTTATTTATTAGACAAGTACAATTTTCCAGTTTCTGTTCTACGGGCAAATGAGAGCCTCATATTCAGTTCAGGTTGGATTGAGGTGGAGGCTAACTCTCAAGGCAAAGATCTAGATGAATATAGAAATGAATTGCATTGCTCTTGGCATATAAATGAGGAAGAATTTCAAAGAAAGATGTTAACAAAACATTTTAATCTCTGTACTCAGGGCTTCCTTCTTTCTCTTGATATAAGTTTTTCTGCGGAGTTCAAAAAACATTTTTTCTCCTATGCAGTGAGTGAGCCTGATATAGACTTCATGTTTGCTGTGAAGCTGTTTGCAACAAAAAAGATCGATCTGGCAGATGGTTTTAAATATGATTTGAATTTTGTTTCGGATTTATCGAAAGCGACAGATAAATTTTTTTCTAGTAAATATTTACCATCAAATAATACTTTGAATTACTATTGGGAACGGTTAATAGATGATGATAACTTATATAAATTAATCGCAAGTCTTCCTCCGGAAAAGATAGAAAAAATTATTCGACATAGACTGGAGAAAAATGTAAAAATCCCTGACAAGCTTGTAAAGACCCTTATGCTGGAGCTGATCAAGACGGAAGAAGGTGAGAGGATTTTGCTTTCATTGATGGAATATAAAATTGGTAAAAAGATTGAATATGAACCATTGTCCGAAGGGGAATTCTTTGTAAAAAAAGAAATTTTTACTCTTCTTTTTCCAAGAGTTGTGGATCCAAAAAAACAAGTTAAATTGGTAAATTCGCTTTATTTAAACGATTCTTCTGTGTCGGCTTCATGGAGCGCTCGATTTTTATCACTGAATCCATTGGTGCAGCGGGAGATATTTTTTGTTGAAGAAACTAAAAGAGGTGAGGATCTTTCTTTAGTTGAATTTCTTAATCACAAGCAGATAAACGAATTGTTAGACTTGATAAAGTCTGAGTATCATATTATGGTGGTGCAATGGAATATGTCAGACATGCCGCGAACACCGGAACCTAAGTTTCGTGACCGAGCTTTTCTACAAGAAATGATCCCAGACCAGCTTCCCCATTAGCTCTGAATATCTGGTTTTTGAAGCAGTGCAACCATCTTTTTCGACTTCTGCTTAAATGCCAGCAGTTGATCCTTGGGTAGGGATTCCTTGCGAGGGAATTTGATGCCCAAGGGATCCATGTATTTTCCATTTTCATAGAACTCAAAGTGCAAGTGAGGGGCTGTTGCCAAACCGGTCATCCCCACATAACCGATTACCTCCCCTTGCTGAACCCGTGAGTTTTTGTGCAGCCCGCTGCTGAATCGGCTCATATGCCTATATGCAGTTTCATAGGTGGAATTGTGGCGAATGCGGATGCTGTTGCCACCTCCGTTTTGCCATCCAACGGACTCTACGCGTCCATCTGCTACTGCATGGATGGGGGTACCTGTCGCAGCTGCGTAGTCCACTCCATGGTGGGGGCGGTTGATTTTTAGAATGGGGTGAAACCGTTTGACTTGAAACGTCGATGTGATGCGACTAAATTTCAACGGACTTTTTAAGAACATCCCACTTAAACTTTCCCCTTCGGGAGTAAAATAGGCCTGTTTCCCATTTACTGTAAAGAGAACCGCTTTGTGATCCACATCGCTTAAGGTATAGCGAGCTGCATGAATTTTCCCCCAATCGTAGAATTTTCCATCGAGAGATCGTTTCTCGATTACAACCGACCAAGAATCTCCCCCATGAATTTCTCGCTCGAAGTCGATCTGGGAAGAAAAAATATCCGTCAACTCATAGATAGCCTGAGAATGGAGTCCTGCTTTGGCTGCAGACTCCCATAGAGAGCTTTCGATCTTTCCCTCCATGGCCACCAAGTCCATGGTGGGTGTTTTTTCAAGCTTCTCGGCATACCAGGTTTGATGGGGTTGGCGTTGGATCAAAATACCGAGGAGAGGTGATACTTCAATAAACACTTCCTGTAATTCTTCGGTGTCTTTTGCTGCGCGCATCTCAATTTTAACACCTGCAGCAATACTAGATAAATTGTAAAAAGAGGCGCAAGCAGCAATCCAATCATGAATTACAGCACTGTCTATGCCTGCTTTTTGAAATGTCGTATAGATACTCGAATTTTTTTGAACGGAAATCGTAGTAATATGAAAAGCTGAGGAGGTAAATTGAGGGCGTGGATCTGCATCCTCGACTTCCGGCTCATAGTCAGATTCTGTAATCTGTACATCTTCTTGCACCAGATCAATAGCCTGTTTTTTCATGTAGGACCAGGTATACCAACCTGAAAGGCTGATCGCAACAAGGCCAGCCAGTGCAAAACCCAAATTTCGTTGTGTAGAGTTTCTTTTCATAGTTTTCCTTCAGTCAAAAATCCTCCGCATCCTGTCTCTCTTTTCTTAAGGCCAGCTCTCAATTGTAAAGCTGTACCTTTTTTACACCCTTGACGATAAGCGCCCGCATCGGAAATCGTGTTGCGGGTCTTCTGGGTACGTAGACGAGGATATCGACAGGCAAGTGCGCGCTTGGTTTGTGCATGGGAAACGATAAGTAAGGCTTCTTCTTTTGAATCTAATCCTTTCTGTTCTTTTTTTAATTTTTCTGAAAAACCATGTAAGACACCCAAATAAAAACTAGCGCGATTTCTATTTTGTGTTTTTGGTTTCTCTTCTGCCCACAAGGCTTGTAGCTGTTGGAACAAAAACCAGTAGACATATTCTGCAATTTCTACTTGATGGGCGGCACCGATGATTTCCATGGCTTTGACACAAGCAGCTAATTGCGGGTCAAAGACCTGGATGAAAATGGTCTCTACATGAAAGTGTTCTACCAAAATAGAAGACAATCGCGTGTGAAAAGCTTCTAGCCGCTTTCGACGGTGATTGATAATGCGTACATGGAAGTCGCTGTGCGTATGAGCAGCATGTGCTTCTACTTGGTATGCAAGGCTTAATTCTTTTGCCTTTTGTAAAGCCGCGGATGCTTCATGGGCATTCGAAGATCCACTCAGTTGGAGCAACTTTTGAATGCGTCGGATCATGCTTGATTGTTCAATCTGCGCATCTTGTCTATCCAGAGTGGATTCTTCCATCTGGGTGACCGTAGCTTTGCGCGCCCATGCCGCCATACCCAAATGCTCACAAGCCAACTGAAAGTAAGGGCCGTGATACTCTTGCTGGCCCCATTTTTCTTGTACCCATTGGTGGGCCATCTCATGCTTGAGGATTTCGAGTACGATATGCCACGGATGATCTTCCACCAACCGCTCAGAAAGTGAAATGCAACGTGTACCTGAATCCCACTCCCCCCATTTTGTAGCAAGCGGACGAAGCTCAATAGCAACGGGAGATAGCTTTAAACGGTACTGGTAACAAATCTCCTGATAGTCCCGGTAGAGTTGTTGCACAAATAATTTGTGCCCCATGCGCTGTGCTTCCTGTTGAATCGTAGCTTTCATAGTTAATGCTGCAATCTAAAGAGGTTGTCGGCTCGATTTAAAATCGAGCCAGAGTAAGGCGTTAATTGTACCACAAAAGAAACAAAATGGCGAAGGGAAAAGGCCCCCTCGCCGTTCTCAGATTTCCGTGGATGACATGGATCAATTTCCGCATTTTTATACCTACGAAGAAAATCAAAAACTTTCCTTTGTGAGGTGTGTGTCATGAGAAAAATCGGGGTTCTCTTTTTTTGTTTGATTGCCTTTTGCATCTATCTCCATAAAGCATCTGCTGTAATTCAGCCGGAAAAAACGCTTGTTCCGATTGGGCTTTCTAGGAGTTCAACTCCTCCCGAATGGAAGCCTCCACCTATTTTCTTACCTGTAGCTCCGATCAAGAAAAAAGAGGCACTCTCTTTGCAAGAAAAACGAATTTTCTATGCAGAAGTGCAACACATTTTTTTGGATCAAGCCCCTCATGCGTTACTTTCTTCCAGTCTAACAGAAAATATTATTCGAATCAATGAACGGGGATTTCTGGGTGTTGAAGCCATTTTTGAGGTATTGGAAAAAATCCCACAAACAGAGAAGGAGGGCAGGCAGCGTATCGCGTATGTCGATTATCTAAAATATCGCATGCGGTGGGATCCAGAAACCGTGGAAAAAGTAAAAACATGGATCCTCGACGGATCTGAAAATGAAGAAATGCCAAACAAGAGCCTTGCTATGATTCTTGCAGATAAAACGGAGTTGGTAGAGGGATTGGCTCGGACAAATCAAGATGCAGCTCGAGAAGTACTTGCCTCTGTCGATCACAAGCTTTTGTATGAATTGGGTGCCCAAGAAGTTTTTGGCATAGAGGCAAAATAAACGGGCCCATAATGCCCTATTTAAAGAAGGAGAAACCGTGAGTCATCGCATGCTGTGGGTAATATTGAGTCAATGTTGGCAGGTCTATTTGTACGCGATTACGTGTACAGGGGCTGATTTTCAACCTACCCTTTGTAATTTACCGATTATGGAGGGGGTTCGTTGTGCAAATGCAGAATTTTTTCGCAGTTATTGCAGCGAAAAAACCGATGGCTGTGGCGCTGTAGGTGGATGCTTTGGGTTTACCCCCCCTGGCCATTGGTATCCAATTTTGGGTACTGATGGAAAACCCTTTCGTCGATGCCAATGTGGCTGTTTTGCAGAAGAAACCCAATTTTGGGGGTTTGGGCTCTCTACAGGTCGAAATCTACTTGATGCAGCGGCATCACCTTTACATCTGGGTGTATTGAAAGAATGGGGTTCTTCGAAATATGTAATGCGCAGGATCAGTGGACTGATGCATGCAAAAGAAGATCGAGCCATTCATCTGCTTGCGGAGGGTGGGCGTTCTATTTTTCTTTCCGATGGACACCCTGTTGTCATTGCTACTGCTAAAGGTGCCTTGGAATCTATGAAGCAAGCCAAAGATGTAGTTGTGGGGGATTTTTTGCTGACCCGTTCTCATCAACCTGTTCGGGTGGTTAAAAAGGAAGGTGTGATCTATGGGGGAGAGATGATGAACTTTAATGTGGAATCCAAAAATCCCATTCAGCATATCGTCATCGCGGGTGACCTGCAAATGGGAGATTTGGCCTGGCAAGAACAATTGCATGCAATAGATGCTCGCATGTATCACCGTCAAGACCTATGGGTCTATTTAGAAAGGAACGCGCCATGAAAAAATGTGTACTCAGTGCGTTGTTGTTTCTTGGAAGCTGTGGAGAGTCACCTCGCAAAACGGTTCTATTAAATGTACCGGGAGAAGATTCTTCTATGGCTTTGTTGCCAGGCCAAGGGTTGAATCACATCGACTGGACCCCCAAAGGGTTTTGTACGGATACCCAGCATTTTCAAACCCAAAGTGGACAATCCACAGGACAGTTTGTGGAATTTCGATTGTTGGAAATTACCTCGATGTCTGCATTGCGAGAAAGCTTGAATGTGACAGCTTCAGCAAGTTTCCAAGCCTCTGTCTTTGGGCGTGTTTCAGCGCGCATGGACTATGCAAAAAGTGTAAACAAAAACAGTCAATCTCGCTACCTATTGGTACATACTCGTGTGGGGAATCAGCTGAATTTGGCTACTCAGTTTCGATTTCGTCCTGAAGCACAAGCTCTTTTGCAGCAGGGAAATACCAAACAATTTTTGGAAAATTGCGGTACCCAGTTTGTCTATGGATATCGAACTGGAGGGGAATTTTTTGCACTATTTGAATTTGAGTTCTCGAGTTCAGAGGAGGATCGAAAATTTGGCATGGCCATTCAAGCCTCTGGATTAAGTTGGAAGGCTGCGACGGAAGTAAATTCAGCTCTACAAAAGTTTAATTTAAATGCTCGGACCCACTTGTCGATTTATCGTATGGGGGGAGCGGGTGCTTTGCCTGATGTGAATGACATTCGCAGCTTTGCTTTGCAGTACCCAACAATGGTGAGCACGCTCAACCACAATTTTGTTACGCTGGAGTTGATTACCAAAGACTACAGTGGTGTGGAGCCTGTGAATTTGGCACCAAACCCAGGTTTGGTGATTCGTCAAGATCAAATAATCAACCAATTGGCTCGAGATCGGGACCATGCATTGGAGAGTGCCAACACGATTCGCTACATCAAGCTGCATCCTCAGGAATTTGATCTGGTGGGTGTATCAGGAGAGTTGGATCGGGGAGAAGTACAACTTACGGGTTATATCAATGCGGTGAATCAATCTGCGGTCAACTGTTTTGCAGATTTGTTACAAGGGTGTTCTTTGCCCTCTCTCCCATTTCCAAGTGTTGTAATTCCACTTCGAAAAATGAGTCAAAATCGGTGTGAACCAGGATTTACCTGGTCACAAAGTGATGGGAAATGTTGTCGCATGGAAATTCGTTCTGTTTGTGTGGCAGAGGATGCAGAAGGAAACTGTTTGGTATACGAAGAAAGGAGTGCCAAGGTATGTCAATAATAAAACAAGCATGGATCTTTTTTGGTCTTTGGATGGGTGGTTTGGCCTATGCAAGTGAGGGGCTAGTAGAAAATGATCTCAGTTCGTTGCGTTTGGTGTCGATTCGAGGGGAGATTAAAACGGTGCAGAATCAAAAAACAGGGAAAGTAGCTTTGCACCTTCGTCTGCCCCATCGCTACACCAATTCTTTGGCTTGTAGCGGACATATTTCTTTTTCTGTGGAGGGGAGCAATGAAGAAAGAACCTTGGAAATTAAAGATCTGTTAATCTTTCCAGATATGTCTTTTGGAAGGCCGCTTTCGTTTCCATTGCCTGTGGTGTTGCAACCTGGAGAAACGCTCTCGACTTATTTCCGTGCGGAACGAGATTTTATCTGTAAGGGATGGGATACACAGATCCCTCTGCCAGACGGGTTTTGTAAAAATGCGGTTCTTCTGCCTGGAATTGCAGAGGCGTGTGGAATGCTAGCGCCAGGCGTCTTGGTTCCTTGGATTCGAAATGGGGCCTATTTGGGCAGTTGTCGGTGTTGAAGATTGATTGGAGGCGCCGAGCGGATTCGAACCGCTGTGGGCGGATTTGCAATCCGCAGCCTAGCCACTTGGCTACGGCGCCAGGAGGAATCGAGGGGTGAAGGTATCGAGAAATGAATCGAAAATCAACGGATTTTTGCCATTGAGTGGGGAGGGATTTTCTCTTATGAATGAGCTGACCTTTTGTTCCCCCTTGCCGAAGGA
Organism: Deltaproteobacteria bacterium; assembly: GCA_947475005.1. Lineage (GTDB taxonomy): Bacteria > Bdellovibrionota_B > Oligoflexia > Oligoflexales > Bog-1112 > CANIBL01. The sequence goes on along the minus strand of CANJLI010000001.1, from coordinate 17,322 downwards.
TACCATGGAATCCAAAATCCGCGCTCGAATCGATGCCCAGCAATCCGTTTCTCGCGAAGAGGCCGAATGGTTGTTTCTTCACGGAAGCGACAGTTTGCTCCAAACCCTGGCTTGCCAAACGCGAGATCGCTATCATCCTCGCGGACAAGTCACCTACTTGATTATGTCCATTATCAACTTTACCAATGTCTGTGTAGCGGGCTGTAAATATTGTTCCTTTTATAAATACCCCCATCAATCTGGGGCCTATACCCTCTCCCACGCCCAAATTTGCGAGAAGCTGGATGGGCTTTTGGGGTATGGGGGCACTCTTGTTTCCTTTAATGCTGGCTTCCACCCCAAGCTTGCCCTACAGGACTACCGCACGCTTTTTGAGCAGGTGCATGCCCAGTATCCGCAGCTGACTTTCTTTGAGATGACTGTGGCAGAGTTCATGTTTTACTGCAAACAGGCAAAGATTCCCTATGCGGAGGGGGCTGCGTTTCTGGCGGCTGGGGGGACGCGCTGGATCACTGGGGGTGGGGCTGAGATCTTGGACGATGCTTTCCGCCGAAGGCTGAGCCCGGGGAAATATACCGCAGAGGATTACTTCTCTGCCCAAGCTGCCGTTCTACAGGGCGGGCTCGGGTCTACGGCCACGATGGTGATCGGATTTGGGGAGTCTCTCGAGGAGCGGATGAACCACTTAACCCGGTTGCGGGAGTTTCAGACGGTGATGGAGGGACGGTTACCGAGCTTTCTTTGCTGGACCTACAAGCCCTACAACAACGAATGGGGGGGGCAAGAAATCTCTACACATGAGTATATGCGGTGGATGGCTGTGTGTCGCATTTATCTCGATAACTTTGTGCACATTCGGACTTCGGTGCTGACAAAGAATGAAGAGGCTCTGCAAGGACTGTTGTACGGAGCCAACGATTTCGATCTGCCCATCGAAGATGAGGTAACCCAAAAGGCAGGGGCTACCATCTCCATGGAGTTCGATGAAATTTTTCAGACAGCGGTTTCGCTCGGATATACCCCCGTACATCGAGCTCCCTTTGAAGTGCGAGGAGGGATAGGGTGGAGCAATTGATTGCGCTAATTGAACAGGTACTAAAAAATAAACTCTATGCAGTAGTTGCTATCTCTGGATTTGGTGGATCAGGTAAGTCAACCCTTGCAGACAGATTGCGGGATCATTTTCAAATTAAAGACAATCAAATTGTCAGAATTGACCATCTCTATGGTCCAAATCCAAGTGGTCCGGGTATTTTTGATCAGAGTGATTGGCTGCTGTTGGAGCATATTCTTACAGACATTCGTGCTGGAAAAAGATTGATGTACCAAGGGAAGGGAGATAAAGGACGGGCTTTACATATAGATGAAGAGTTGCCGCGAGTGGTTATCGTAGAGGGAATTCGGTTGTTGCAGCCAAAATTGATGCCTTACTTTGACGTCAGTGTGTGGATTGACTGTCCTCAAGATATAGCCATACCACGTGCAAAGGCGAGAGATCGATCTCAAGGCGATGATGAGGCAACCGTAAGTAGATGGGATACGGATTGGGGCCCGAAAGACAAACTCTACTTTGATACGTATCGACCCGATCAACTTGCTACGTTTCTCTATAGAACAGGGTAGCCAGGAGAGATTAGGGACCCGTTAGAAGGGTCTCTTATGGAGCTCATACCAATCTTTTAATTCTTCTATGGTAATTAAGGTTGCTGCTGCTGAGTCTAGAATCTTTGAAAGTGCACACCAGCCATCCTTTGGCGTTGGGTAATGTAATTCCCATCCATTTAACATCATAAGTGCTGTGGAGGCTAGGAGAGCTGTGCGTTTGTTGCCATCAAAAAAAGCATGGGCTTCAATATATAATAAGCCGACGCACCTGCAACTTTGGCGATTCCTCCATGGTAAAATGGGTAATTTCCTGGATAGAAAGCACTATGAAGTGCACTTTCGATCTTTCCTAGGTCGTAACATCGATGTTCAGAAGCACTGGCCTGACAAACTTCCTGATTGATAAACAGAACCTGCTCAGCAGTGAGTAAATGAATTTGTTGGGTCATTTAAGTTCATCCAAAGCTCGTTTGTGAGTTTTGGATAATTTTTTTAGCACTTTTTTTACCTGAGTATCAGATGCAGCTACCACTTCAACAGGTTTCAACACTTGAGTTTCAGAAATATATAAATCAACTGCCCTTGCTAACAATTGGTTTATCGACATGCCGTTTTTTTTGAGCCATTCCTGCATTTTTGCAAAGAGAGGATCATTAAAGCGTCCCGTTACTGTATGCAATGGATTATTTGTTCTCAATTTTACGCCCTTTTTCCTATTCAATATTACTAGATATTACTATTATCTACTATATGGAGAGAAAAAGCAAAATACTTGAAATCTATCGTTGAATTAATTATAACTACTTGATTTCAATGATCTTCCCCTCGGTCAGCTTCTGCAAATCTTCCGACTTTACCTGAAAGACGGCATGAGGCGTCCCAGCAGCAGCCCAGACTTTCTCCCATTGCAGAAGGTCTTGATCGATGTAGGTTTCTATCTTTTGCTTATGCCCGAGAGGGGGGATGCCACCAATTTGAAACCCGGTGGTTTCTTTGACGAAAGTAGCGTCCGCTTTTTCTATTTTTTCTCCAACCTCTTTGCTGATGAGCTTTTCGTTCACCCGATTGGAGCCGCTTGCCAGCACAAGGATGGGCTTTTTGAGAGTCTTGGTGACAAAGACCAGGGATTTTACAATCTGTGCCACTTCACAGCCCAGTGCGGTGGCTGCATCATTTGCAGTATGTGTGGAGGCACTCAGTTCAACCACGGTACAGGTAGCCCCCTGTTTCGCTAGAGCTTCTTGAATCTTTTGTGCGTTTTGGCTCAGTGACATCTGAGAGCTCCTTTATATACTGCTTTGCAAGCTGTGCGTTATAACGTACAATGAGGCTCATACTGCCATTGTATGCTATAACGCACAACCCTTTTCGCTATGAGCTGTTTATGACCCCAGTCAGCAAAAATATCGCTTATCATTTAAAGAAGTTACGGAAAGAACTGGGCTGGAGTTTGGATCGAACTGCCCAGGAAACTGGGGTCAGTAAAGCTATGTTGGGCCAAATCGAACGGGGGGAATCGAGTCCAACCATTGCTACCTTATGGAAAATCGTGAATGGGTTTCATGTCCCTTTTTCTGTTTTTCTAGAAGAACCTCATTTACTACACAACCCCACTGAGCCGGAGCATTTGCCTTCAGTTGGGAGCAAGATGTATGTGAATCCGATCTTTCCCTTTGATCCAGAATTGAAATGTGAAATTTTTATCATTCAACTTCCCCCTGGCTATGAGCAACTATCTGCTCCACATGAGTCTGGAATTATTGAACATATTGTGGTGGTGGAGGGAACCATGGAGGTGTTCTTACAAGGCGCATGGAAAACGTTGCAGAAGGGAAAAGGCCTTCGCTTCGATGCGCATCAACCCCATGGATATCGAAATACAACATCAAGGATCGCATGTTTTCACAATATTATTCACTACACCGGGAAGGGATGAGATCAGGGACACGCACCGAATGGCGCTTCCTTAAGGGGGCACTCCATAATTCTGCGGGGACACCCGATGCGAGTGTCCCCGATCTCATCCAGAATGCCAGACACATAAGATTACTACAAAGTTGGTTTATGCATCAGTTGGGGCTGGCGGTGCCGTATAGATTAATAAGTCTATTATAATATAATCCACAAAAATTTCAGGTGGCAACAGTGGTAGAAAGCGACGAGCACCCATTATGCTCGCAAAAATAGATGGGCGCATCGTATCAAACCTTTTGTTCCTCTCTAGGCGGGTGCGGATCTCTGCCAGTGCTTTGCCTCCTGCGGTTTCTACATCTTCATCTTCGCTGAGCTGGTTGTTTTCAAGAATAAGTGTGGTGAGAGTTAAATTACCCTTAAGGGCAGCTGCAAGCGCTATTACTCCCTCAGCTCCTATCTTACTAGGACGCGGCATCCCGTAGCCGTTAAGGTCAAGTGTGGTGAGAGTGTTATTTCTCATAAGTGCAGCTGCGAGAACATTGACTCCCTCATTTCCGATCCTAGGGGAAAGTTTGAGTGTGGTGAGAACGCCATTTTGCTCAAGGGCATTTGCCAGCGCAGTCACTCCGGGAACTCCAATCTTGAGACTACAAAGGTCAAGTGTGCGGAGTGTTCCATTTACCCTCAGTGCCGCTGCCAGTGCTATCGCCCCACCATCTTCGATGTCGTTGTCACTAAGGTCAAGTGTGTGGAGTGTTCTATTTACCCTCAGTGCCGCTGCCAGTGCTATCACCCCATCATCTGTGATGAAGTCGCCATTAAGGTCAAGTATTGTGAGGACATGATTTTCCATAAGGGCATTTGCTATTGCTGCCGCTCCGGCAGCGCCGATGCAGAAGCGACGGGGTGTGGAAAGGACAAGTGTGGTTAGGGGGGGATTTGTCCGAAGAACCTCTGCTAGCTGTCTTGCTCCCTCAGGTCCAATCCCAAAAGCGCCCTTAAAGTCAAGTGTGGTTAGGGTGGGGTTGGCCACAAAAGCTGCCACTTTGTCCTGACATTCCCGCTGTTCCCTGGCTGCTTGCTCTGCCCGGTGATGGTCCCTAGCCAGTCCTGCAGCTTGCCAATCAGCTGCCCAACCCTGTTTAGAAATAACAGCGAGAAAGAGCAGAGCCATTGTCCTAAAATTACACATAAAATTCTCCGTAAGTATGGGATCAGTGTAAGTATGGGATCAGTGTATGATCTCCAGTTGTGATGGCGGAGTTTCTTCCTGTAAACGGCGGATGTCAATGGCGGATTGAAAAGCAAAACCAAAACAAGTGGTTACAATTTTAGATTTTCCTTGCTACTCATGCAGTTGGTCGTTTTCTTTTTTCCTACTAGATCCGATAGAATCGGAAAATGTGACGGGACGATTCCGTAGTATAATGGTGTACATTCTATTTTTGGAGGTCATGCTATGAAAACCTTTGGTTTTCAACTAAGCCGTTGGATTTGGATCATACTTTGGTGCAGTAGTGTGTCCGCTTCAGAACAGATTTCCCTTCCTGTTGGGGGAAAAATAACTCCTTCCAAAGAAAATGTGAGTTTGGTTGTAAAACCAACAGATATTCCAATGGACGGAATATTAAAGATTGGGTCATCTGAGATTACTAGCCTGGAACTACGAGGGGATTTCGAAAAATTAGTAGAAATAGAAATAGATAAAAATTTAAAGTTGTCATCTCTTTTTCTTGATGGCAACTTTCCTGTATTAAACAGGATCGTTGTTTTATTCGATGTTGAATTGGTTACTATTAAGTTACAAGGAAGTTTCTCCAGTTTACAACAGTTAAAGATTTTTTCGACCGCCCAACTTAGATCTCTTTCTCTCATAGGAGAATTTCCACGGCTGGATGCTCACATTCCATTTTTTCGACCGAGGAAGTTAGAAACGCTTCAGTTATCAGATTCGCTTCTACAGCGATCTCCTGCTTTGACTCCTGTACCATTAAAAACCCCTGAAAATCTTGCCGAGGCAGCAGTTAAGGAAATGGGACTCTATATTCAGGGGCCACCAGAAGCCTCTCGCGGTGGGTTGGATGGGAAATCGAATTTGAGTATAGAAAATCATGATATCCCACAGGATGGGATCTTGGTTCTTAATGATAAAGCCATTGTTTCTACAATTGAATTTATAGGGGATCTCCCTCGTTTAAAGGAGATCTTCTTTTATGGAGTTGCGAACCTCACGCAGATAAAAATACCCGCGAACTTAATTTCGCTGGAAAAAATTTCCCTGGATGGAAACCCGAACCTTTTAACCGTAGAAATTGAAGAACTTCCTTTGTTAAAGGTGGTGTCTATTTCCGACAATGAAAATTTAAAAACGATTTCTGTGAATGGAATTTTTAATAGCTTAAAAGAATTTAAGGTTTTTTCCAACTCAAAATTATCTGCTTTCTCTATTCCGAAATCTCTTTCATTCCGGTCAGCTGAATTAAGAAAGATATACCCAGCTTCACCTGAGGCATATGCAAAAGAAGCAGCAGAAGGTATTTTTGCTAAATTTGGACTTTCTTTATTAAAAAATGAGGTTTTTGGTCTTCCTGATGATCAACTGGAATATAACCGGTGTGTGGCAAGTATCTGTGGAGAATCTGTCTTAGATAAACAGGCCGTCGTATTTGATCGTATTCAACAATGCCATGGGGATTCCTGCAAAAAAGAGGAAGAAGTTGGATCTACTCGTAGGAAAAAAATCGAAAGATCACTAGATGAATTACACGAATCAAGTCACCGACTATTTTTAACTCAAATTCAACAGTTGGAATTAATTCCCACAAAAGAAGAGGTTGCAAAATTAACACCACAGGAAAAAATTTGGATTATTTATAACCTTTTTATTGCATTACATACCGATTCTTCTTCCTCTAAGATTTTAGAGATGTCGATGCAGATGGGGGGATCTGATTTATCTGCTGTAATAAAAGACATCTACTCACATATAGAGAAATATTCTGTTGTTGTAAAAAATCGAGACCAGCATTTCGGTGTGAATTACTCAGATGAAAAAAGTTTTTCTTCCCTTTCTCTATTTATTTACGAACGATTGGAAAAATCTCGGATTGAGCTGTTTTCCAAGTTGCATGCCTCTGAATACAGCGCGAATAACGAGCGATCAGAAGCAGTGTCAGAGTCGTTTGCTCAAATGAAGTCAGCTTTTTTTCAGGATTTGTATCTTGATATTATTCAGGATGTAGAGTTACAAACAAAAGTTGCTGCATTGGATTTTCCTCTTCTAATCTCAACTTGGACTTCAGAAAAATCGAAGTTATGGGATAAAGGGAAAGTATCGATCATTCAATCGATGAAAGAAAAGGAATCAAATTTTACGGATGAGTTTAAAAAAGTAGAAAAATCAAATTTTTTAAACTCATTCGATAAAAGTTATGCTTCCTTGCCAAAGGATCATGGACAGAAACGGCTATTACAGGAGAGGTTAAAAACGGTTCTGGAAGGAGTTTTTGATAAAATCAAAAGTCTTTTTTCTTCTGAGATAAAATTATTTCAAAAATTGAATAAAGTTGATTTGATTTTGCCACCAACAAAAGAAGAATATGCAATTAACGCGATTTTTAAAATTAATCGTTTGATTCAGTTGAATAAAAATCATGGAATTTCTACAGTGGATAGATTTTTGACGCTACGCTTGCTTGATCCAGCGGCTATGAAATTAAAAAATCTGGTGACCCCTGTGCAATTAACTCATTATGACGAGTACAGTGATCATGTGATCCGTAAAGCGACTTTCGTGTCAATAAGCTTGCCTACCTTATTCTATGATGATGGTGTTTCTGTCTTGAGCCACGAAATTGGGCATATCATTGATGCAAATAGAGAACTCCTGCAGCAGCCGGAAAATAAGGATCGATATACAAAATTGGTTGGTTGTTTGAAGGGGCTACATCCAGAAGTGCTGGCGCACCCTATTCCGTGGACTTTTTCTGGGCAAACCCTCCAATCTGGGTTTTATTGGGCCGAAGATTTTGCAGATCTGATTTCTGCGAAATCAAGTCATTCAAATGTGGGCTGTCAACTCTTCGGTACAGTCCAAGAAAGGCGGTTGGCTAATTTCCCACTTTTTTCCGATCCTCATAGCTCAATTTTGTTTCGGTTGCTCCATGTGCAAACGGTACAAAACGGAACCCTGACTAGCCAATGCAGCGATTATCTTGAAAAATATGAAAACAATGATACTGCAAAAGCATTACAAAACTGTTGGAAGTAGTAGAGGATAAGAGCGAAGGTTTAAAAATCGATGTTTTTTACGTCGGTGAAGACACCTGGTTGCCAGTTGTGTAAAGTCGCGGCATAAAATCCAGCTGGTTTGATTTCTTCTTTCGCCTTATTTTTATTTTCCACGGAGATGGCAAAATATTTTTCTTTTAGAGCATGAATTTCTTTGTTCAACTCTTTCAGCTGATCGTCTGTGAGACGAAAGCCCACAAGAGAATCAAACTCGTTCAATTCATCATTTTTCCCACCAGCTTTAAGTTTTTTCATGACGGTGTCATGCAGCTCTTGGGTCATTTCCATGCCTACTGTTTTTCCGAGTTTCTCGTCGGTGGATTTCCAACTAAAGGGTCTTGTGCCAAATACCAAGGCAACCTGTCCGTCTTTGCTCTTGGTAATTAGCTTTAACTTTTCTAGATGGGACAGGTAGGATTGTTGGCTTTTTGGAGTCAAGTGGTATTGAGTTGCAATTTGTTGTGGCGTGAGCCCGTTCTGCAGCTGCCCAATGTAAGCCAACAGCTGAGGATGAGCTGAAATAAACTCGACTTGGGTAGCGTTCAGATAGTAGGTGTTGTCTGCATCAGCATGGGTTTCCGCAAAAAGAGTACCCATGGTACAGGTAAACAAAAGAGACAGTGCGTAGGTTCGAATTTTGCTTCTCATTGGATAGCTCCATCAAAAGGGTTGTATTACTCTCTATTCCAACTCGCTCCATCGTTGAAACAAGCGTTCGATCTCGATGCGCTTCGCTTCAATCTCTGGGCAAAGTTTTTGTAGAGCTCCAGAGCTGAGCCCTGGTTGTGCGAGCTGTGCCTCCAGCGCTGCGAGCTCTGCTTCCGCTTTTGCGATACTCGCTTCGATGGTGTCCCATTCTCGCTGTTCTTTGTAGGAACGTTTCTTCTTATTAGGCTCTGCAGGTGCTTCCGGTGTCGCAATCGCAGCAGACTTTTTCTTTCCCCCTCCGTTGGACAAGTCAGCAAAGTCTTTTAGCCATTGCTCCAAACTTGCAAAAGGCGCCAACACTCCTTTTTCTGTGAATCCTAAAAAGTGGGTGCACAGTCGACTGATCAAGTATCGATCGTGGGTAACAAGTACGACAGTACCCGAGAAGAGCTCGAGGCATCTTTCGAGCTCTTCCAACGTTCCAATATCGAGATCGTTGGTCGGTTCATCGAGAAGGAGTACATCGGCTTCGTGGGTCAACAAGCGCGCCAATAGCAAACGAGCTTGTTCTCCTCCAGATAATTTATGTACCAAGGTGTCGAGTTGATGAGCTGCAAATCCAAATCGTTTGGCCCAGGTGACCACATGGACTGATTGGCCCTGTACCACCACTTGGTCCCCGTGTTCAGCCAAGGCGCTGCGCAAGGTAGCTGTAAGAGGCAAGCTCTCTCGCTCTTGTTCCATGTATAACACGCGCAAATTCTCAGCGCGCTTAATTGTCCCTTCTGTCGGTGTTTGTGCACCCGTAAGAAGCTGGAGGAGGCTGGATTTTCCTGCCCCATTGGCCCCCAAAATACCCACGATCATTTTTGAAGCCAAAGTGAAGTTCAGCTTTTCAATGAGGTGATTTTCCCCTCGAGACAAACTTACATCTTTCAGTTCGATCCAAGTTTTTGTTTTCCGTCCACTGGAGAGAAACTCGATACCGAGAGATTGAGTTTGATTCCGTCGACGCAGGTCGGCAAGCTCTCCCTTCTTCTCCTCCACGCCATCCATGCGGTATTTTGCCTTGGTGCCTCGGGCTTTGGGTCCTCGCCTCGACCACTCTTGCTCGATTTTAAATGTATTTTCAAGGCGATCTTGACGCTCGAGCAAACCGGAAAGAAGCGCTTCCTTCTTTTCTACGTGAGCATCATAGGCACCATCGGTTTCAAGCAGACCATCTTCTAAACGCGAATCAATTTCGATGACTCGTTGTACGGTTTTGGTGAGTAAGTATCGATCGTGACTAATGGCAATCCATGCGAAAGGGGCTTTTTGCAAGAACCCTTCAAGCCATAACAAGCCTTCCCAATCGAGATGGTTGGTAGGCTCATCGAAGAACACCAGGTCCGGCTCTCCCAAGGTACCGCATCCGATGGCCAAGCGTTTCTTCCATCCCCCAGAGAGGGCGCCCACCGGTTGCTCCCAGTCTGTAAATCCCAATTGCCCCAAAGCGATGGAAACTTCCACCATGAGGTCATGCTCGTGCACGCCTGCTTTCTCTGCAGCTTCCATGGCAGCTTCCATAACTGTCTGCTCAGGTCGAAACTGAGGTGTCTGGGGCACGTAGTTGGTTTTGGTGTTTGTTTTGAGCGTTACGCGTCCCGCATCTGGCTCCATCTCACCTGCCATAATCTTGAGCAAGGTACTTTTGCCTGCGCCGTTCGCACCGATAAGGCCCACGCGATCGCGTTGGTAGATACCAAAACTTAAATCCGTGAATAACGGGGTAGAACCAAAGGTTTTGCCGACTTTGTGGCAGCTGAGTAAGAGATCCATATGTGTACCAATGACCAGTTAAAAATTACATTTCACGGGATGTGAAATGTTTGTGTATGTAGTTCTGATGCTCTGCATCAGGATGAAAGAGCTGGCTCCGCTTCATTGCGTCGTCCAGCTTGAGAGCCTCGGCAGATTGGGGGGTTTTTCATTTCAGTCCCAATCGGAGGGCGTCGGCCTTCCCACTTGGCCACCAGGGCTTTGAGGGTTTTTCCCTTTAATACCCCTTGGAGCTCCGCATAAACATCTGTCCATGCTTCTGAAGATATGCACTGTGCTTCTCCTCTGCACAAGTGATTGTCTTGGACACACAGTACAGGGAAAAATCGATCTTCCACTGCAACGAAGATGTCCCACAAGTTGATTTCGGCTGGCGTGCGACTCAAGGCCACGCCTCCATTTCGACCTCGAAAACTCACCACAAGACCGTGTTCTCGCAATCGACTGAGAACTTGGTCCATAAACTCGAGGGGAACCGCTTGGCGCGCTGCCATCTTGGCCCGTTGCTGGTGGCCTTCCTCTTCATGAACGGCAAGGTCCATCATGATTTTGAGGGCATAGCGACTTTTAGCGGTAAGGTTCACAACGCCACCACTTCGATCTTTTCATCAAACTCGCTTTTGAGGATGCCTCGAATCGCTTCCAAGGTTCCCGTCATGGAGCTTGGGCAACCCCCGCACGCACCGAGGTAACGCACAGTGAGCAAGTGATTGTCTAACTCTACCAGTTCTAAGTCGCCACCGTCCATCTGTAACCCAGGTCGAATGGTACGATCGAGGATATCTTCAATTTTTTCAAGCTCGGGGGAAATGAACTTGCGCTGCACGGGAGGCGTTAAAGTATCAAGAAAATCAGGATCATGAAAGTCCATGAGCTGACGAATGGCTTGTTGAACCTGCTGATCCAGCACACTCCACTCCAAGCTTCCATCTTGGGTAATTGTTACCGTATTTTGGTAAAAATGTACCTGGGTAACCCCTACAAGGCACAAAAGGGCCTGGGCAAGGGGCACATGTTGGCACTCTTCAGCCTGTTTGTAGGAGACCTTCCCCGTGGTTTTGAGCGGACGATCGATCATGTACTTACGAGCTTGGGGGTTCGGTGTGCTTTGAATGCGAAATCGGATCATGATTGAGGTCCTTTCTCAGTAACAGCTTCCTCTTCGGTCTCGGTACTCACTACGGCTGTCTTGGCAAAAGCCCCTTGTAAGGCATGCCATGCAAGGCCTGCGCACTTGACGCGGGCTGGATATTTCCAAATGTTGGAGAAAACTTCTAGCTTCCCAAGGGAGGTTCCTTCTTTCGGTTCCCCCTTTACCAGGAGTTGAAATTGGGCACAAAGTGTCAAGGCGTCTGCCTGGGTTTTTCCCTTCACGGCCTCGGTCATCATGGAGGCAGAGGCTTTGGAGATGGCACAACCGGAGCCCTCAAAGGCGATCCCTTCCACACGCCCTTCGGCATTAAGCTGTAAGGCCACCCAGAAATGATCCCCACAAATGGGATTGAATCCTTCGGCGCGGTGGGTCGCAGAGTCGAGTTTTCCAAAGTTCTTGGGCTTTCGATTGTGCTCCAAGATTACCTGTTGGTAGAGCTCCAGCTGGTTGTTCATGGCGTATTCCCCTTGATGGCAGCACGTCCCGTGAAAAAAGCATCGATATAGGCCGTGATCGCAGGTCCTACTTCTGGACGTTGCAAGATCTCAGCAGCTGGCTCTTCGATAAAAGCACGGCTCAGCAATTGTTCGGCTCGAGCAGGTAAAATCCCTCGAGCTTGTAGGTAGAAGAGCTCATCGGTACGCAGCTGCCCCACCGTTGCCCCGTGGTTGCAGACTACCTGATCGTGCTCGATCTGAAAGCACGGCATTGTCTGTACTTCTGCTGTAGAATCCAGGAGTAGGTTGTGGTTGTGCATCTTACCATAGGCATTTTTGGCATGGGGCTTCACGTGCACCATCCCATGAAAGCTACAACGGGACTGATCGGCAGCGATGCCTTTTACTAGCTGTCGACTTCGGGTTTCAGGGACTCCGTGGACCACCGTGCTCGATACGTTCACGCTTTGGGTATCGTGGCCCAAAAATGCCCCCAAGAGCGTGGCATTGGCGTGGGTACCCGCTTGTTCCATGTGGAAATCTGCTCGATGAGAGCCAGCGCCTGTAAGGAACGTATGAGCCTCCCATACGCTGTCGGCCTCTTGGTACACGGAAACGTCGTGTTCCCATGCTCCGGCAACAGGCTCTTGCAGATGAAGATATTCACAGTGCGCAGCTTTTGCGAGGGTAATCTCGGTAGTGCCTCTCCATCCCCCTGTTGCAGCTGGCATGGGCATAAATCGCTCACAAAGGCTCACATGTACACCTGAAGCGATATGTACCTGTAGTTGCGATTGGGCTGCCGCAATGCCCTCACAGCGGTGAATCAGATAGATCGGGGTTGAAAGTGTTTTTTCAATAGAGAGACGAAGCCCTCCCCCTTCGATGGGCGTCAACGTGAGCCATTGTGGGTCCAAGGGGGTACTGTCCTTTTCGGAGTAGTGACCCTCTAAAAATACCAATCGAAATTCACGGGCCTCCTTCATTCGTTGGACCCCCGTAGGAACGGCTCATACCCATTTTTTTCAATCTCTAGGGCCAAGCTCGCATCTCCAGAATGTACGATGCGACCGTTTGCCAAAATATGAATGTGATCCGGGACTACATGTTCGAGGATGCGATGGTAATGGGTCACCAAAATATACGCATTTTCAGGAGTTTTTAGCATGTTAAGTGCATGTGCCACCTGTTGCAAGGAGTCCACATCGAGACCGGAGTCGGTTTCATCGAGGAGGGCAAGACGAGGTTGCAGTACAGCCATCTGTAGAATCTCGTTACGCTTCTTCTCTCCACCGGAAAAATCCACGTTTACATGGCGAGAGAGGAACTTGCTGTCCATTTGCAAGTCTTTGAGTTTTCCTTCTACCAATCGTTGGAAATCGAAGGAATCTAGTTCTTCCGCTCCTTGATGGGTAGCCACCGAGTTGAATGCGGTACGCAAGAACTCAAAGTTGCTAACCCCTGGTACTTCGATGGGATATTGAAATGCAAGAAAGATTCCCTCTCGGGCACGCTCGTCTGCACGCAAGGTGCTGAGATCGACTTGCTTCATGTTGATGTCGTAGAGAATCTCTCCCTGGGTGATCTCGTAGGACGGGTGCCCTGCAATGATCTTCGAAAGGGTGCTTTTGCCAGAGCCGTTAGGGCCCATGATGGCGTGCACTTCCCCTTCTTTTACTTCCAAATTGATGCCATGGAGAACGGTTTCTCCATTGATGGTAGCATGTAGATTTTTGATACTGAGCATGGCCTATCCTACGCTTTCTTCTAACTTCATTTCGAGGAGCTTGACGGCTTCCACCGAAAATTCCAAGGGGAGTTGATTGAATACTTCTTTGCAAAATCCGTTGAGTAGCAAGCTCACCGCTTGCTCTTCGCTAATACCTCGGGAGGTAAAATAGAATATTTCCTCGGCACTCACTTTTGACGTAGTGGCCTCGTGTTCGATGGTAGCGGTTTGGTTCTTTACCTCCATCGTCGGATAGGTATGGGCTGAGCAGTTATCCCCCACCAACATGGAGTCGCAAACTGTGTAGTTGCGAGCGTTGTGGGCGTTGGGTCCTGCTTTTACCAACCCTCGGTAGGTATTGGAGGAGCCATCGGCACTGATACCCTTGGATACGATGCGGCTCGTGGTGTCCTTGCCCAAGTGGATCATCTTGGTGCCTGTGTCAGCTTGCATCTTGTGGTTTGTCAAAGCGACGGAGTAGAACTCTCCCTTGGAGCGATTTCCACGCAGAACCACACTGGGGTATTTCCAGGTGATGGCAGAGCCGGCTTCTACCTGGGTCCAGGAGATTTTGGACTCTTCTCCCTTGCACAGACCGCGTTTGGTGACGAAGTTGTAGATGCCCCCTTTGCCTTGGGCGTCGCCTGCGTACCAGTTTTGCACCGTGGAGTATTTGATCTCTGCCTGTTTCATGGCAACAAGCTCTACTACCGCAGCGTGAAGCTGGTTTTCGTCTCGCATGGGGGCCGTACAGCCCTCGAGGTAGCTCACTTTGCTGCCTTCCTCTGCGATGATCAGCGTGCGCTCAAATTGCCCGGTTTCCCGTGCGTTGATCCGGAAGTAGGTGGAGAGGTCCAAGGGGCACTGCACCCCTTTGGGGATAAACACGAAGGACCCATCGCTAAAGACCGCAGAGTTGAGGGCTGCATAGTAGTTGTCTTGGTACGGGACTACAGTGCCAAGATATTGTTCGATTTTCTCAGGGTGGTTGTGGACTGCTTCCGAAAAGGAGCAGAAGATTACCCCAACCTGCTCGAGTTCTTTTTGATGGGTGGTGCCCACGGAGACGCTGTCGAATACGGCATCTACTGCTACCCCGGTGAGGCGCTTTTGCTCCGAGAGGGGGATGCCCAATCGCTCGAAAGTGGCCAAAATCTCGGGCTCCACGTCCTCGAGACGGGCGGGGCCGTCTTTTTGGGTACGCGGGGCGGAATAATATCGAATGTCTTGAAAGTCGATCGGAGGAAATGTCACCTTCGCCCAGGTCGGAGGGGTGCATTTGAGCCAGTGCCGATAGGCTTTCAGCCGAAATTGCAGGAGAAAATTGGGTTCCTTTTTCCGTTCGGAGAGCCTACGAATGACGTCTTCGTCGAGGCCTTTGGGGAACGCATCGCTCTCTACTTGGCTCTCAAAGCCGGCTGGGTACTCGGCTCTGGAAAAGGGTGACTTGTCGTTACCTGCCATTTTTATTACTTCTCTTTTGTCCTTGTGGTACAACTTTCAGCCCTACTTCTCAGAGCTGGGCATAATGTTTACCAATTCAGTTAACTTTATGCCAGTTTAGATTTTGATTGCGGGGACATTCAGGCCCTGTGGGGACACCCGATGCGAGTGTCCCCGTCCCGAACTTGTGGGACATTCAGGCCTTGTGGGGACACCCGATGCGAGTGTCCCCGGTACCCCTGTTGAGGGGACACTCGCATCGGGTGTCCCCGCAGGGCTCACAATAGAAACGGAAAACCATGACACAAATAACCCAAAGAGCCATTTTTTTCTGCCAGCTTGCAGCCGTTTTCTCCTTACATTTTGACGGTGTAGCTACCGCTGCTGAAGCTGAACCACATAAAGATCTGTGGCTTTCAAGATTTCACGAGTATGTGGGCGATGAAAAAACAGTAGAGGAGATTCTAAGCCAAGAGGTTGCTGTATCGGATGAGGCTCCCAGCGAGCTCGTGTACGGCTTTCTCTACGAACACGATGGGGGAGCTTATTATACAGGGACTCAAGGTGATTTCCAGAGGTATACCC
Source organism: Deltaproteobacteria bacterium (assembly GCA_947475005.1). Taxonomy (GTDB): domain Bacteria; phylum Bdellovibrionota_B; class Oligoflexia; order Oligoflexales; family Bog-1112; genus CANIBL01. Next base: position 1,697 of record CANJLI010000001.1, on the reverse strand, counting down.
ATCAAGCTGTTTTGACAGTGTCTGCTGCAATAGAAAAAAACTCCCCTTGGAGTTCTCAGATTAAAAATAGTATCGAGTACTTGGCTGCAAAAAGATATCAAGTGGCTTTACTCAAGTGTTCTGATCCATCCGCTGTCTCTCTATTCGGACTCCATCTTAGCACTGAAATGACATTTACTACAGGTCTCATAAACGGTACACGAGATGGTTATCGTGAACAATTGAAGCGAAAATTATGTAAGCCGGCATTTAGGTGGAGTTTGTTAGAAGGGCTGCCTCCCAAGGAAACTTATCGATTTCTTCCCTTGGGATTGAGTGTTTGGTCTAGTGATCTCCAAAGATGGGCGATTTGCTGCACACCACCTTCGCAAAAAACGGTACCATTTTTTTGCTATCGTGCAAGCTCAGGAGAAAAAATTGTACTTTCTTGTGCGGCTCAGCATTATGGTCGAGGATATTGGAGCACTTCTGATCAAAAGCGATTGGCTTATATTCTGTCTCAACTTCCTAGCGACAGTCTAGTGTATGAGAAGGACCAGATAGATACTTTTATTCAAATTCTTCATTGCCCTGATATGTGTGATAGCAAAAGAGATCTGATCTATAAAGAGTTGCAGATTATCTATGCTGAGTTCATTGATAAATTACGTGCAAATGATAGTAGCTTGATAACAAAGATTGCCAAAATTCATTGGCTCTATGTACAGGCATCCCTTCATACGAGAGGGAGTGGCTGGATTCCTGAAGCGCTTGCTTGTGCTCTTATGAAAGTAGCAAAGATTCCATTTCATAAATGGAAAGTCGAGAGTTGGTCAGAAGCAATGACAAGTACAGTGGAAGAATTTTGTGAGAATTACACGACATTTTTTGAATAGTGAGACCCATGATACAGATAACCGAACGAGCCATCCATAAGGCGATCGCTCTACAAGCAGAAAATAAAGAGTGGCACAGCAAATTCCCTCGTCTCTACCTAGAGGGAAAAGGATGTGATGGGTTTTTCTACGGCGTCACCTTCGATGAGGCGTCCGAAACCGATATGCGGATTCCATTGGAGAAAGAAGGAGTATCGATCGAGATATTGGTTGACCCCGATACTCACCCCTTTGTGGAAAATGTACTCATCGACTGGGTCGAAGATACCCGTGGCACGGGATTTTTAATCCACAATCCCGACCAGCGCAAATTTCGAGGCAAGTTCTTCAAACGCCCCGCTTGGCAGGAAAAACTCGGGGCAATACGCGGCAGCATGGAGACAACTGGGGAGGCTGCGGCTCCAAAATCTTGTTTTAAGTAACTCTGTCAATTTTACAGGCGTAGCAACCCGGGCGAGCGTTGTGAATATGAAGATATGCGATAGAAGGTTGATGAAAGAGCTTTTGAATGAGTTCCCCCAGCTTTTCTCCCTCAATTAGATCAGAATCGTAACTACCCAGGTAGTTGCTTCTTCTTCTTCTTCTTCTTCTTCTTCTTCTTCTTCTTCTTCTTCTTCTTCTTCTTCTTCTTCTTCTTCTTCTTCTTCTTCTTCTTCTTCTGTGGAACCAGCTGCTTCTTCTTTTGTGGAACCAGCTGCGCAGTTTCCACACCTCCTTGCCTCGCAATGGGAGAGCGGTCGGATTCCTTTCAGTTACCATTTGAGGGGCCAAGGCCGGCGCTCGCTCGGGGCCTCCCACCCTCTCAAAATCGCAGATAGTATT